>NZ_LIRK01000424.1 GCF_001419765.1 Streptomyces torulosus
GGGCGGCGGCGGTCGTCCCGGCGGATGCGTTCCGGGCTGGGCCCCATCAGCCCCGTCCGGTACAGCCCGTAGGTGATCCGCCGTCGCGCGGCCGCCTCCAGCTCGTCCCGCAGCGGGCCGTCGCGCAGCACCGCCTCGGGCCCGAGCAGACCCTCGACGACGGCCAGCGCACCGGCGGTGTCCCCGTGGTCCAGCCGTTCACGCACGCCGGACAGAGCGTCCGGGCGGCGGTGCGCCCGGTCGATCGCCTGGAGGCAGGGCAGGGGAGTGCCGGTCAGCGCGACGAGCAGTTCCTCCCGCCGGATCTCGTCCGGATCGTGGTCCAGGGGCGCGAGCACCCCGTCGACCAGCCCGATCCGGTGCCGTTCCCCCCGGCACTCCACGACACGCGGCTCCCCGGCGGGGTCCGCCGCCCGGGGCGGCCCGACGGGCACATGGCCGGGCACCAGCGCCGAGGCGACCAGCGGATGCAGCCGGTCCGCGTCGATCGCCCCGGAGCGCAGCAACTCCAGATCGGGCGGCACCCAGGTCGCCGCGTCGGGCAGCACAGGCAGGGGGAGGGCGGCCCCGTCCCCGTCGGACGCCACCTCGATCCGCGGGGCGGGCGATCCGGCGCCGTCCGGGCCGTCGTCGAGGTGCAGGAGCAGTCGGCGCCGCGCCCCGAGCCGTACGAGGACGGGCCCGCCCGACCGGCCCTCGGCGGCCAGTACGATCCGCGCCTCGTCCGCCCACCGGCCCACGGCACAGCCGTACTCCGGTGGCACGGCCCCCGACGCCTCCCCGCCCGCGAGGGCCGGGCCGTCCGCGGACGCCTGGTCGGACCCGGAACGCGGGCGCAGCTCGGGGGCCCTGCGGGCGTCCCACAGATGCCGGTGCAGATCGAGTCGGTAGCGGCGGCTGGGCCGGGGATGCGGGTGGCGGCACGCGTCGGGCGCTGAGCGGGACCCGGCGGATCCGTCCCACAGCGCGAGCCCGATCCGCTGGCCGGCGTCCGCCCAGGCGGGCGGGGTCCGTACCACGAGGTGCACCGGGTACGGGCCCGCGCGCCCCTCGGCGCCGTACCGGGCCAGCGTGATCGTCAGCCCCGGCCGCAGCAGCCCGTCGGGGGCGATCCTCGGCAGGTGCCAGCGCAGCAGGTCCGGAGCGAGATGCCGCAGGTCGGCCCGTAGCCGGGCGGCGACGTCCTGGCCGTGGCGCAGGGCGACGGTACGCGGATGGAGGTCGATGTCGATGCCGGCGGCGGCACAGGCCCCCGCCCAGTCGCCGACCTCTCGGCGGGCGGTGGCGGTCTCGATCATCGACGGAGGCACGGCGAACCGGCGCACGCGCGACCAGAAGGAGAGTCGGGAATCCCCGTTCGCGACATGAGTGAGCATCAGCACTCACCTTGCGCGGACGGGACCCCCATTCTGTCAACGGAATGAGTCGTCATCGCGGCGATCATAGCCCTCACCCTCCGCACACCGGTACAGGTTTTCGAACCCGCGGTTCCCCGCGCGTTGCCCCGTGGCGCCGACGCGTGCGACCACGTCGGTGCGCCGGGCGGCCGCGGCAGACGCTCGGCGGCCAAGGGCGGGCGGGGGCAGACGCTCGGCGGCCAAGGGCGCGCGGGGGCAGGTGTTCGAGTGGGCGATTCGAGTGATGATTCGAGTGGTGAGGGGCATGGCACGGGCGTACGGTCGAACAACGGACGCATGAGTGGACCTTTTCCCTCCACCGATCAGTGCCGAGCGACATGCCATGAGCAGCGATCCCCAGTCGACCTCCCCAGTAGAGACCACCACCCGGGAATCGGGTGGTGGCGGGAGCGCGATGGCGTTGCTGGTGATCGCCTCCTGCCAGCTGATGGTCGTCCTCGACATCACGATCGTGAACATCGCGCTGCCGGACATCCAGCGTTCCCTGGACTTCTCCACCACCAGCCTGGCCTGGGTGGTGAACGCCTACACGCTCACGTTCGGCGGTCTGCTGCTGCTCGGCGGCAGGGCCGGTGACATCCTCGGCCGACGCCGTGTCTTCGTCTTCGGCGTCCTGCTGTTCGTCCTGGCCTCCCTCCTCGGGGGCCTCGCCCAGAACGCCGGTCAACTCCTCGCCGCCCGCGCCCTCCAGGGTGTCGGCGGCGCCATCGCCTCCCCGACGTCCCTCGCCCTGATCAGCACGACCTTCCGCGAAGGCCCCGAACGCAACCGGGCGTTCGGCGTGTTCGCGGCGGTCTCGGCGGGCGGCGGCGCGATCGGACTGCTCGCGGGCGGTGTCCTCGTGGAGTGGCTCAACTGGCGGTGGGTGCTGTTCGTCAACGTGCCGATCGGCCTGCTCATCGTGCTCGCCACCCCCCGCTGGATCCGGGAGTCCGAGCGGCACCCCGGCCACTTCGACGTCACCGGCGCGCTGACCTCCACCGCGGGCATGGTGCTCCTGGTGTACGGGTTCATCCGCGCCGCCCAGGAGGGCTGGCGGGACGCCCTGACGCTGGCGTCGTTCGCGGGCGCCGTGGTCCTCCTCCTGCTGTTCGTCCTGGTGGAGAAGCGCTCCCGGCAGCCGATCACCCCGCTCCACATGTTCGCCGACCGCAACCGGGCGGGCACGTACGGCATCATGCTGTGCCTCGCAGCCGCCATCTTCGGCATGTTCTTCTTCCTGACGCTCTTCGTGCAGAACGTGCTGGACTTCAGCCCGTTGGCCACCGGGTTCGCGTTCCTGCCGGTCAGCGCGGTGATCGCGATCGGCGCCGGGCTGGCGTCGCGCTTCCTGCCCGTGTACGGGCCCAAGCCGTTCATGGTGGTGGGCGCGATCCTCGCGGCGGTCGGCCTGGGCTGGCTGACCCTGACCGACGTGCACTCCACGTACGCCGGCAGCGTGCTCGGCCCGATGCTGGTGTTCAGTCTGGGCATGGGCATGGAGTTCGTCTCCCTGACCCTGATGGCCCTGTCCAACGTCGCCACCCAGGAGACCGGCGCGGCCTCCGGGCTCCTCAACGCCACCCAGCAGGTCGGCGGTTCCCTGGGCCTGTCCATCCTCGTCACCATGTACGGCACGGCCAGCACGAACGAGGCGGAGGAACAGATCCCCCGCTTCCTCTCCCAGGCGACCCCGCTCGAACGCCTCCAGTTCGAACGCACCGGCCAACTCCCGCCGCCCTACAGCGACGAGGTCCTCACCGCCGGCGTCTCGGCCGCGTTCGTCATGGCCGCGATCTTCACGGTGGTCGCCGCGCTCATCGCCGTCCTCGCCATCCAGGTCCGCCCGTCCGACCTGGAACGCCTGAAGGGGGACGGGGCGGGACCGGGCGGCGCGGCGTAGGGGGGCGCCGGGGCGCGGCCCATGACGAGAGTGGCGGGCGGTGCTCCGCCCTCCGACTCCGCTTTCCCCTGACAGCGCACCGGGTGAACTGCATAATCGGCACCCGAAGGCCTGCACGGGGAGGGGCGTCGTGGCCGATGAGCAGTCCCGCGACCAGACCGTCGTCATCAAGGACTCCACGGGCCGGGTGACCGGGTCCGGCTTCATGCTGACCCGTAACCTCGTGCTGACCTGCGCGCATGTGGTCGCCGACGCTCTCGGCACCGCACCGTCCGGTGATCGACCGCGAGGCGAGGTCCAGGTCCGCTTACCGGCCCTGCTGACGGATCTTCGAGCGGAGGTCATGGCCGGCGGCTGGTTGCCGCTGGGGGACGACCGGCAGGGGGACCTGGCGGTCCTCAGCCTCCTCGCGCCTGCCGCACAGTCGGTCCCCGCATCGCGTATGGACCGCCCCCGGGCCGGAGCCGCCGTTCACCTGTACGGGTACGACCAGCACGTGGGGCTGCGACGGTGGAACGGGGTTGTCCGGAACACGCCCGCGGTCGGCTCGGCGGGGTGGACCCGGCTCGAGTTCACGCACCGGGAGCCCCGGCCCGGGATGAGCGGCGCCCCGGTGATCGACAGTGACACCGGAGCGGTGGTCGGGATGCTGCTGGCGGCAGGCCAGGACGACGACGCCCGCGCCGTGGGATGGATGCTGCCGGTGCGGGACGCCCTGGACCACGTACCGGTGAGGCGTCCGCGCGACGACCGACGCGGTCTGACGGCCCGTGATGCGGGCGTGCTGGCGGAGGCGTTGACGGAGGCCATGGTCCCGGCCGGCCCGGGGGCCGTCGACCTGCTGGTCCGGCTCATCCCTCCCGCGATCGCCGAGGCCATGCCGAGATCCCCCGTCCCCCGTGTCCAGTTGATGGCGTTGGTGATGACCTGCGCGCGCCACGCGAACGGCCTGCGCGCCCTGACCGCGGCCCTGGAGACGCTCGTCCCGGGCAGCGTAGAGCTGGAATCGTTCACGACGCTGGTCGACAAGCTGACCTCCCAGCCCCTGCTGCTGCCCGCCGAGCGTCTGTCTCTGCACGAGTTGCTCGCGAGGGCGGCCGACCCCGCACGCGTGCGGCCGGGACTCGGCGATCTCGATGCCCTGGTGGATCGGGCGGTCGAACTGGAGGACGCACCGGTCACGGAGGGCGAGCCGCCCCCCCTGCTCACCTTCGTCTCCGGTGTCGCGGAGCAGGCGGCGCCCATGACGCACTTCCAACTGTTCCTGTGGGTCCGCGATGTGGCGCAACGGCTGGGGATCGACGTGCCTCCGGGCGGCGCGGGGCCGAAGCGGCGCAGCGGACCGGCGGTGCTGAAGTTCACGCTGACGGAGGCGGGTTGGGAACCCGGACGCTACGAGGCGGTCGCCCGGCTCCTGCCGGACCCCGACAGGGATCCGGTGCCGCTCGGCGGCAGCGACGAGCCGATACCGCTGACAGCGGTGCAGGAACTCGTCCAGGACACCCTCCGAGACGCCACCAGACGGCTGGGCGGGGACAGGGACAGACTGCGGGTCGAGTTCGAACTGCCCCGTCGCCTCCTGGAACTCGACGTCGAGTCCTGGTCCGCCGACGGGGCTGCCGAGGGACGGAGCATCGGCATGCTCCACCCGGTCACCGTACGCGTCGGCCGAAGGAGCGGCGACGTCGAACCCGGTTGGCGCGAACGGTGGAAGAGACTGGTCACACAGCAGGACCGCTCCCCGTCGACATGGCTGGAGGGAAGCGGCCGTCGCGTCCTGTGCGTGGACCCCCGCGGTGAGATGGAGCCGTCCGCGCCCCGACCGCTCGACGCCGCACTGGCCGCGGGGGTCACCGTCGCCATCTGGTCCCGGACGGGAGACGCGGAGATCGAGGCCCGGATCGAGGAACTGGTCGCGCACACGGACCTCGCGGCCCTGCCCGAAGCCGTTCTCGCCCTACGCCGTGAGAACGTCGAGGCCTGGGCGGACAGCATCGTCCTGCTCTATGACGACCCGCGGTCGGCGGCGCCGGAACCACCGCTCCTCGACCCCTTCCCGGCATCATGAGCCGGGGACCCGCCGGCCGCTCGGCGCTGCTGCACGCGCTCAGCGCTTTCGACCGGCCGACGGCCGGCGGCTTCCCCGGAGATCCCGGAGCGCTCGATCCCGCTGAGGGCTACCGCGGCCCGTTGGAGTTCCCCGTTCCTGCCGCTGAGCGCCGCTACGACCTGCACGTGGTGGTCGACCGCGCCCCCTCCATGGACCTGTGGGACGACACCGTGCGGGACTTCCTCTCGGTCACCCGCCAGGCGCCCTTCCGCAGTGTGCGGGTCGACGAACTCGACACCTCGGCACCGGATTCCCCGCCCCCTGGCGTGGCGGGCGCCGACGGGGCCGGTAGGGCGACCCGGCGGGTGCTGCTACTGGCCACGGACTGTCTGGGGCACGCATGGCGTGACGGCAGGATGACCGCACTCCTCCACGAGTGGAGCCGGACGTCCGCAGTGGCCGTCGTCCAGCTGCTGCCGCAGCGGCTGTGGGGCCGGACCGGCACCCCCGTCGTCGACGTCGAATGGAGCAACCCCAGCCCGGGAGGCCCGGCCGGGCGGTTGCGGCACCGCCCGTGGTCGTCCCCGGCCGGACCGGTGGCCGTGGGCGGTGCCGTCCCGGTGATCGCACTGAATCTGCACTCCGTGCGTGCCTGGGCCGAGTTGGTGACGGGCGCGGACGGCGCCTGGCACCAGGGCATCGGCCTCCTCGTGGACGAGAAACCGTCGGCCCCCGACGGCACACGGACCCGGGGCGCACCGCCCAGGACCGGGGCCGCGGGGACCGCGGCGGCGGGGGGCGCCGCACGGGGCACTCCTCAGGCAGGGCGCGATGCGGCCCGTCGGTTCCTGCGCACGGCCGAACCGGACTCCGTCCGCCTGGCCGCGCTGCTGACGGTGGCGCCGGTCGTCACCGTCCCGCTGCTCCGCGGCATGCGGCACCGACTCCTGCCCGACACCGGTGACTTCTCCGTCGCGGAGGCGTTCCTCAGCGGGTTGTTCGTTCCCGCACCGGCATATGACACCGCCACTGCGGGCCGTCGGGCCTACTTCTTCCGGCCGGGCGCCGGCGAGGTGCTCATGCGGGAGCTGGGCCGGTCGGACGTCACCCGCGCCCTGACCGTCGCCGACGAGTTCCTGCCCCCCGACGCCTGGACCCTCCGGCACGGCTGGGCCGAGACGGACGAGGACCCACGCGCGGCGCCCGAGCCGCCGCGCGACAACGGCACCGGGCCCGAACTCCGTGTGACGGATGAGAGATTGCCGGCCAGGAACGACAGCTTCACCGGCCGGGACGCGTTGCTGCGCGACCTGCGGGACACCCTCGCGGCCAAAGGCAACGACCTGTGCGTACTCCAGGGAGAGGGCGGTGTCGGGAAGACCCAGACCGCGCTCGAGTACGCGCACCGCCACCGCGACGACTACGACTTCGTCTGGTGGGTCGAGGCAGGGGACGCGGCGAAGGCCCGGCAGTCGCTGGAACAGCTGGGCACCGCGCTCGGGATGACACCGGACCCGGGCGGTGCCGTACCGGCGGAGGCCGTGCTCGACCGCCTCCGCAACGGCCGTACGCGCAGCGGATGGCTGCTGGTGATGAACAACGCGGAGTCCCCCGAACGCCTCGGGCCCCTGCTGCCCCGCGGGCGAGGGCATGTCATCGTCACCAGCCGAAGCATCAGCTGGACCATCCGGATGCCGTACCTGCGGGTGGCACCGTTCCAGCGTCCGGAGAGCAAGGAACTGCTGCACCGCCTGGTCGCCGATCTCTCCGACGAGGACGCCGACGCCTTGGCCGAGAAGGCCGGGGATCTTCCCCTGGTCCTCGTGCAGTTCGGGTGCTCGCTGGCGGGTCCCGGCCTGGACGTCGCGGGTCATCTGGCGGAGTTCGACGAGATCTGCGCCATGCTGCTACGGGAGAGGCCCCTGCCCGAATACCCGTTGCCGGTCGCGGCGAGCTGGCAGGTCACCCTCGACTCGCTGCGCGACGGGGCACAGGACGCCGTCGACCTGCTCCATCTGCTCTGCTTCCTCGGGGCGGGGCCCGTCCCTCAGGATCTGCTGTTCGCCGGAGTGGGACGCGAGATGCCGCTCGGTCCGGGTCATGTGCTGCGCGGCGCGGTCGAACTGCACCAGGCCCTCTACCGTCTGGGCGACGCCGGCCTCGCCACCGTCGACAAGGACACCCGGACCATCGAGGTGCACCGGGTCCTCCAACTGGTGGTGCGCCACACCTTCATGGAGGAGTACGAGCGCCGGCGGGCAGGCGAGGCGGTCCTGTGCCTCCTCGCCACGGCCGTACCGGACGACCCCACGGCGCCCGAGAGCCGTCTGCCGATGACCGAGATCAGCCGGCGCCTGAACCTCGTCGACGCACTGGCCAGCGAACGCGACGACGTGGGTGACCTGGTCGTCGCCGCGGTCCGGCATCATCACACCCACGGAGACCGGAACGTCGCGGCGACGATCGCCGAACTGGCCGCGCAGAGCTGGCACACAAGACCTGAACCGCGCCGCCGGCAGCTGGAAGCCATGCGGCGATGCCTGGAGCAAGCATCGCCCGGCCCATGAACCCGCCCCGGCCCATGAACCCCGCCCCCCACCCAC
>NZ_LIRK01000425.1 GCF_001419765.1 Streptomyces torulosus
GGCTTCCGCGGCCACTTCTCCACCAAGTCCCGCGCCTACTCCGTCACCCTCGGAGCCCTCCGCCAGGAACGCGCCGACCACAACGAAGCACTCACCCGCGCCCGCGCCGCCGAAGCAGGCCACCCCCTGCCCGACCCGGACACCGTTCTCGTCCTCTCCCACTGGCGCTTCGCCGGGACCGGTCTGACCTCCGCAGAGACCTGGTTCGCCGCCTCTCGTCGAACTGCCCCCGCATCGGAAGGAGAAGCAACCCAGTGACCACGGTGACGATTCAGCGCAAGTGGCACACCACGGCCGAGGTCGCCGAGATGCTCGGCTTCGGTCTCTCCAAGACGAAGGCGCTGGTGCTGAGCGGTGAGATCCGTTCCGTGAAGATCGGTCGTAACCGGCGCATCCTCCCGGCCTGGGTCGACGAGTACGTGAACCGCTGCGCGACCGAGGCAGAGGAGTGGGCGGCATGAGCGGGAAGCGCGCCAACGGCGAAGGGTCCATCTACCCGTACAAGAACGGCTTCGCCGCCTACGTCTGGGTGACCACCCCCGACAACGACCGCAAGCGCAAGTACGTCTACGGCAAGACCCGCGAGGAGACCCACGAGAAGTGGATCAAGCTGCACGGCGAAGCCAGCAGAGGCCCGGTACAAACCCGGCACCGCACGGTGGAGGCGTTCCTCTCCTACTGGCTTGAGTCGATCGTGAAGCCGAACCTCGCCCCGCTGTCATACGTCTCGTACGAGGGATCGACCCGGCTCTACATCGTTCCGCACCTGGGCTCGAAGCGGCTCGACAAGCTGACCGTCCGGGACGTGCGGGAGTGGCTGACCAAGCTGGCCGGCATCTGCCAGTGCTGCGCCCAGGGCAAGGACGCCAAGCGGCCGAAGGAGCGGCAGCGGTGCTGTGCCCTCCGTGAGTGCTGTGAGGCGTACCCGTCACGGCGGGTCGTCCAGGCCGCCCGTGATGCCCTGCGCGCTGCCCTCACACATGCCGTGACCGAGGAGGAGATCAGTAAGAACGTGGCCTCGCTGGTGAAGGTCCCCAAGCCGCGCCGTCGGCGGATCAAGCCGTGGTCCGTCGTCGAAGCGGGTCGCTTCCTCTCCGACGCGCTCACCCGCGAAGATCCGCTGTTCGCTGCCTGGGTCCTGGTCCTGTGCCTTGGTCTCCGCCGGGGTGAGGTTCTCGGACTCACCTGGAAGTCGATCGACTTCGAGACGGGAGAGCTGTACGTCGATCACCAGATCCAGCGGGCGGGCCGCCAGATCCTCCACCGGGAGACCAAGACCGAGGAGTCCGACGACTTCCTTCCCCTCCCTGAGTTCTGCCTCAAGGCGCTGCGGATGCGGCGCGCTCAGCAGACGGGAGACCGGAAGGCTGCCGGTGATCTCTGGCAGGACACACGCGGCCTGGTCTTCACCACGAAGTACGGGACGCCGATCGAGCCGGGGAACCTCACCCGCATGTTCGCCCTGCGGGCCCGCCGCGCCGGCCTTCGCGTGATCCCGCTACGGAACACCCGGCACACGTGCAGCTCGCTGCTCGTCGCCCTGAAAGTGCACCCGAAGGTGGCTCAGCGCATCCTTCGACACTCGCAGATCGCCATGACGATGGAGGTCTACGCGGAAGCGAGCGAGGAGCAGGTGCGTGCCGCCCTCGGCAAGCTGTCCGCAGCGATGGGCGGCGGCGAACCGGGCTGACATCAACGCCTGACATCAACCGTTGCTGTACTTCGCTGCGGTACAGCACGACAAAGCCCCCTCCGGGATGATCCCGAGGGGGCTTTGACCTGTGTGCACTCGGCAGGATTCGAACCTGCAACCTTCTGATCCGTAGCTCTACAGAGATCGGTCGGGGACGGTCATACCGGTTGCTCGGGGGTTTCTGAGGGGGGTTGGTGGTCGGGATCGGTTGCTGGGGTTGCTGTATCTGGTTGCTGTACGGCTGCCGCATCTCTACGAGCGAGGGCGAGGTTGTTGCGGCTGTTCAGGGTGTCGGGGTGGGTGTCGCCCAGGACCTCCTCGCACTGGGAAAGAGTGGTCTCGTACAGGGGGATGGCCCGTCCCAGGTCCCCCGCCGACGCGTAGGCGCCGGCGAGGTTGTTGCGGCTGTTCAGGGTGTCGGGGTGGGTGTCGCCCAGGACCTCCTCGCACTGGGA
>NZ_LIRK01000426.1 GCF_001419765.1 Streptomyces torulosus
GTGGGGGCTGGTCGCGCAGTTCCCCGCGCCCCTGAAGGGTTGGGCCTGCGGCCCGCCCTTCATCCTGAAAAGCACGGGGCGCAGCCCCGGCCGCTTTTCAGGGGCGCGGGGAACTGCGCGAGAAACCACGAAGAACCCGCACCCGCCGACGAACCGCGCACCCCCGAGCTATGAGGCGCCCGATCCCGGTATCCGGACACGAGTTGCGGCGCGGCGATCATCTCGCGTACGTTCCTGATCAGGTCATGAGTGACAGCCACAAGGCCCCGGCCGGCTGTCCGGCAACCCTCCGTCCGTGGCGGGGTGCCCCGGGTGAAGACCAGGTCGTAGGCAGCGAGGTCTACGACAAGCGCGGACCCCTCACGCACTTGTGAGAAGTGTGGGGCCAGGGGTCCTGGTCGTTCGAGGGAGTCTTCCGTGAGCAAGCGAATGCGATAGGGCCGCCGAGCCCCGCCTCCGCGCACCCCTTTTCCTTCCTTCAGCATGCCTTTCTTCGGCATGCCCTCTCACGGGAGTTCCCCATGTCTGTCTCCAGCGTGTCCAGCCTTGCCGCCGACCAGTCCGTCCGTGCCCCGCTGTCCGTTCTCGGTCGGGATGTCACCGTCCCGCTCGTCACCGGCGGCGAGGTCACCTACGCCGCGCTCGACTACGCCGCCAGCGCCCCCGCGCTCCAGCGGGTCTGGGACGACGTGGCGGCGTACGCGCCGTACTACGGCAGCGTGCACCGGGGCGCCGGGTATCTGTCGCAACTGTCGACGGATCTCTTCGAGAACGCCCGCCGCACCGTCGCCGCGTTCCTCGACTGCCGGGAGGACGACCAGCTGGTCTTCACCCGGTCCACCACCGACTCGCTGAACCTCCTCGCCGCGGCCCTGCCCGCCGACTGCCAGGTCTTCGTGTTCGAGACCGAGCACCACGCCTCGCTGCTGCCCTGGCGGGACGCCCGCGTGACCTACCTCGACGCGCCCCGGACGCCCGCCGCGGCCGTCGCCACGCTGGAGCGCGCCCTCGCCGACCGGGACCCCCACGGCCCGGCACTGGTCTGCGTCACCGGCGCCTCCAACGTCACCGGTGAGATCTGGCCGGTGCGTGAACTGGCCGCCGCCGCGCACGCCCACGGCGCGCGGATCGTGCTCGACGCCGCGCAGCTCGCACCCCACCACCCCGTCTCCGTACAGGACCTGGACGTCGACTGGGTCGCCTTCTCCGGGCACAAGCTGTACGCGCCCTTCGGCTCCGGCGTCCTCGCCGGGCGCGCCGACTGGCTGCGGGAGGCGGACCCGTACCTCGCGGGCGGCGGTGCCTCCCGCAAGGTGACCCGGCGGACGGACGGGGGCGTGGACGTCGAGTGGCACGAGACCGCCGCGCGCCACGAGGCCGGCTCGCCCAACGTCATCGGCGCGTACGCCATCGCCTCCGCCTGCAAGGCCCTCACCGAGGCCGGGTTCGACACCCTCGTCGCCCGTGAGCGGCACCTGATCGACACGGTCCGCGCCGGACTCGCCGAGGTGCCCGAGGTCCGGGTGCTCTCCCTGTTCGGCGACGACGCACCCCGGGTCGGCGTCCTCTCCTTCGTCGTCGACGGCTGGAACAGCTCCCACTTCGCGGCGGCCCTCTCGGCCGAGTACGGCATCGGCGTCCGCGACGGCCTGTTCTGCGCCCACCCGCTGGTCCGCACCCTGCTCGGCAGCGACCCGCACACCCAGGGGGAGTGCGGGTCGCCCGAGGCCGCGCCGGGCGAGAAGTCCCTCAACGCGATCCGGGTGAGCTTCGGCGCCGGCACGCCCGACGAGCACGTCGAGCGGTTCGTGGGCGCGGTCAGGGAACTCGTCCGGGACGGTGCCCGGTGGAACTACCGCACCGAGGACGGCCGTTGCGTCCCCGCCACCTGACGTCACCCGTTGCCACCCTGCCCCAAAGGACAACTGTTCGAGGCTGAGCGGGGCTGCCTAAGGTGGGTGGGCGGTCGGTCTTCGCGGCCGCTCACTACGGGGAGTACGGATGAAGCGTGGGATGAAGGGGCTCGTGATCGCCTCCGCCATGACGGTGGGCATGGTGCTGGCGGGCGGGATCCAGGCGGACTCGGCCGAGGCCGCCATGGGCGACTGCAAGCCGAACGGCTCGCTCTGCCTGTGGGACGCCAAGAACTACAAGCACACCATGTCGTACTACAAGGTGAACGCGGTGTCCGACTACAAGTGCGGCAGGGGCGCGTGGGTGCCGCCGTACGCCGACCATCCCACCCACAAGCGGCTGCCGCGTTCGACGTGGAACCGGACCACCAAGACGTGGTATGGCAAGGACAGCCGGGGCAGGGACCGTCAGATCGTGCGCAAGACCGGGATGCGCGGGTCGACCGATCCGGACATCAGCGCCTACAAGTCGATCAAGAAGTGGTGCTGGAAGTGACCCCGGGAGACCATTCCCGGGCGATCGCCGGACGGCCGTAGAGGCCCTTCGGCAGCTCGACGCGGCGGGCCCTCCTCGGAGGGGGCCCGCCGCGCGGCGTCTGTGCAGCCCGTCGTCGGCCCTGGTCAGCCGTCCAGGCCGATGGCGAACGCGGCCTCCAGGTCGTGCTGCGAGTACGTCCGGAACGCCACGTGCGTGTCCGTCCCCTGCACCCCAGGGATCTTGCTGATGCGCCCGGGGATCACCTCGGCGAGGTCCTCATGGGCCTTGACCCGGACCATGGCGACCAGATCGTACGTACCGGTCACCGAGAACACCTCGGTCACCGACTCGATCGCGGCGATCGACTCCGCGATCTCCGGGATCCGGTCCACGCTGGTCTTGATGAGCACGATCGCGGTGATCACGGCTGGTGTTCTCCCTCGGGGGCCGGAGCGGGGGCATTCGCTGTCACTCTAGTCCTCCGTCCATAACGCCCCCACGCGTAGACGAACCCCAGTCCGAACCCGACGAGGTGCGCCAGATAGGCGACCCCCGGCCCGGACGTCTCCCGGCGCGCGGCCAGCCACTGCAGGGTCACCCAGAACGGCAGGGTCACCCACGCCGGGAAGCGCAGCGGCAGGAAGAACAGGAACGGGAACAGGCTCGTCACGCGGGCTCCGGGGAACAGGAAGAGGAACGCGCCGAGGACGGCGGAGATCGCCCCGGACGCGCCCACCAGTGACTGCTGCGACCCGGCGTGCGCGACCGCGTACGCCACCAGGGCGAGGTACCCGCAGACCACGTAGAAGAGGGCGAACTCCACATGGCCCATGCGTTCCTCGACCATCGCCCCGAAGACGAAGAGGAACAGCATGTTGCCCAGGAGGTGCAGCCAGCTGCCGTGCACGAAGAGGGCCGTGAGGGGCGTGAGGACCGCGCGGGGCGTGCCGGCGAAGAGTTCGACCGGTACGACACCCCAGCGGCGGAAATAGGCCCGCTGCGCGGCGAGCAGCTCGTCCCCGGCGCCGTACACGGGGTTCAGGCCCGCGGCCGGACCGATCAGGAAGACCAGACAGCAGGCGGCGATCAGCCCGTACGTCACCGGCGCCGACTCGTTCCGCACGGTCCGCTCGAGCGGGCGCCCCGCCCCGGGGGCGGACCGGGGCCCGAAAACATGTGCGCTCCACTTGCCGATCATGAGCAGAGCATGACGTAACGGGACCCACCCGCACAGACCGCCTCGCCGCCGAAGGGGTTCGTCGTCACCGCCGGAGGCACTCCATGGGCGGACGGGCGGCGAGTACCGGTCAGGCCGTAGGGTTACGAGCCACACGCACCGGGAGTCCGGCGCGCGCATCACGGAGACTGGAAGAAGGAAGAGCAGCCACGATGACGGTTCCCCTGCCGACGGCCACGACCCGCTGGCGCTGCACCCTCTGCGGCAATCTCACGCGGTTCGACGTGACCCGCTCGTCCAAGGTCGTCGAGTACGTTCACCTGGACCTCGCCGGGGAGCCGAAGGTCGAGGAGCGCGAGGTGGTCAGTGAGACCATCGAGTCGGTCCGCTGCCGCTGGTGCAACGCCGTGGACCAGGTGGAACTCGTGGACAGGCCGGGCGCCGGCTCCTGAGGACGTGGGTCCCCGCTCGCGCGAGTCGGGAGCGGCGGAGGGGCCCGCATGGAAATGGGGTGTGACGGATGGTGGAGACCGCAGGCGGGGGGCCGGGCGACGGCGCCGCTGAGGTGCTCGACCGTCCGCTGCCCGAAGGCGTGCGCCGGCGTGTCGTGCAGATCGTGTCGGACGGGTTCGGCGGCCTGACCGTCGCCGAACTGCCCGCGCAGCTCCGGCAGTACGCCCGGTTCGCCCCGAACCGCCGGGTGAAGTTCGCGGGCAACGCCATGGCGGCCGCGGTCGAGGGCGACACGCTTTTCAGACAGCGGATCGCGGAGCGGTTCCGCGAGGCCCACCCGGAACTGGCCGGCGCCCTGGACACGGGCGCCCCGCCCCCGGCCGCCGACCCGCTGGACGTGGCGGCCGCCGCGTACGTCCTGCGCCCCACGGGCTGGGTGAAGCTGGTCGCCGCGGCCGGCGAGGAGGCCCAGCGGGCGGACGCCGAGCGGGCCGACGAGGAGAGCCGCGCCGAACTGGAGCGGCTGCGCGAGCAGCTCGCGGAGGCCCGCGACCACACGAAGGCCGAGACCGAACGGCTGCGCCAGGAGCTGGAATCGGCCAAGAAGGACGCCGACTCCCTGCACCGCAAGCTCCGGGCGGCCCTCAGCGACGTCAAGCGGGGCGAGGCCGCCCTGCGCAAGCTGAACGCCGAGATGGAGGCCCTGCGCGCCGAGAGCCACGCCCAGGTGTCCGCCGCCGAGAGCGAGACCCGGCGGCTGAAGGCACGGCTCGGCGAGGCGGAGGCCGCCCTGGAGGCGGCACGGCGGGCGGCCCGCGAGGGGCGCAGCGTCGAGGACATGCGCGTACGGCTGCTGTTGGACACCGTGCTGGACGCCGCCCAGGGCCTCAGACGGGAGCTGGCTCTGCCGCCGGTGTCCGTACGGCCCGCCGAGACCGTCGACGCGGTCGAGCCGGGGCGGATGACGCCGAAGGACATCGCCGCCCGCGCGCTGTCGGAGAACGACCCGGCGATCCTGGACCAGTTGCTCGCGCTGCCACAGGCCCACCTCGTGGTCGACGGCTACAACGTCACCAAGACCGGCTATCCGCAGATGCCCCTGGAGAAGCAGCGGTTGCGGCTCCTCGGGCAGCTGTCGCAGCTCGCCGCGCAGACCGGCGCCGAGGTCACCTGTGTCTTCGACGGGGCGGAGCTGGCCGCGCCCGTGCTGCTCGCACCGCCGCGCGGGGTGCGGGTGCTGTTCTCCAAGCCCGGCGTCACCGCCGACGAGTTGATCCGGCAGCTGGTGCGTGCCGAACCGCCGGGGCGGCCGGTCATCGTCGCCTCCACCGACCGAGAGGTGGCCGACGGCGTCGCCAAGGCGGGCGCGCGCCCGGTGGCGTCGGCGGTGCTCCTGAAACGGCTTTCCTGACCCTTCGTTCACGTCCGCACCAACCGCAACGTACGGGCGGTATGACCGAATTGACGGAACTGTTGCGCAACGTAGCGTCAATCGAGCATTACTGCATGTGTGTTGAGTGTAAATAGTGCGCCGGGGGATGGGATTTTTGCTGTGTGGGATTTGAAGTGATCACCGTTAGGTCACTAGGGTCTGGGCTCAAACCTCTGGACGGGTGATCGTTGCCGCCGGTCCCCCTTCGGGCGGGCGATCGCTCACAAGAAGGAGTTCACCTACCGTGGCGTCCCACCGTCGACCCAAGCAGCCGAGCCGTGCGCGAGTGAGCGTGCTCACCACCGCCGCCGCCGCTGCCGTGGCACTGACCTCGCAGGCGGCCAACGCCGCCCCCAGCGACAAGCCGAGCAAGGAAGAGGTCAAGGCCAAGGTCGACGCGCTCTACGAGGACGCGGGCCGGGCCACCGACAAGTACAACGGGGCCAAGGAGAAGCAGGAGAAGCTCCAGAAGGAGATCTCCACCATCCAGGACAACGTCGCCCGCGGCCAGGAGGAGCTCAACGAGCTGCGCGAGGGCATAGGCCAGGCGGCCAGCGCCCAGTACCGCACGGGCGGCATCGACTCCTCGATCCAGCTGTTCCTCTCCGCCGACCCCGACGACTACCTGGACAAGGCCGCCACCCTGGACCAGTTGAGCGGCCAGCAGGTCGAGCAGCTCAAGAAGATCCAGGAGAAGCAGCGGGCGCTCGCCCAGCAGCGCCAGGAGGCGGCCGAGAAGCTCGAGGACCTCGCCGAGACCCGCGAGACCCTGGGCAAGAAGAAGAAGGAATACCAGAACAAGCTCGCCGCGGCGCAGAGGCTCCTCAACAGCCTCACCGCCCAGGAGCGGGCCGACCTCGCCGAGGACGAGCAGCGCGCCAGCCGCGACGCCGGCGAGCGTGTCGAACTCGGCAAGGACGTTCCCGCCTCCGACCGCGCCGCCGCCGCGCTGGCCGCCGCCGACACCCAGCTCGGCAAGCCGTACGTCTCCGGTGGCAGCGGCCCCAACTCCTACGACTGCTCCGGCCTCACGCAGTGGGCCTACGCCCAGGCCGGTGTGTCGATCTCCCGGACCACGTACACCCAGCAGAACGACGGCACGAAGATCGGCCGCGACCAGCTGATGCCGGGCGACCTGGTGTTCTTCAACAACCTGGGCCACGTCGGCCTCTACGCCGGCAACAACACGGTCATCCACGCCCCCTATCCGGGCAAGGTCGTCCGCTACGAGTCGATGGACACCATCGGTTCCTTCCAGTTCGGCGTCCGCGTCGTCTGACGCCCCCACGGCTCGAACGAGGCCGGTTGTCACACACCGTGACAACCGGCCTCTTCGCGCTTCAAGATCAGGACACAACGCCAGCCGAACGGGCGAATTCCCGCACCTCGCACTGACCCCGCGCCCCGCTGGTGACCTGCGTCCCGAGCAGGGCGTCACGCTCCGTGCCCGCGGAGGTCTTTGGCTGTGACCGGGTCGCGCGGCTACTGTCGGCCGCGCCTTCCTCACCCGCCGTGAGAACGCCCCCGCGAAGGGGCGGCTCGACGCCGTGCCGGGGGAGGATCCTGTCCGCCGTCGAAGGGAGTGCGGCTTCCCGTGGGGTCCCACAGTCGTCTTGTACCGTCCGGGTTCGACCGGGGCGCAGCCGCCGCCCTGGGTGTGCTGTCCGCCGCGGCCGCCGCGCTCGGCGCCATCCCCGTCCAGCAGGCCGCCGCCGCGCCGCACGACAACTCCACCCGCGCCGAGGTGGACCGACTGTACGAGCAGGCCGAACGGGCCACCGAGGCGTACAACAAGGCCGACGAGCGCGCCGACCAGCTGCGCGACCAGGTCGGCGCCGCCCAGGAGGCCATCGCCCGCAAGCAGGACAGCGTCAACACCATGCGGGAGTCCCTCGGTTCGCTCGCCGGCGCGCAGTACCGCTCGGGCGCCCTCGACCCGTCGCTCGTCCTGCTGTTCTCCACCGACCCGGACGACTACCTCGCCAAGGCCTCCGCGCTCGACCGGATCAGCACCCACCAGGCGGGCGAACTCCGCGACCTCCAGCAGGCGGTGCGGGAGCTCGCCCAGAAGCGCCAGGAGGCCACCGGGAAGCTCACCGAGCTGGAGAAGAGCCGCAAGGCCGTCGCCGCGCACAAGCGGACCGTCGAGCGGAAGCTCGCCAAGGCCCGCGAACTCCTCAACTCCCTGCCCGACGAGGAGCGCGCGGAGTACGACCGCGCTTCCCGCTCCGGCCGCGCCGAGATGGAGCAGGAGACCCCCGACCCCTCCGGTGCCGTCGCCCCCAACGCCCGTGCCGCCACCGCCGTCTCCGCAGCCCGCTCCGCCCTCGGCAAGCCGTACATCTGGGGTTCCACCGGCCCGCACGGCTTCGACTGCTCCGGCCTGATGGTGTGGTCGTACGCCCAGGCAGGCGTCGCGCTCCCGCGGACCTCGCAGGCCCAGCGGTACGCGGGCGCCCAGGTCCCGCTCTCCCAGGCCCAGCCGGGAGACCTGGTCACCTACCGCTCCGACGCCAGCCACGTCGGTATGTACGTGGGCGACGGCCAGGTCATTCACGCCCCTTACCCGGGCGCCCCCGTCCGCTACGACCCCGTCGGCATGATGCCCATCGCCTCGGTCACCCGCCCCTGACCGCGGCCCCCGCCGCATCGAGGCCCGGCCGCCCCGTCCCAGGGGCGGCCGGGCCGCCGTACGATCGGGAACGTGGCTGGTCGAAGGCGTGCGCTCGCGGACGGCGCGGGAGTCTGTCTCGCGCTGACCCTGCTCGTCGGCTGCGGCGGCGGGGCACCGGACTCCGCGCGCGCCGACGTCGAGGCCATGCTCGACCGGCGGGCGACGGCGGTCCTGGAACGGGACGCGGCGGCGTACCGGGCCACCGAGGAGCCGACGGTCACCACCAGCGGTCAACGGGCCACCGGGGCGGCCGAGTTCGCGAACCTCCGCGATCTGCCGCTGGCCTCCTGGTCCTACGACCTCACCGGCTTCCGGCGCACCGGCGACCGGGCGACGGCCGAGGCGGCCCTGCGCTACCGGATACGCGGCTACGACAAGGCGCCCGTCACCGCCGTACGGACGCTGACCCTGGCGAGGGACGGTGACGGCCGCTGGCGGGTCGCCTCCGACGAGCCGTCGGACAAGGGCACCGAACAGCTGTGGGAGCAGGGGCCGATCCGGGCCGTCCGGGGTGAGCGGAGCCTGGTGCTCGGGGTGGGCCGGTCGGACGCGAACCTGCGGGAGTACGCGCGCCTGGCGGACCGGGCCGTGCCCGCCGTGACCGAGGCGTGGGGTGAGGACTGGGCGCGGCGGGTCGTCGTCCTCGTCCCGAAGTCGCTGGAGGAGATGGCGGAGCTCCTCGGGGCGCCCGCGTCCGGCTACCGGGGGATCGCCGCCGTCACCACCGGGGAGGCCGGAGGCGCGGCCAGGGCGCCCGCGGACCGGATCATCGTCAACCCCGACGCCTACGCGGTGCTCGGCGCGTTCGGCAAGCAGGTCGTCCTCACCCATGAGACGACCCATGTCGCCACCCGCGCCCACACCAACGCAGCCACGCCGCTGTGGCTCTCCGAGGGGTACGCGGACTGGGCCGGCTACCGGGCGACCGGCCGCACCGCGCCGGAGGTCGCCCCGGAGCTGCGCAGGGCGGTCGCGGCGGGGCGGGTCCCCGACGCGCTGCCGACGGACGCCGACTTCGGGTTCACCGGCGACTCGGGCCGGCTCGCCCGCGCCTACGAGGGCGGCTGGCTGGCCTGCCGGCTGATCGCGGACCGCTGGGGCGAGGTACGGCTCGACGAGTTCTACCGCGCCGTCGGAGCCCACGGGAAGCGCCCCGGAGCCGTGGAGGGCGCCCTGAAGGACGTCCTGGGCACGGACCTCGCCGCCTTCACCGCGCAGTGGCGGGAGTACGTACGGGCGCAGCTCGACTGAGCGCCGGGCTCCTGAGGGCGGTGCGCGCCGGGCCGCGCGCCGGGGTCTCGCCCCGCGCGCGGCCCGTCGGGCGGGAGCGGTGGGTGGGACGCCTAGGGCCCTTCTGATGGATCTCCGCGGCGTCACGGCCCCAAGCACGCACTCTCGCCGCACCGCGCGAAAGCCCACGTAGCGCCGCTACGAGGACTTCCACGCGGCACGGCGAGAGCACGCACCGGACGCCGCTCCTTCTCCCACGGAGATCCGTCAGAAGGGCCCTAACCGTGCGCGGTCCCGGCGACGTCGACCGCTTCGGTGCCGTCGCGGCGCATCCGCTCGACGCCCCAGGCGCCGAGCGGCTCCAGCGCCCGGTTGAGCGTCCGCCCGTCCTCGGTCAGGGAGTACTCCACCCGCGGCGGCACCTCGGCGTAGACCTCCCGGTGCACGAGGCCGTCCTCCTCCAGCTCGCGCAGGTGCTGCGTCAGCATCTTCTCGCTCACGCCCGGCATCCCGCGGCGGAGCTCGGCGAAGCGGCGTACGCGGTGGGTCTCCAGTTCCCAGAGGATGAACCCCTTCCACTTGCCGCTCAACACGTCGAACGCGGCGTCGATGCCGCAGATGTACGGCCCCCGTCTCGGCGCCCTCGCCATCACGATCCCCCTTACGGAAAGGTAAGTACCGCAGTAATTAGTAGGTACTTCCGAGACTAGTGGCGCTGTTCGAGCATGGAGGGGTGAACGCACACCAGAACCCCCCTACCAGCAAGGACAGTTCCGTCACCGTCATCGGGCTCGGCCCGATGGGGCAGGCGATGACCCGCACCCTGCTCGCCGCCGGCCACCCGGTCACCGTCTGGAACCGCACAGCCTCCCGCGCCGACGGCCTCGTCGCCGACGGCGCGACCCTCGCGGCGACCCCCGGCGAAGCGGTCGAGGCGAGTGACCTCGTGCTCCTCAGCCTCACCGACTACCGGGCCATGTACGACATCCTCGACCGCGCCACCGCGTCCCTCACGGGCCGGACGCTGGTCAACCTCAGCTCCGACACGCCCGACCGCACCCGCGAGGCGGTGACCTGGGCGGCGGGTCACGGGGCCGCCTTCCTCACCGGGGGCGTCATGGTCCCCGCGCCGATGGTCGGCACGCCGGCGTCGCGGGTCTACTACAGCGGCGACGCCCCGGTGTTCGAGCGGCACCGGGAGGTGCTCTCCCGGCTGGGGACACCGCAGTACCTGGGCGCGGACCCGGGCCTCGCCCAGCTGATGTACCAGGCCCAGCTCGCCGTGTTCCTCACCACCCTGTCGGGGCTGATGCACGCCACCGCGATGCTGGGGACGGCGGGGACACCCGCCAAGGACGCGCTGCCGGAGCTGCTGTCCTTCACCGACTCGATCGGCGCCATGCTGAGGGCCGGTGAGGAGCACCCCGGTGCCGCGCTCGACGCGGGCGAGCACCCGGGCGACCTCAGCACGGTCACCATGATGGGCGCGACGTCCGACCACATCGTCGAGACCAGCACGTCACTCGGCCTCGACCTCGCGCTGCCCCTGGCCGTGCAGGCCCACTACCGGCGCGCGATCGAGAACGGCCACGGCGGCGACAACTGGACCCGCATCATCGACAGCATCCGCGGCCGCGGCTGACGCCGCCGTCGCACCGGGCACGCTCAGGAGTTCAGCGACTCCCTGGTGCGGGCCACCTGCCCCGGGACCGCGGCCCGGCGCGGGTGCGGAACCGTGCTCCGCCACAGTTCGAGGGCGGCCACGAGCGCGGCCAGCACGAGGAGCCCGTTGCGGACGAAGAGGAGCGTGATGCCCAGCCAGTCGCTCATGACGACATGGGCGAACCAGATCGGGAACTCCAACACGGTCACGAAGGACGCCATCAGGACCAGGACGGCGGGCCACAGCATGCGACCTGCCCGGAAGCAGAGGCACACGGCCGCGAGGCCGACCAGCCACACCATGTACTGAGGGCTGATCACCCTGCTGGTCGCGGTGAACATCAGCACCGCCGTGAACGCCGCGTCCGCGAGGGTGTGCGGGGCGAAGCGCCGGGCCCGCACCCGCCACAGCAGCAGCCAGGCGAACGCCACCCCGGTCAGCACCAGGGCCGCGTCGCTCACGACGTCGACATGGTCGCCGAGGAACTCCACGGAGCCGTAGTTGAGCAGCACCTGGCCGTCCCAGCCGAAGTGCCGGGCCACGTGGAAGACGAGGGCGCCCAGCGACTCCACCTCGGTGCCCCGGTCGCGCTGGAAGGTCAGGAAGGCGAACGCGCCGGGCATCGAGACGGCGAGGACCAGCGACAGACCGGCCGCCGTGGCCGCCGCCCAGAGCCACGCCGTACGGCCGCGGGCCCCCAGGAGCAGCAGGGCCGGCCACACCTTCAGCAGGGCCGCGAAGGCCGTCAGCGCCCCCATCACCGCCGGGCGGCGGCTGCCCGCGAGGAGCGCGGCGACCGCGACCGCGGTCACCATCACGTCGTAGCGGGCGTACACCGTCGGGCCGATCAGCGGCAGGCCCACCGCCCACACCCAGGCGCCGCGCCGGGACCGGCCGGGCCGGCCGCCCGTGTACAGGAGCAGGGCGAGCACCGCCAGATCGGCGAGGAAGGCGAGGACGAAGAACGCGGAGGCGTACTCCAGGAAGGGCAGCAGCGCGGGGGAGAGGATCGCGAGGGCGGCGGCGGGCGGGTACTGCCACGTCACGTCGTCCAGCGGATACGTTCCGGTGCGCAGGGTGCCGTACCAGCCCTGGTAGATGACCGACACGTCGGTGGTGACGTCCGGGCCCGGGAACACCCACACCCTGAACACGAACAGCAGCAGGACCAGCCTGGTCGCGCCCCAGACCGCGAGCAGGCCGAACGGGGGCCGCCGTGTGCCCGTCATGTCCAGCTGAGCCATCCGATGCCCCTGTCCGAAGTGCCGCCGCGCCCGGCGTGTCGTCTCCGCGCGGGTTACCCCACGATTGTGCGGGTGCGGGGACATGATCTCCCGTCCGGCTGTGAGACGGCGGTGAAGCAGGGGCGGATCCTGTGGGAGATGCCTGCCGAGTCCTGTGCGAGGGTGCCCGCTGAGCGGGTCCTGTGCGAGGTGCCTCGCGGCGGCTGTCGCGGCCCCGTTCGGTAGGGTCGGCGACGATGCACAAGACCCTGATCGTGACCAACGACTTCCCGCCCCGGCCCGGCGGCATCCAGGCGTTCCTGCACAACATGGCGCTGCGTCTGGACCCGGAGAAGGTCGTCGTCTACGCCTCGACCTGGAAGCGGAGCCGCGAGGGCGTCGAGGCGACGGCCGCCTTCGACGCCGAGCAGCCCTTCACCGTCGTGCGCGACCGCACGACCATGCTGCTGCCGACACCCGGCGCCACGCGGACGGCCGTGCGGCTGCTGCGGGAGCACGGCTGCACGTCCGTGTGGTTCGGGGCGGCGGCCCCCCTCGGCCTGATGGCCCCCGCGCTGCGCCGGGCGGGCGCCCGGCGGCTGGTGGCCACCACACACGGGCACGAGGCGGGCTGGGCCCAGCTGCCCGCCGCCCGGCAGCTGCTGCGGCGGATCGGCGAGGGCACGGACACGATCACCTACCTCGGCGAGTACACGCGCTCCCGGATCGCCACGGCCCTCACCCCCGAGGCGGCCGGGCGCATGGTCCAGCTGCCGCCCGGCGTGGACGAGAAGACCTTCCACCCGGACTCCGGCGGCGACGAGGTCCGCGCCCGGCTCGGGCTCACCGACCGGCCGGTGGTCGTGTGCGTCTCCCGGCTCGTCCCCCGCAAGGGCCAGGACACCCTGATCCGGGCGATGCCGGCCGTCCTCGCCAAGGAGCCGGACGCGGTCCTGCTGATCGTCGGCGGAGGACCGTACGAGAAGGAGCTGCGCCGTCTCGCCGAGGAGACCGGCGTCGCCGGGTCGGTCCGCTTCACCGGGTCCGTGCCCTGGTCGGAACTGCCCGCCCACTACGGCGCGGGCGACGTCTTCGCCATGCCGTGCCGCACCCGGCGGGGCGGGCTGGACGTGGAGGGCCTCGGCATCGTCTACCTGGAGGCGTCCGCCACCGGCCTCCCTGTCGTCGCCGGTGACTCCGGCGGCGCCCCCGACGCGGTGCTCGACGGCGAGACCGGCTGGGTGGTGCGGGGCGGTCACCCGGAGGAGGCCGCGGAACGCGTCGTCACCCTGCTCGGCGATCCCGAGCTGCGCCGCCGCATGGGGGAGCGGGGGCGGGCGTGGGTGGAGGAACGGTGGCGGTGGGACACGTTGGCCGAAAAGTTGGAGTTGTTGCTGTAGGGGCAAAAGGGGCATCCAGTATCTCTGGTGGGAATGGGGGCGTCCGCCCATCCTGTGTGCATGACAGAGAAACTGACGCAACATCACCTTTCTCGCCGTCGCATCCTCGGTATGGCCGCCCTCCAGACGGCCGCCGCCCTCGGGCTCACCAGAGTCAACCTCCGGTCGGCGCACGCCGTCGAGCCCGACGCCGTCGACACCTCCCCGGCGCTCGTGATCGGCTCGGGCTACGGCGCCGCCGTGGCCGCCCTCCGCCTCGGACAGGCCGGTATCCGCACCGTCGTCCTGGAGATGGGCCGTCTGTGGAACACGGCCGGCCCGGACGGCAAGGTCTTCTGTTCGACCAGGGAACCGGACAGCAGATCCATGTGGTTCAAGACCCGCACGGAGGCCCCGCTCGCCACCTTCCTGTGGCTGGACGTCGTCAACAGGGACATCAGCCCCTACCCCGGCGTCCTGGACCGGGTCCGCTACGCCAACATGTCGGTCTTCCTGGGCCGCGGCGTCGGCGGCGGCTCCCTCGTCAACGGCAGCATGGCCGTCACCCCCCTCCAGTCGTACTTCGCCGAGCAGTTCCCCACCGTCGACACCGCCGAGATGTACGGCACGTACTTCCCGCGCGCCCGCGCCATGCTCGGCGTCAACACCGTCGACCCGGCGTGGTTCGAGTCCACCGAGTGGTACCGCTTCAGCCGTGTCTCGCGCGCCCACGCCCAGAAGGCCGGCCTGCGGACCACCTTCGTGCCGAGCGTCTACGACTTCGGCTACATGCAGCGCGAGGCGGCCGGCACGGCGACGAAGTCGGCCCTCGCGGGGGAGGTCATCTACGGCAACAACCACGGCAAGAAAAGCCTCGACAAGACGTACCTCGCCGCCGCCCTCGGCACCGGCAACGTCACCATCCACACCATGGAGCGGGCCCGGGACATCCGCAGGGAGAACGACGGGACGTACGTCGTCACCGTCGACCGCGTCGACGACACCGACACGGTCGTCGAGACCAAGGAGTACGGCTGCACGTACCTCTTCCTCGGCGCGGGGAGCGTCGGCACCTCCGAACTCCTCGTCCGGGCACGGGCCAAGGGCACCCTGCCCGCGCTGAACGCGAGCGTCGGCGCCGGCTGGGGCACCAACGGCAATGTGATGCTCGGCCGGGCCAACCACCTGTGGGACACGGTCGGGGCGAACCAGTCGACCATGCCGGTGCTCGGCATCGACGACTGGGCCAACACCGCCAATCCCGTCTTCGCGGAGATAGCCCCGCTGCCCACCGGGCTGGAGCACTGGGTCAGCCTCTATCTCGCCCTCACCAAGAACCCCGAGCGCGCCTCGTTCACCTACGACGCCGCGAGCGACTCGGCGAAGCTCGGCTGGAGCGCCGCCCAGAGCGCGGTCTCCGTCTCCATGGCCAAGAAACTCTTCGACCGGATCAACTCGGCCAATCGCACGATCTACCGGTACGACCTGTTCGGCTCGTCCAACAAGGTGTTCGCCGACGACTTCACCTACCACCCGCTGGGCGGCTGCGTGCTGGGCAAGGCGACCGACGACTACGGGAGGGTGAAGGGCTACTCGAAGCTCTACGTCACCGACGGCTCGCTGGTGCCCGGCTCGATCGGCGTCAACCCGTTCGTCACCATCACCGCGCTCGCCGAACGCACGATGGCGCGGGTCCTCGCCGAGGACACCGCGCCATAGCCGTACATCAGGGGCGTGCTACTTCGCGTAGATCGCCTCGATCTCGTCCGCGAAGTCCTTCGCCACCACGTTCCGCTTGAGCTTCAGGGACGGCGTCAGGTGGCCCGAGTCCTCCGTGAACTGGGAGGAGAGAATGCGGAACTTCCGCACCGATTCCGCCTTCGACACCGCGGCGTTGCCGTCGTCGATCGCGGCCTGGACGGCCGCGTTCAGATCGGCGTCCGCGCTCAGTGACGCCGCGGTGGACCCCGCCGGCTTGCCGTGCTCGGCGGCCCAACGGCCCAGGAACTCCTCGTCGATGGTGACCAGCGCGCCCACGAAGGGACGCCCGTCGCCGACGACCATGCACTCAGCGACCAGGGCGTGCGCCCGGATCCGGTCCTCGATCACGGCCGGAGCGACGTTCTTGCCGCCCGCGGTGACGATGATCTCCTTCTTGCGGCCGGTGATCCTCAGGTAGCCGTCCTCGTCGAGGGTGCCGATGTCACCGGTGTGGAACCAGCCGTCGGCCAGCGCCTCCGCGGTGGCGCCCGGGTTGTTCCAGTACTCCTTGAACAGGTGGTCGCCGTGCAGGAGCACCTCTCCGTCGTCCGCGATGCGCACCACGGAGCCCGGCAGCGGCTGCCCGACCGTACCGATCTTCTGCCGGTCCCACGGGTTGAACGCCGTCGCCGCACAGGACTCCGTCAGACCGTAGCCCTCCAGCACCGTGAAGCCGATGCCGCGGAAGAAGTGCCCCAGACGCTCGCCCAGCGGGGCGCCGCCGGAGATCGCGTACTCGCCCTTGCCGCCGAGCACCGCCCGCAGCTTGCTGTAGACGAGCTTGTCGAACACCTTGTGCTTGATCTTCAGCCCGAGGGCCGGCCCCGACGGGGTGTCCAGCGCCTTGCTGTACGCGATCGCCGTGTCCGCCGCCTTGTCGAAGATCTTGCCCTTGCCGTCGGCCTGCGCCTTGGCCCGGGCGGAGTTGTAGACCTTCTCGAACACCCGCGGCACACCGAGGATCAGCGTCGGCCGGAAGGAGGCCAGCTCGTCGGTGAGGTTCTTGATGTCCGGCACGGTGCCCAGCTTGATCGGCGCCATCATCGGCGCGACCTGCACCAGTCGGCCGAACACGTGCGCCAGCGGGAGGAAGAGCAGCACGCTGCACTCGCCCGTGCGGAACAGCGGCCGCAGCCGCTCCACCACATTGCCGCACTCGGCGAAGAAGCTGCGGTGGGTGAGGACGCACCCCTTCGGGCGGCCCGTCGTGCCGGACGTGTAGACGATGGTCGCCGGGTCGTCGGCCTTCGCCAGCGAGCTGCGCTCCTCGACGGCCTGGTCGGTGACGTCCTGGCCGAGGCGCCCCAGCTCCTCCACACCGCCGCCCTCGATCTGCCACACGTGCTTGAGCGCGGGCAGCCGGTCGCGCACCGACTCGACGGCGGCCGTGTGCGTGTCCAGCTCCACGATCATGGCCGTGGCACCCGAGTCGGCGAGGATCCACTCCACCTGCTCCGGCGAACTGGTCTCGTACACCGGCACGGTAACCGCGCCCGCCGACCAGATCGCGAAGTCCAGCAGGGTCCACTCGTACCGGGTACGGGACATCAGCCCGACCCGGTCGCCCGGCTGGACACCGGCGGCGATGAGCCCCTTCGCGGCCGCCCGCACCTCGGCGAGGAACTGGACCGCGTCGACGTCCTGCCAGGCACCGTCCACCTTGCGGGCGATGACGGCGACATCGGGATGCTGCGCGGCGTTTCTGCGGACGATGTCGGTCAGATTGCCGTCCGCAGGGACCTCGTACAAAGCCGGAAGGCTGAACTCGCGCAAGACTGCTGCTCCTCATAGGGCGCCGGCGCCACGACGTACGCGTGTGATGCGACGGTGCGGTCCAAGGCTGGGGCTAGCGCTCAGGTCCCCCTTGGTTCCTCACTGGTTGAAAACCTGAGCACGACTGGACTGCCCGGACGTTACCCGTCGGTATGGCTTCTCCGCGAGGGGGGTGGCGGGAGATGTTTTCCGCGTCACACGTATGGGGTTCTCCGGGAACAATAATCCCCACACTTACTGACTGGCCAGTAACCACAGGTTCGGTCGACTCTGTTCACCTATGCCGCACCCGCCTACGCTTGATCGTCATGGCACCCACACCAGGCGGTAACCGCAGGACACGTATTCATGTGGTCAGTGACGTGCACGGCAACGCGCGCGACCTGGCCAGAGCCGGCGAGGGTGCCGACGCCCTGGTGTGCCTCGGTGACCTGGTCCTCTTCCTCGACTACGCGGACCACTCGCGCGGGATCTTCCCCGATCTGTTCGGCGCCGAGAACGCCACCCGGCTCGTCGAACTCCGCACCGCCCGGCGCTTCGAGGAGGCCCGCGAACTCGGCGCCCGGCTCTGGGCCGGCATCGGGCAGGACCGTTCCGCCGTGATCGAGAAGGCCGTGCGCAAGCAGTACGCCGAGCTGTTCGCGGCGTTCCCGGAGCCGACGTACGCCACCTACGGCAATGTCGACATGCCGGCGCTGTGGTCCGAGTACGCGGGGCAGGGGACGACCGTGCTGGACGGGGAGCGCGTCGAGATCGGGGGCTGGGTCTTCGGGTTCGTGGGCGGCGGACTGCGCACCCCCATGCGCACGCCGTACGAGATCAGCGACGAGGAGTACGCGGCGAAGATCGAGGCCGTGGGGGAGGTGGACGTGCTGTGCACGCACATCCCGCCGGAGGTGCCCGAGCTGGTGTACGACACGGTCGCGCGCCGGTTCGAGCGGGGGAGTCGCGCGCTGCTGGAGGCGATCCGTCGGACCCGGCCGCGGTACTCGCTGTTCGGGCACGTCCACCAGCCGCTGGCGCGGCGGATGAGGATCGGGGCCACCGAGTGTGTGAACGTGGGGCACTTCGCCGGGAGCGGTAAGCCGTGGGCGTTGGAGTGGTGAGTCCGTACGCGCGGTAGCCTTCACGCTGCACATACGTGCGCACCCACCTCCCTCACCGGACCGTCTCTGGAGGAGCCACGGCGATGGCGGAATTCACCAGTTCGAGCATCACGATCGAGGCTGCGGCGGCCGACGTCATGGGAGTGATCGCCGACTTCGCCCGCTACCCCGACTGGACGGGTGAGGTGAAGGAGGCGGAGGTCCTGAAGACCGACGACGAGGGACGCGCCGAGCAGGTGCGACTCGTCATGGACGCCGGGGCGATCAAGGACGACCAGACGCTGGCGTACACATGGACCGGGGCGAACGAAGTGTCCTGGACGCTGGTCAAGTCGCAGATGCTGCGGTCGCTGGACGGCTCGTACATCCTCAAGCCGGTGAGTGACTCGGCGACCGAGGTGACGTACCAGCTGACCGTGGACGTGAAGATCCCGATGCTCGGGATGATCAAGCGCAAGGCGGAGAAGGTGATCATCGACCGGGCGCTGGCCGGGTTGAAGAAGCGGGTGGAATCGGGGGTCTGAGCCGCCTGCCCACCCGCCCGCCCGACTCGCCCTGGTGACAAGGGTGCCGTTCGAGCGCCCAAGGGGGCGGGGGTGCGCGTGTGTTCGCGGCTGCGGGTCCGCTGTGGTCGGTCGCGCAGTTCCCCGCGCCCCTTCGGAGTGGGCGGTGGTTCCTTGGCGCCGTCCTCCGCCGTTTTCCTTCGCGCGCTCCCACGGTCGCCGTCTCCAGCCGCGGGCAGTCGTGCCGCTGGGGCGGCACGGGTGGGCGCGGCGGCACCCCGTTCGCGCGGTGAGCGGAATCCCTGCCCCCGTCCGGTGGGTTACCGTTCAGCCCCATGCGCACCATCCTGATCACCGGGCAAGGCGGCAGTGGCCGTACGACGGTTGCCGCGGCCACGGCGGTGGCGGCGGCTCGGGAGGGCTGCCGCACGCTCGTGCTGAGCGCCGACCGGACCGACAGTCTCGGGGCGGTGCTGGGCACCCCGACCGGCGCCGAGCCCGTACCGGTCGGCTCCTGCCTCACCGCGTGGCGGCCCGACGCCGCCGCCGGCTTCCGCGTGGACCTCGTCGCGTTCCAGGAGCGCGCCGCCTCCGTCCTGGATCTGCTGGGCGCCGGCCGGCTGGACGCCGAGGAACTCACCCCGCTGCCCGGCGCCGAGGAACTGGCCCTCCTGCGCGCGCTCCGCGACGCCGCGCTGTCCGAGGCGTACGACCTGCTCGTCGTCGATCTGCCGCCCCTCCCGCAGGCGCTCGCCCTGCTCGGCCTCCCGGAGGAACTCCGCCGCTACCTGCGGCGGTTGCTGCCCGCCGAACGCCAGGCGGCCCGCGCCCTGCGCCCCATGCTGGGCCGGCTGGCCGGCGTGCCGATGCCCGCGGAGTGGCTGTACGAGACGGCCGCCCGCTGGGACGTCGAGCTGGCCGCCGTCGCCGCGGTCGTAGACGACCCGGGCACGACCGTACGGCTGGTCGCCGAGCCGGGCCCCGCCGGCGCCGACCACGTCCGGGTCGCGGGCGTCGGCCTCGCCCTGCGCGGCCTCCCCGTGGACGCGCTGGTCGCCAACCGGGTCCTGCCCGAGGACACCTCCGACACCTGGCTCGCGGGTCTCGTCGCCCAGCAGGACAAGACGCTGTCGGAGTGGCGCGCCACCCACCCCGTCCGTGAGGTCGCCCACCTCGGCCGTGACCCGCGCGGCACCGACGACCTCACCGCTCTCGACGTACCCCCTGCGGGTGACAGGCCCGCCCGGGTCGAGTGGCCCGTCGCCGACCGGCTCGCCGACGACGGCGTGCTCGTCTGGCACCTCCCGCTGCCCGGCGCCATACGCGACGAGCTGGACCTCGTGCGGCGCGGCGACGAGCTGGTCGTCACCGCCGGCCAGTTCCGGCGCATCGTGCCGCTGCCCTCGGCCCTGCGCCGCTGCACGGTCGACGGGGCGGCCCTGCGGGACGGCGAGCTGAGGATCCGCTTCGCGCCGGACCCCCGGTTCTGGCCGCGCACCCGGTGAACCGCATACCCCCGTTCGGGTAACGTCGAAGGTACGAAACGTAGGCAGGAGTCCGCCATGAGCGAAGAGCGCCCCACGTCCGATGCCGCTCGTCAGGACGCGGTCGGCCAGGCCGCCGCGGACGAGTACGAGGTACGGGCCACGGACGCCGACGCCTGGGCCACCGCGTGCGAGGAGGATCTCGCCGCGGAGAAGGCCCGCCGCCGGGCGCAGCACGGGCCGCCGCCGGGCTCGGCCGCCGAGGAACTGCGCAAGCTGGTCGACACCGTCGCCGACAAGCTGTCCGGCCTCCAGTCGCCGCTGCTCGGCGCGGTGGCGGGCGGAGCGGCCCAGCAGATGGTCAGCCAGGTCGTCCAGCAGGCCAAGGCCGCCGTCGAACCCGTCATCGAACGCAACCCGGACGTCTTCGACCATCTCGCCGCCGCGGGCAACGAACTCCTCGCCGCGTACCGCTCCGCCGTCGAGGCCCAGGAACGCCGCTGGACCACCCGCGACCCCGCCCACCGGGAACGCCGCGACGAGGACGACGGCCAGGGCCCCGGCGAACGCATCGACCTGGACTGACTCAGGGGCGTCCGCCGGGCGGACGACGGGAGCCCCGGTGCTGGGCCCTCGGGTACGGTTGGCCGTAGCGGGGCTCGACCGAAACTGAGGGATTCATGGGACTCACCATCGGCGTCGACATCGGCGGTACCAAGATCGCGGCCGGTGTGGTCGACGAGGAAGGCAACATCCTCTCGACCCACAAGGTGCCGACCCCGGGTACGCCCGAGGCGATCGTGGACGCCATCGCCGCCGCCGTCGAGGGCGCGCGAGCCGGCCACGAGATCGTCGGCGTCGGCATCGGCGCTGCCGGTTACGTCGACCGCCAGCGCTCCACGGTCTACTTCGCCCCGAACATCGACTGGCGCAACGAGCCGTTGAAGGAGAAGGTCGAGGCCCGCGTGAGCCTGCCCGTCGTCGTCGAGAACGACGCCAACGCGGCCGCGTGGGGCGAATACAAGTTCGGCGCGGGCAAGGGCCACCGGAACGTCATCTGCATCACCCTCGGCACGGGCCTCGGCGGCGGCATCATCATCGGCAACAAGCTGCGCCGCGGGCACTTCGGCGTGGCCGCCGAGTTCGGCCACATCCGGATGGTGCCCGACGGTCTGCTGTGCGGCTGCGGCAGCCAGGGCTGCTGGGAGCAGTACGCGTCGGGGCGCGCGCTGGTGCGGTACGCCAAGCAGCGCGCCAACGCGACCCCCGAGAACGCCGAGATCCTCCTCGGCCTCGGCGACGGCACGCCCGACGGCATCGAGGGCAAGCACATCTCCATGGCCGCCCGCCAGGGCGACCCCGTCGCCGTCGACTCCTACCGCGAGCTGGCCCGCTGGGCCGGCGCAGGTCTCGCAGACCTCGCCTCCCTCTTCGACCCGTCGGCGTTCATCGTGGGCGGCGGTCTGTCCGACGAGGGCGAGCTGGTCCTCGACCCCATCCGCAAGTCGTACAAGCGGTGGCTCGTCGGCGGCAACTGGCGCCCGGTCGCCCAGGTCATCGCCGCCCGGCTGGGCAACGAGGCCGGCCTGGTGGGCGCGGCCGACCTGGCGAGAGAGCCCGACCCGATCATGTGACACCCGGTCGGCTGCGGCCCCGTGTCCCGGAAGGGGCGCGGGGCCGCAGCCATGGGCGGCTCCGCCGCACGGGCGCGCCGAGCCACGAACCGCCCCCGGTCGCAAACGGACAAATACCCCCGGACTCGGGGCGTATCTTGATCCCCATGGCGACGAACCCGCTGCCCAACTCCCGCACGAACCCCGACGGTTCGGCGACCATCCGTGTCCTCAGCTACAACATCCGCTCCATGCGGGACGACACCGACGCCCTCGCCCGGGTGATCAAGGGCTGCGCCCCCGACCTGGTCCTCATCCAGGAGGCGCCCCGCTTCTTCCGCTGGCGCAAGAAACTCGCGCGGCTGGCCGCGGCCTCCGACCTCGTCACCCTCTCCGGCGGCGCCACCGCCTCCGGCCCCGCCCTGCTGTGCGGCCTGCGCGCCACCGTCGAGCACACCGAGGACGTCCTGCTGCCGCTCACCCCCGGCCTGCACCGGCGCGGCTTCGCCACGGCCGTGGTCCGCTTCGGCCGCGCCCGCCTCGGCGTCCTGTCCTGCCACCTCTCCCTGCAGAAGGACGAACGGTACGAGCAGGGCGGCATGCTCCTCGACCGCCTCGCCGCCCTGGGCGTGGAGCACGCGGTCGCGGGCGGCGACCTCAACGAACGCCCCGACGGCCGCACGTTCCGGCGGCTGGCCGGCGCGCTCCAGGACTGCTGGGCCACCGCGCCCTGGGGCAGCGAGTACACCTCCACCCCGGCCGACCCCCACCAGCGCATCGACGCCGTCCTGGCCACCCCCGGTATCGAGGTCCTCGGCTGCGGTGTGCCGCTCGGCCAGGCCGGCATCAGCCGGGACGACCTGAGGGCGGCCACGGACCACCTTCCGGTCCTGGCCGCCCTCAGAGTGCCCGCAGCGTCGTCCTAGATCCCCGACGAACCAGGGCTCTTCGTACGCACGACCTAGCCGGCGGCCACCGGCCGCTGCTTGACCCTGTCGACGATCGCCCAGCTGTCCAGGTACGACAGCTGGGTGTAGCGCTTCATGTGCTCACCGTCACCCGACGTGCGCTCGTCCCGGCAGCCCAGGAACCGGTACGTCACCGGGTCGAAGATGAAGTAGCCGCCGAAGCCCGACGACCCCTCCGGGAGCGTCGGGTCGTCGTAGGTGATGGCCACGCCGACCCTGCCCTTGGCGTCCTTCTGGTTCGGCACCGCCTTCACGCCCGGCACCATCCCGAGCGCCTCGTACGCCGCCGGGCGCAGCCCCTCCGGCATCACCGGGACCAGCTTGAGCAGCCCGGCGAGGCTGAAGTGGATGTGCGACCACTCCTGGTCGGTGATCTTCTCCAGGGAGGTGTTCTTCTCCTTGCCGCCGAAGAAGTCGTCCTGGATGGCGAGGATCAGCTTCTCCGGGTCGGTCGGCAGCTTCCGCAGCCTGCCCCAGTCCTGCGGGGGCCAGCTGCTCTCGTCGTCCGCCAGCGGCGGCGACCACCAGCCCTTGCCGATCTCCATGATCCAGGAGCGCTTCGAGCCGTCCACGGACCGCCAGTTCTCGTCGACGTGGGTCTTCGTCCGCCCGGTCTTCTGGTCGGTCTCCTTGATGATCTCCTTGGTGTAGACGAACTGGTCGTCCCGCGGGCTCACGGTCTTCCCGTGCTCGCGCTCGTAGGCCGCCGCCCCGTTGAGCACGCTCCGAGCGCTCACGTTCCGGATCGGCGGCAGGCTCGTCACCCGCGGATGCGTGGTCCTGCCCCGGTCGCCGTCGTCGTCCTGCACGGCGACCAGGACACCGGCCGCGACCGCGGCGGCCACCACGCCCGTCAGCGCGACGCGCAGCAGCGGCCGACGGCTCACCACGGCGGTCCGGGCCGTCCGGCCCATCGCGCGGTCCGCGTCGGGCGCGGTGATCGTGGCGAGCAGCCGGGCCCGGCCCCGGCGCCGGGTCTCCTCGTCCAGCGGGGGAGTCCCCGCGTCGAAGTCGGTGAGGTCCCTCAAATCCCTCAGGTCCCTCTGGTCGTCGATGTCACGCATGGGCGTCCGCCTCTCGGAAAGCTGTCGGATCGGATCCGCCCAGTGCTTCGCGCAGTTTGCTGCGAGCCCTGTTCAGCCGGGATCTGATGGTGCCGACGGGCACGCCGAGGGCGTGGGCCGCTTCCTCGTAGTCGAGGCCGGCCCACGCGATCAGCAGCACGACGTCGCGGTGCCGGGCGGAGAGCCCGGCCAGCGCGGCCGCCAGGTCCCGGCGCACCCCCGTGGCACCGGCCCTGGCGACCGCGCGGTCCGCGACCGGCTCCTCGTGCTCCACCGGCTCCGGCAGCCGGGACAGCGCCTTGAACCGGCGTGCCTCGGCCCGGCGGTGCCGGCCCACGAGGTTCGTCGCGATGCCGAACAACCAGGGGCGGGCGTCGGCCCGCTCCGGGTCGTACGTGTGGCGTCGCTGGAAGGCGGTGACGAAGGTCTCCGCCATCAGATCCTCCGCCGCCTCCGGACCGAGCCGCCGGGCCGCGTAACGGTGCACGGCGTCGGCATGCCGGTCGTAGAGCACGGCGAACAGCTCGGGCTCGTCCCGGGACCGCGCGATCACACGGGCATCACTCTCCTCGCGATCCTCGTCGCGGGTGCCGACGCCCGGTGGTCCGACGGTCATCGGGGCTCCTCTCGTTCGTCCGAACGCCTCGAAGGCTTGGGCTTGTTCAGGTTCTTCACCCGTCCTTCGCCGCTCGCCGGATCCGAGTTCCATTCCGGCGGACGCCGGCGCGCGCCCACTCCGGAAACAACGACGAGGGCCCGCCCGGAACGCTCCCGGGCGGGCCCTCGTACGGCGGCGGGGGTCAGACGACCGCGCCCCGCCCCGGATCGTCGTCGTCCTCGTCGTCGGTCTTCATCCGCATCACCAGCGTGGCGAAACCGCCGAGGAAACCGCCGATGCCCAGGGTGGTCAGCCACCAGGTCATGTCCCAGCCGAGCAGCACCGCGAGCAGCAGCAGCACCGGGCCGCCGACCACGCCCAGCCAGGCGAACTTGGCGGTCGCGTCGGCCTCCGGCAGCGGCGGCGGCTCCGGGGGCACGAAGTGGCCCTCGCCGTCCTCGTCCTCGTCCTCGTCGTCGTCCTCGCCGGTGTCCTCACCCACCGGATCGGGCACCGTGTAGTCCCGTGGACCGGCGCCGACACCGGGCGCGAACGCGACCGAGCTGCCCAGCGGCTTGGGAGCCGCAGGCCCGGCACTGTCCGCGGCGCCGCCGGCGGGCGTGTCGGAGGGCTCCTCCGGGTCGGCCTCCAGCAGCGCCAGGTCCTCCACCGAACGGAACGGCTTGGCGCCCGGCGGGTCCGGCGGCTCCTCACCGAAGCCGGCGACGATGGCCCGCCAGGCGGCGTCCTCGTCGAACGGCACCTGCTGCTCCTCGTCCGGCGTGTCACCGGACGCCGCAGCCGAGCCGCCCGAGCCACCGGAACCCGATCCGCCCGAGCCCGATCCGCGTGAGTCACCGTGGCGCTCACCGAGGGGCGCGCCCTTCTCCTCCGGCTCACGCTCGGAGTCGTGCTCAGCCACCAGTGGCCGTCCCTTCCCTCTGCTCCTTGGATCCCGCACCGAACCGCTCCGCGGACCCCGACCCGGACTGCTGTACGGATTCCGTCCCGGACTCCTTCATCGAATCCGTCCCGGAGCCCTCCGCGGACTCCCCGTCGGTCCCCTTCGCGGCGTCCCCCACGACACGGGTCACGAACGCCAGGCTCTCCTCGAAAACGCGGTCCGCGTCGTGGTCCAACGTCGCGACATGGTGGCTGTGTTCCAGCAGGATCTCTGTGACGTCCGTGGACGACACCCGGCCGAGCACACGCGCGGAGTCGGCGGCCGGCACCACATGGTCCCGTGTGCTGCGCAACAGCAGCAACGGCTGCGTCACCTGGGGCAGTTCACCGTCGACCAGCCGCAGGAAGGTCCGCAGGGAGTGCGCCGCGTGCAGGGGCACCTTGTCGTACCCCAGCTCCGTGACGCCCTCCTTGGCGATGTCGTCGGTGATCCCCCTGGTGCTGGGGACGAGGTGCCGGAGCACGGGAAGGGCGCGGGCCGCCAGGCCGTGCACCTCGTTGGCCGGGTTGACGACCACGACGCCGTCGACCGCGTCCCCGTGCTTCGCCGCCAGCCGCAGGGCCAGCGCGCCACCCATGGACAGCCCGGCCACGAAGACCCGCGCACAGCGCTCGCGCAGGGCGCGCAGCTCGCGGTCCACCTCCGCGTACCAGTCCTGCCAGCCGGTGATCCGCAGGTCCTCCCAGCGGGTGCCGTGCCCCGGCAGCAGGGGCAGGACGACGGTCAGATCGTGCTCGGCGAGGTACTCCGCCCAGGGGCGCAGCGACTGCGGGGAACCGGTGAAGCCGTGACAGAGGAGCACCCCGACC
>NZ_LIRK01000427.1:0-8770 GCF_001419765.1 Streptomyces torulosus
CCCTCGGCGGCCCTAGAACACCCCCACCCGGCTCACCCCTTCCTCACCGACCCGCAGCAGTTCCTCGTGGCTGATCGTGAAGTCCCCGTTGCGCAGCGGCCCGCCGAAGTGGCGGCCCACGACCGTGTTCGGCAGAAAGCTCCGCAGCGCGTGCCGCATCGCGGGGTCGTGGTCGACGGGCGAACCCCAGCCGTCCGGCGCCGCGTCCGTGCCGAGGATCACCCAGTGGTCCGTGTCCACCAGCGCGTCCGGATCCGGCACGGCCCCGGTGTGGCAGTCGAGCGCGGGCAGCGTCAGCACATCGGGGTCGTGCGGCGGGTACCACATGAGCAGCGGCTTTGCCTGCGCAGCCTCCGCGTTGTCGAAGCAGCAGACGGCGATCGCGTGCGCGGGACAGCGTTCGGCGTAGAACGCGAACAACTCCGGGTTGAGCGCGGGCCGCCGGTGCTCCGGCACCTCGGCGAGCGCCGCCGGCACGGCACGCGGGTCACGGGCCAGGACCACCGTGTACACGTCGTGCTCGAACACCTCCACCGCCGGCCCCCGAGCCGCTCCCATCCAGGCGATCGAGTCGTCGACCATGCCCACGGAGACCGGCCGAACCGCGTCCACCATCCGTTCCAGCACGTCGGAACTGCGCCCCACGGACAGGAAGTTGCGTCGGCTCATCTGCCGCGCCGGCAGGTGCAGCAGCATGGCGTTGGGGCCGTCGGCGAGATTCGCCGCCGTGTTCTGGTAGCCGAGGACGTGGATCAGCCCGTGCTCGGGGTGGTGCAGCCGCCCGCAGTACAGGGTGGTGCCGGTGAACTCGGCCGGGGCCAGGGAGACACACATGCCGGAAAGCTATCGAACACCGTCGGCCGCCGATGGCCGTCTGCCGGCGCCTCAGGGCAGGGACACCCCGGTGCCGCCGGCCCCGCAGTAGCCTGCCGGGTCCCGGTGCAGGTACTGCTGGTGCAGTGCGCTCGCCGGATAGAACGGGTACTCCTCGGCCGGCACGATCGAGGTCGTGATCGCCCCGTGTCCGGCGGCGGACAGCGCCGCCTGATACCGCGCGCGGGTCGTCTCGGCGGCCGCGCGCTGCTCCGGTGAGTGCGTGAAGACGACCGAGCGGACTTGCGTACCGACGTCGTTGCCCTGGCGGAAGCCCTGCGTCGGGTCGTGCCCCTCCCAGAACACCCGCAGCAGCCGCTCGTACGACACCTCGGCCGGATCGAACACCACGCGTACCGTCTCCGCGTGCCCCGTGAGCCCGGTTCGCACCTCGTCGTCGACCGGGTACGGCGTGTATCCGCCCTGGAACCCGACGAGGGTGGTGCGGACGCCACCCGGCACCTGCCAGAACCGCCGTTCCGCGCCCCAGAAGCAGCCCATCGCGAAGGACGCGACCTCGGCTCCCTCCGGATACGGCCCGAGCAGGGCCGTCCCCAGCACGGCGTGCGTCTCGGGCACCTCGTACGCGAGCGCAGCCCGCCCCGGCGGCGCCTCCTCGGCCGTGGGCATCCGCGGCTCCCGGCCCCGTCCGAACAGCATGGGCAACCCCCTCCTCCGTAGCGTCGCGTCGTCATTCTGCTCCGAGCACGTGCGGTCATGGCAGCGGATGCGCCCGCGCTCGCACGGCCGGACGATGGAGGCGGGGAGCAACAGCGGAGGCATGCGGTCGCGACGATCACCCGCCGGGGGGTTTCAGAGGTGTGAGTGACATGCCCCTTCAAAAGGTCCGCCCGGGTACCGTGCACCGGCTGCGCCCGGACATCAGCGTTCTCGCCGACAGCCTGGAGGTGCCGGGCATCGGGCACATCCCGGTGAACGCTTTCGTACTGCTCGGCGCCGAACCCGTGGTCGTGGACACCGGGTTGGGGCTGCCCGACCGGAATTTCGTCGAGGCCCTCGGTACCGTGCTGGACCCGGCCGACGTCCGCTGGATCTGGCTCACCCACCCCGACCGCGACCACACCGGCGGGATCTTCGACCTGTTGGCGGCGGCCCCGAAGGCGCGGGTCGTGACGACGTTCATCGGCGCCGGGATCCTGTCCTGCGAGCACCCGCTGCCCCTCGACCGGGCCTACCTCGTGAATCCGGGCGAGACGCTCGACATCGGCGACCGCACCCTCACCGGGTTCCGTCCGCCGCTGTTCGACAACCCCGCCACCGTCGGCTTCTTCGACGACCACTCCGGTGTCTGCTTCAGCTCCGACTGCTTCGGCGCCCCGCTGCCGACCGCCGACCTCGCCCAGGCCGACGACGTCCGCGATGTCGCCGTCGAGGACCTGCGCACCGCCCAGCTCCTCTGGGCGACGGTCGACAGCCCCTGGGTGCAGACGGTCGACGTGGAGAAGTACCTCAGGACCTTCGACTCCCTGAAGGACCGCAAGCCCGACCTGGTCCTCTCGACGCATCTGCCGCCGGCCGCCGGCATCACCGGCACCATGCTGGACACGCTCGCCACCGCCCCGTCCGCGCCGCCCTTCGTCGGCCCGGACCAGGCGGCCCTGGAGCAGATGCTGGCGAGCTTCCAGCCGGACGGGGGCGGCCCCTGAGCCCGTGGCTCACGGGATCCATGGCCCCGGGCCGACGGCCACCGGGGCACGACGTGCCGGCAGAGGACGAACCCACAACGCAGTGAGGAGCTTGGAGATGTACGCAGCAGTGCGGCGGTACGAAGGGGTGACCGATCCGGCCGAGGCGGCACGTCTCGTGAACGAGGGGTTCGTGCCGCTCATGCGCCAAGTCCCCGGCTTCGTGGCCTACTACTGGGTCGACGCCGGGGACGGAGTGATGGTCTCGACCAGCGTCTTCCAGGACCGGGCCGGCGCCGAGGAGTCGATCTCCAGGGCCTCGGATTTCGTGCGGGACAACCTCGCGTCACTGCTTCCCGACCCACCCGAGGTCATGGCCGGCGAGGTGGTCGCTTCCGCGTGACAGCAGGGCAGCCGCCCGGACCCGCCCCCCGGTATGAGCGGTGAGCGGTCGGAGCGAACCCCGTAGAGCGCGCCGGCTGACGCCCGCCCGTCCTGCCCGGTCCGCTCGGATCAGCCGTCGGCCTTGGCGACGCCGGTCGGGCAGGACACCCCGGTGCCGCCGAGCCCTCGCTGTCATGTGCCCTGTGGGCGGCAACACCGGCCTACTCAACCTGAGTTGAGTAGGTGCGCTCATGTTCGGGCGGTCTCCGTGCGGCGAGTATCGGTGAAGCGGCGCAGTCGAGAAGCGCCGACCCGATACAGGACCTTTACGGAGATGCTCATGTCCCGACGTACTGCTCTGTCCGTGGCCGCCGGTGTCGTTGTCCTCGGTGGCGCCGGTGCCCTCACTCTTGCCTACGCCGGGGATCAGCCGTTGAAGCTGACGCACAGCACTGCCCGTTACACCGCTCCCGATGCCGACCGCGACGGATCGTTGACCTTCGACACCGACGTCACGGCGTCCGCCGGTGTCAAGAGCGTGAAGGTGCTGGCATGGCCGCAGCACTCGTCCTTCGCCAAGGACGAGCTGACCGCCAAGGACATGGCCGACGCGGAGTCGGCCGTCTGCAAGCCCTCCGGAAAGAACACCGTGCACTGCACGTACAGCGTCGAGGTCACCCGTTCCGACGCGAAGTCCTCCCCGCGCGGTACCTGGCACGTCGCCGTCCTGGCCACCGCCAAGGACGGCACGACGACCCTGGACAGGGAGGCAGCCGACTTCACCGTCAGGTAGCCCGGCCAGGCAGGTGACCGAGCGAGAGCGAGTGCGGACGACGGCGCGCGCGTGCCCGCACTTCCCCGGCAGCAGGAACCGGCTCTCCTTCGACGCCGCACTGCCGCTGCGGCTCCTTGTCCGTCGGCTCCGAAGCGGGCGCGATGCCCGTAGGGCAGGACGCCCCCAGTTCGTCTCGAACGGGGTACTCAGCTTGACCCCGGTGCCGCCGATGCCGCAGCGGCGTACGTGAGCAGGTTCGCGAAGCGCAGCCACGGGAGCAGGTACATGTTCAGGGGCGAATAACCAGGCCGGGTAAGGCCGCGGATGCTGTGGGCGGTGTCGGTCAGTTCCGCTGCGGCCGGGCGGTCGAGGCGGCCGAGGGTCTTGAGGTAGGACGAGGCGCAGTTATCGAGCCGGGCGTGCAAGTGGCTGAGTTGGCGTACGTCGATGTCGGGGGAGAGCGTCTCGTCGGGGTACGGGATGCGCTGGAACGCCGAGTGCCGATTCGCCACGGCGGCGATCAACCCCAGCCGGGAAGGGGGCGTCGAACTCGGCCAGCGCGGACCACGCAGAGTGGCCATGTCGGACGCTCGTGGGGTTCGGCGGCCAGCCGCCTTCTCCGCCCGGCGGCGGGCGGCGAGGACGGCCATTTCGGCAAGGTGCGCGGCTCGGCTCTCCTCCAGCGTGCCCAGCGCGCGCGACAACGCCGCGGAATCCCTTCGCAGATCGGGGGCGGGGCACGCCGTCGCGCTCAGATACGCCCAGGTCGCGTTGAAGCCGAGCGGGCCGTAGTCCCCGACGGCACACCTCAGCGCCGTGTGCCGTCGGACGAGCGGCAACCGCTCGTCACGCACTCTGCGGGCGTACGTTCCGAAGGCCACCCGTGACGTCAGCCGTCGGCCTTGGCGACGCCGATAGGGCAGGACACCCCGGTGCCGCCGATGCCGCAGTAGCCCGCCGGGTTCTTGTCCAGGTACTGCTGGTGGTAGCCCTCGGCGGGGTAGAAGGCGCGGCCCTCCGCCGGGAGGATCTCCGTGGTGATCGTGCCGTAGCCGGAGCCGGTGAGGACCTTCTGGTACGCCTCGCGGGACGCGGCGGCGGCCTTCTCCTGGGCCGGGGTGTGGGTGTAGACGGCGGAGCGGTACTGGGTGCCGACGTCGTTGCCCTGGCGGAAGCCCTGGGTCGGGTCGTGGGACTCCCAGAAGACCTGGAGGAGCCGCTCGTACGAGATGAGCGACGGGTCGTACACGACGCGGACGGCCTCGGTGTGGCCGGTGAGGCCCGAGCACACCTCTTCGTAGGTCGGGTTCTCGGTGAAGCCGCCCTGGTAGCCGACGAGCGTGGTCCACACGCCGGCGGGGAGCTGCCAGAACTTGCGCTCCGCGCCCCAGAAGCAGCCGAGGCCGAAGTCGGCGATCTCCAGGTGCTCCGGGTAGGGGCCGAGGAGCGGGGTGCCGAGCACGGTGTGCCGGTCGGGCACGGTGAACGGCAGCTCGGCGCGGCCCGGCAGAGCCTGCTCGGGGGTGGGCAGCTGGGGCGTGCGGCCGAAGAGCATCGTGACTCCTAGGAACGTGCGGGAACGAGCGGGCGGTACCTGGAGAACGCTCCGGGTACCGCCCGAATTCCGGTCGCCGAGGTGGCGCTGTCAGTCGGCGCTCTCCGCCGCCACCGCCTGCGCCGAGGCGTTGCGGATTCGGCAGTAGAACGCGGCCATCTCCTCCTCGCTGCCCCGGTAGCGCCACGGCAGCGCGTTGACGTGGCCGTCGACCAGCCTGAACTGTTCGAGCGCGGCGGCGTCGCGGTTCTGGAGGGCGAGGTAGTACGCGAGGAGGTGGCGCAGCTCCGGCAGGCGCGGGTGGGTCTGGTCGGCCGCGGCGGCGTCGGCGAGACCCGCGTCGACCCGACCGATCATCCTGGGCGTGCGGTCCACCTCGCTGTCGTCCGACTGGTCGTGCTCGAAGTGGGCGATCAGCGGCAGCACCGTGAGCAGGCTGCCCAGCGGCGCGTTGGCCGCCGCCCGCTCGGCGAAGTCCGTCGCCAGCTTCTCCGAGCCCCGCCACTTCGCGCACCAGTACTGGAGCGCCATGTAGTGCGCCTCGTAGTGGTGCGGGGCGCGGGCGGTGATCTCCGTCCAGAGCCGGTCCATCTCGGCGTGCGGGTAACCGAGCCCCAGGGCGACGGTGATCTCCGTGACGTACGGCGTGGGGTCGTCGGGGTTCAGCGCGGCGGCCCGCGCGATCTCCTCGCGGGAACGTTCCAGCATCCGGTGGAAGCCCGCGAACTGCTCGCCGGTCGTGTACGTGGCGCGCTTCGCGCCCCGCATCTGCCCGCCGAGGATCACCGTGCTGCGGGCGCGGACGACGGCCGCGTCCGGGTCGTCGGGCCGGTCGGCCTCCCAGGCGAGCAGCCACTCGTCGTCGTCGGCGGCGATCCCGCCCAGCAGGCCGGTCGCCCAGGAGCGGCGGTCCCAGTCCCGGCCGATGTCGTGCAGCAGCTTCGCGGCGGCCTTCCAGTCGCCGCCTCGCACGGCGGCGAGCGTCGCGTCGACGCCCGTCGGCAGCGGACCGGCGTACTTGGTGTTCTGCCGTTCGGCGGGAAGCAGGCCCAGCGCCTCGGCGGCGTCCGGGTCGGCGTCGCCGCCGCTGGGGCGGAAGAACTCCTTGAGGAACACCCCGGCCAGCCACAGACCGATCAGGAGGGTGGGCACGGCCAGGACGGCCAGTATCCACAGCAGTACGGTCATCGCGGGGCGTCCGTTTCTCGCGCGGCGGGGCCTTGGGGAGCGGAGGGCAGCAGCGCGCGCAGCGGCCCGGTGTCCGGGTGGTCGGCGACCGCCGCCCCGATCGCGGCGCCGAGGTCGGCCTCGGAGCCGTCCGGTGCGGACGGCAGGTGCACCATGGCCGCGTCCGCCCAGGAGAACTCCCAGCGCAGCCGGGAGTGGGCGCTCAGCTCGGCGAGCACCATGGTCTGCAGCCCGTCCGCCAAGGCGGGCCGGACGAACTCTCGGAAGGCCCGCCCCTTCGCCTCCGCCGCCTGGTCGGACACCGGCAGCCGCCGCGCCAGCTGCCACAGCTGACCGTCGTCGATCACCTTCAGCAGTCCCCGCAGGGACGGGTGCTCCTTGGTGTACATCGCGAGCGCCCGGTGCAGGGCGGTGTCCGCGGAGACGAAGTTCGCCGCCATCGAACCGTCGAGCAGTTCCTGCCAGTCGGCGGCGCGGGCGAACCGCAGCACGTCGTCGGTGAGGACCGCGTCCTCCAGTTCCGCCAGCGTCCGCTCCGGGTCCGCGAGCAGCGTCAGCGCGGCGCCCCTCGCCTCGTCGGCACGGCCGTCGGCGGGCAGCGCCTCGATCCGCGCGACACGGTCGGCGATCGGCGGGTGCGAGTCGTACGGCGACGACGGCTCGCTCGGCAGGTCGCTGCGCAGCCCGACGAGTTCGAGCTGGCGGGCGGTCAGCATCCGGCCGAACCCGCCGAAGAACTCACCGCGCGGCGGCAGCAGCCGGGCCTCGGAGCCGAGCGTGGCGTAGCTGTTCATGTAGAACCCGAACGCGGCGGACAGCGCCGGTATCTCGCGCAGCGCCGAGGCGGTGGCGTCGCGTCCGGCGATCCGGGCGGCCGCGGCGTCGGCGGCGTACTCCTCGCGGCGTGAACCGGCGAGCGTGGCCCGGAAGTAGAGGTGGGCGTAGGCGACGTAGATCCGCGCCATCAGCCGATACGTGAAGCCCGAGTGGCGGGTGTCGATCTCCTTGGTCTTCTTGCCTTTGGCCGCGGCCTTGGCGTTCTTCTTCTCCTGCCGGGCCTGCTCGCGTCCGGCGGTCTTGTCGGCCCGCTCCTCGAACGTGTCGATGGTGCGCAGCACCTGGGCCCGGCCGCGCGCGGTGATGGCCGCGAGGCGGGTGTCGGAGTTCGAGTAGTGGCCCAGCTCATGGGCGAGGACCCCGCGCAGCTGCGCCTCGGTCAGGCCCTGCAGCAGCGGTACGCCGAGGTAGAGGCGGCGCGGGCCGGGCAGCAGGCCGAGCAGCCGGGCGTCCTCGCTGACGGCGGCGTTGACCTCGGGCGTCAGCAGGATGCGCGTCGGGGCGCGGGTGCCGACCTGGTCGGCGAGCTCCCGCACGGTGCGCCACAGCGCGGGCTCGTCGGCGTCGGTCACCGCGAGGCCGGGCCGCTCCTCGCCCTTCGGGGTCCGCAGCATGAACAGGCCGCGGATCAGCGGGAGGGCCAGGAGTACGGAGACCACGTACAGCTTGAGCGCCACGCCGGACGGCGCGTGCAGGTACAGCAGATAGTCGGCGCCGGCGAGCGCCGCGAGCAGGATGACGCCGAGCAGATAGAAGCCGGCGAGCAACACGAGAGCGCGCACTGCGCGCAGGGTTGCGCCCATCGGGCAGTTTCCCCCCACGGTGTGATCGCGAACGATCACAAAATCAACTAAATCGGTTGGCCTGGGACGTGTCCATGACCAAGAGGTGAGGGGGCGGAGTATTTCTCACGGGATGTGAGGGTGGCAAGGCCTTACTGGAGGGGCCGCAAAGGGGTGTGCGGCTTCCGCGGCCGGGCGTGCGGCAGGCGGGGCGGCGTGGGCCGGTGGGGCGAGGCGGTGTGGTCCGGGCGAAGTGGGCCCGGTGGGGCCGGGCGGTGTGGTTCGGGCGGAGAGAGCCGGTGGGGCCGGGCGGCGCGCGCGGGGGCGCGCGGCCCGGCCCCGGGCGTCAGTGCAGCAGCGTCGCCGGGCTGCCGCCGTTCGCCTCGTAGCCCGCGACCGCCAGGGCCCGGTATATCGCGTAGTCCGAGGCGGGCTCGGAGGCGAGCGTCCAGGGGAGGGCGCCCACATGGCCGTCGACGTGCACGAGCTGGTTCATGGCCTCGGCCCAGCGCTCGGCGCGGACCAGGAAGAAGATCAGCAGATGGCGCACATGCGCCAGCATCGGGTCGTCGGGCCGCGCCGAGTGCACCGCGTACAACGCGCCGTGCATCGCCTTGGTGACGACCTCGCTCTCGTAGAAGCCCTGCACCACGATCACCTCGGGCAGGTGCTCGAACACCGCGAACAGCGGCATCGCCGCCAGCAGCGACCCCTGCGGCGCGCGCGCCGC
>NZ_LIRK01000427.1:8799-9499 GCF_001419765.1 Streptomyces torulosus
AGTAGCCGAGTCCACGCGCGACCGACAGCTCGATGATGTACGGGATCGGGTCGCCCGGGGCGAGCAGCGCCGCGTCGCCGCACGCCGACCTCGCCTCCTCCATGATGATCCGGAACTCGTCCGTGCCCGGCGTCGCCGTCCGCCACGCCTGCTGCACCAGGAACTCCGCGTGCACCGCGGCGCCGCCCGCGTCCTTGGGGGCTTCGGTCCGCCACACCCGCAGCCACTGCCCGCCCGGCGAGTCGCTCACCCCGCCCGGCCGCTGCGCCAGCTCCAGCGAGGCCGCGCCCGCGAACGCCTGCACCCGCTGCCAGCGCACCTCGCCGTCCGCCTCGGTCCCGGCCAGCAGCTGCTGCGCCGCCCGGTAGTCCTGGGTGCGCTGCACCACGTCCAGCACATCCAGCAGATCCTGGTCGGGGCCGGGCATCCGGACGTCCAGCAGCTCCTGCCGGACGAACCCGTAGTTCGCCGGATCGGCCGCGTCCGGGTGCCCCGCGTGCACTTGCTGGATACCGGCCCGCCTGCGCGCCATGATCGGCCACACCACCATGCCGATCATGAGCAGCGCCATCAGCCCCCAGAGAATCTCCATACGCCAAGGGTTCCAGACACCACCGACAAATGGCGAACGAGGGCGGGGGCGGGGCGCCCGCCGGAGCTGCGGGGTGCTGGCCGGAGGCGCCGGGCGTCCGCTCGAGCC
>NZ_LIRK01000428.1 GCF_001419765.1 Streptomyces torulosus
GCGGTGGTCCCGTTGTGCGGGGCGGGGCTGAAGTCGGGGGTGGCGGGGGGCTGAAGGGGCACGGCCACGGAGTCAGCGGGGCGGCCTGACCTCGCGGCGCTGGACGGCCGCGGTGCCCCCGAGGGTGTCGAGGAGGTCGGCGAGCAGGGCGCGCGTGGCATCGAGGGCCGGGGCGCCGAAGCGCTGCCGGAGGCGCTCCTCCAGCGCCGCCCGCGCACGGCGGGCGGCGGCGACGGCTTCGTGGCCGCGCGGCGTGAGCGTGACGCGCCGGACGCGGGCGTCCTGGGGGTCGGGCAGGCGTTCGGCGTAGCCGAGGCGCTCCAGTTCGGCGACCGCCTTGGAGGCGCCCTGCTGGGTCATGTCGAGCTTCTCGGCGAGGTCGCCGATGGTGGGCCGGGTGTGGAGGAGGTGCTGGAAGACGTAGCCGTGGGACATGCGCAGGTCGGGGAAGCCGAGGGCGGCGAGTTCGTCCTGGACGGTGGAGGCGGCGGCGAGGCCGGCGAAGAGGGCGAGGGTGCCGGTGTCGAGGTCGTGGGGGTCGAGTGGCTGCTGCTGCATGGGCCCACTCTCCCATTGGACAACCCCAATTGTGCAACCATGGTTGTGCAACTAAGGTTGTGGATATGCCGGAGTTCTCTGAGCACCCCGATGTCCGTACCGCCGTCCGCTACCACCAGGCGGTGTCCCGCTTCGCCCCGGACGAGGAACTCGCCGCCTTCTTCCACTCGGACGCGGTCCACACGCAGTTGCCCAACGCCCTCTTCCCGGACGGCACCGTCCGCCGGCTGCCCGACCTGATCGCCGCGTCGCGGCAGGGTCGGTCCATGCTCGCCGACCAGCGCTTCGAAGTGATCAACGCGGTCGCCTCCGGTACCCAGGTCGCCCTGGAGGTCAGCTGGTCCGGCACCCCGGCCGTACCCGTCGGCGACCTGGCCGGGGGGCAGGTGCTGCGCGCCCACATCGCGACGTTCCTCGAGTTCCGCGACGGAAAGATCACCGCCCAGCGCAACTACGACTGCTACGAGCGGCTGCGCCCCGCGACGGACTGAGGCCCCCGCGCCCGCTCACGCTCACGCTCACGCGTCGAACGCCGTCGCCCGGGTCCGCTTCTCCCAGGTGAGGACCTCCTCGCGCACCCCTTCCAGGTGCTCCAGGATCGTGGTCACGCTGTCGTCGCCGAGCGGCAGGCGCAGCGGGGTGCGCTCGGCCTCCAGCGCGGCCAGGATCAGCGCCGCCGCCTTGGCGGGGTCCCCGGGCTGCGTACCGTCCCCGCCCGCCACGAACCCCCTGGTCGCGTCGACCTTCCCGTACACCCCGCTCTCCGCGCTCACGCCCGCCCGGCCGTTCTCGAACAGTGCCGTGCGGAACGCCCCCGGCTCGACGATCAGCACCTTGATCCCGAACTCCGCCACCTCGTCCGCGAGCGCCTCGGACATGCCCTCCAGCGCGAACTTCGTCCCGCTGTACGCGGAGAACCCGGCGAAGGACCCCTGGCCGCCCACGCTGCTCATCTGCACGACGGCCCCCGACCGCCGGTCCCGCATGGACGGCAGCACGGCGCGCGCCAACGCGGCCGGCCCGAACACATGCAGGTCGAACAGTGCCCGCAGTTCCGCGTCCGTGGTCTCCTCGAAGGCCCCCACATGGGTCCGCCCCGCGTTGTTGACCAGCACGTCGATCCGCCCGTGCCGTGTCAGCACGTCCTGTACTGCGGCCTCCGCCGCACCCGTGTCGGTGACGTCGAGGGCCAGGGTCTCCATCTGGTCGGGGTGCGCGGCCACCAGGTCGTCCAGCGCGCCGGTGCGCCGGGCCGCGCCGATCACCACGTCCCCGTCCGCCAGCGCCGCCTCGGCGATCGCCCGCCCGAAACCGCTGCTCGCCCCGGTCACCAGCCACACCTTGTTCATGACGACTCCCGTCCACCCGTGCCGACCGGCCCCGAGCGGATCCGGTCGTCGTTCCCGACGTCGACAAGCCTGCGGCGTGGGGTGGTTGTGCGTCCAAGACCTTCGGTGATAACCGATGGTTATGACCACGGACGTACACGGCCGGGATCTGCGGTACTTCGTCACCGTCGCCGAGGAGCTGCACTTCACCCGCGCCGCCGAGCGCCTCTACGTCTCCCAGCCGGCGCTGAGCAAGCAGATCCGCGCGCTGGAGCGCCAGCTGGGAGTGGAGCTGTTCCGGCGTGAACGGCAGGGAGCGGCGCTCACTCCGGCGGGCGAGGCCCTCCTGCCGTACGCGCGGCGGGTGTTGGAGGCGTGGGAGGAGGGCGCGACGGCGGTCGAGGAGGTGCGCACGGCGCAGCGGAGCACGCTGGTGGTGGGGATGAGCACGAGCCCCGGCCGCGGCGGTCTGCTCCCCGCCGTCCGGTCCCGTTTCACGGCGGCCCGTCCGGAGGCCGTGATCCGGCTGCGCCAGGTGAACTGGGCGGACCCGACGGCGGGTCTGGCGGACGGCGAGGCGGACGTGGCGTTCATCTGGCTGCCCGTCCCCGACCAGGACCGTTACGCGTGGACGGTGATCGCCGAGGAACCCGTGCGGGTGGCACTCCCGGACACGCACCCCCTCGCCGCCCGCGCCGAGATCGACTTCGCCGACCTCCTGGACGAGCCGTTCCTGGCGCTGCCCGAGAGCGCCGGCCCTCTGCGGGACCACTGGCTCGCCCTGGAGGCCCGCGACGGCCGTCCGCCCCGTATCGGCGCGGAGATCGCCGGCACGGAGGAGACGTACGAGGCCCTGCTCGCCGGCCTGGGCGTCTGCCTCGTCGCCGCGGGCAACGTGCCCCTCCTCACCCTGGGCGGCGTCACGACCCGCCCCGTGCGGGGTGTCCCCCCGAGCCGCTACGTCCTGGCCTGGCGCAAGGACGACGCCCGACGCCCCCTGGTCCGGGCGTACGCGGAGGCGTGCCGGACGGCGGCCCGGGGCGGGCGGGGCCTCGCGGACGGGCCCTAGAACGCCACGAACCACAGCAGGGCGAGAGCCCCCGCCCCGGCCGCCGTCATCAGCATGTTGCTGCGCTTGTGGCCCAGCCAGAGCAGGAGCACCGCGGCGGCGACCGCGAGCACCCGCACCTCACCGTTGAACACGAGCAGCACCCCGAGAATCGCCAACGCCACCCACATGAGTCCCCCTCCCCCGACCTGTCGGTCTCCCTCCCCGAGAGCTGCCCAAGCGAAGAGATCGACATCCCCCGAACCACCACGATCCGGGCGCACTCGGAGGGGGCGCGTTGCGGGCGTGTGGCCTCAGTACCAGACGGAGAACGTGGCGTCGGCTCTGCCGGTGGCGGTGGTGATCGGGTCGATGCGCAGCGCGTAGTTGAAGTGCCGGATGTAGCGGTCCGGGTGGCTGTGGGAGCGGAACGACGACCAGGAGGGGTCGGCGAGCCCGGCGGTCCGGTGGAAGGTGGCGTCCTGGGCGAACCTCGTGGTGCCGTCGTTGGCGTCCAGTCGCAGCTGGTAGTAGGAGTGCCGCAGATAACGGGTCGGCTGGTTGGCGGACTGGAAGGAGACGCCGGAGGAGTCGGCCAGCCCCGGCACCAGCTTCCACTGCGAGTCGGTGTAGGGGTCGAACGGGTACGGGTCGATGCGGCCGAGGGAATCGACCTGCCGCCAGTATCTGTCGGGGAAGTTGTAGGACTTCAGCCGGTTCCAGGCAGGCCTTCCCCACTTGGCGATCATGTTGTCGTACACCGTCTGGGGGATCGGCTTGATGTCGGCGTGCTTGGAGTTCAGCGGCTGGGTGTAGACGCGCCGGTCGGTGGCGGTCCAGGTGCCGGTGGAGAGGTCGTTGGTCTGCCAGGTGTAGAAGAGCGCGTTGGCGTCGCCCCACAGGTACCAGGTGCCGGAGGCCTCGGCGAGGATCGGGCCCTCGATGCCTCCCTGCGGCGCCAAACCCGAGGTGAACTGGGTGAAGCTGCCGGGGGCGAGGGAGGTGGACCTCGCCCCCACCAGGCTGTTGCGGCCCTTGTAGTACAGGTAGTTGACACCGTTCACGTCCTTGGCCAGGGTGCCGTCGATGATGTCGTAGCCCGGGTCGAAGAAGACCTGCGGTGCCGTCACCGTCTGGAAGTCCGTGGTGTAGTTCACCATGATCACGTTGTGTCCGCTGCTGTTGACGGCCGAGTAGAGGAGGGCGTACTGGCCACGGGAGGGGTCCCAGAAGGCTTCGGGCGCCCAGGTGTGGGTGGCCATGTCGTGCAGCTTCAGCAGGCGGTAGTTGTCGAAGGAGCGCAGGTCGGCGGAGTCCCAGACGTGGATGTACGGGGTCTTCTTGGTCCAGTCGGTTCCCTTCAGATTGGTCGCCATGACGACGAAGGTGCCGTCCTGCTTGGGCAGGATGAAGGGGTCGCGCAGACCGCCGTCGCCCGCGGTCGGGGTCACGACGGGGTTGTTCTGGTTCAGCGGCATCCACTGCAGCGCGTCGGTGCTGACGGCGAGGTGCAGGCCGTAGTCCGTGCCGAGGTTTCTCGGTGACTGGGTGAAGTAGGCCATGACGAACGGGGAGGTCGTCGCGGCGCTCGCCGACTGGCTGCCGAGGGTCAGCACGCCGGTGGTGGACAGCGGCACGGCCGCGGCCATGCCGAGGAAGAGCCGGCGCGAGGGAAGGGGTGTTGCGCTCATCTGGTGCCTCCGGGGCGTAGGGAAGGTGCGGGCGGATCAAGAACCGTGGGCGGCCCCGGCCTGGAGCCGCCCACGGGTCCGGTCCCTCGTCAGCTCCAGGGAGCCGCGGTGAGCCAGCTGGTGTCCTGGGCCCACGCTCGCGTGTTGTCCCAGGCGTTGGTGCCGCCGTTACTGGCCACGTAGGCCGTGTAGTTGTAGTGGCGGATGTACTTCGTCGGGAAGTTGACCGACTGGAAGGACGTGCCGACGCCGCTGTTGCCCGCGGTGGGGCAGAAGGTGGCGTCCTTCGCGAACGAACTGCCGCCGCTGTCGGTGTTCAGGTAGAGCTGGTAGTTGGCGTGGCGCAGGAACTGGCCCGGCTTGTCGACGGACTCGAAGGACAGGCAGGAGGTGTTGGCCAGTCCGGCGCGGACGATCCAGGTGGCGTCGGCCTTGTCGGTGGCCGGGCTGGAGGAGGTGATGCTGGAGATGACGACCTTGGTGTCGGTGTCGTTGTGGCGCAGGTAGTGCGTGGTGCAGCAGGGTGAGGTGGTGGCCTTCAGGGAGATCCGGGAGCCGGGGGTCAGTGAGCCGGTGCTGGTCGAGCCGCTGTCGTAGCCGGCGGCGGTGATGTTGGCCTGGACGGCGTCCTCGGTGGCGGTCGAGGGGTAGCCCTGGGTCATGACGCCCTCGTAGAACGTGCCTTGGCCGGTGTTGCTGTTGTCGCCGCCGATGCCGAGGATGATCGCGCCCTGCTTCTTCATCGGGTTGTAGCCGGGGGCGTTGGGGCGCACGCCGTCGTAGAAGGTGGACAGGCCGCCCGATTGGGCGTTGCCGCCGCGGATGGCCCAGTGGTTCGGGCCGCCCTTGACGATGGCGGTCGTGAAGCGGTGGTTGATGGTCGGGTCGCCCGCGTTGAAGCCGCGGTTGACCCCGGAGAACAGGCCGTTCTCCAGGTCGGCCATGATCCAGGGGCCGGGTCCGCTGCCGGAGCCCCAGCCCTTGCTGTTGCCGAAGTAGATGGCCTCCATGGTGCCGTTGCCGTCGTCGTTGCCGGTCGTCTCGGCGTTGCCGTAGTCGAAGCAGCAACCGGCGTTGTAGTGGGTGCCGTCGAAGATCGCGTACATGCCCTCGGGCTGGTCGCCGGTGGCGATGCCGTTGGTGTTGTTGTTGCGGTAGCCGGTGCCGGGGGCGACATAGACGCCGTACGCCTTGTGGCCGCCGACCGTGATCGGCGCCTCGAAGGCGTTGGCCAGGTTGTCGTTCCCGCCCTCGGCCGGACCGGGCCAGTAGCCCTTGAGCGCCTGGGTGAGCTTGTTGCCCTTGCCGGACTGGTCGTAGATGACGCTGATGACGCAGCTGGTGTTCGCGCAGAAGGAGTCCTGCTGCGCGGCGTCGGCGACACCTCCGGCGGTCAGCGGGCCGATGTCCTTGGTCGTGTCGTCGGAGGCGCGCTTGACCTGGTACAGCGGGCCGTTGTACGTCCCGTACAGGGCGCGGGTGGTGCTGTGGGCGGCGACGCAGGGGGTGCCGCCCGCGGCGTAGATGTCGCACGGCCCCTGGGTGGCGGCCTGCGAGGTGGTGGCTGTGGCGGTGAGCAGACCGGCGGCGAGCGCGGCGGTGGCACCGGCCGCGAGCAGCGCGCGTCTGACGCCGCGTATCCACGGTGGCTTGATCATGAAGGACTCCTTCACCAGGCAGGGGAGAGGGTGAGCGGACGTATCCCTGCTGTTCGGCCGTGCGGACGTGTGGGGGGGGGACGCCTCCGTGCCGGCGCCGACCTGGAGGCGCCGGCACCCTTGGCGACGCGGGTCAGTTCGTCACACGGAAGGTGGCGTCACTGCGGGCTGTCGCGGTGGTGATCGGGTCGAGGCGCAGCTGGTAGGCGTAGTGGCGGATGTAGCGGTCGGGGAAGTTGTACGACTGGAACGACGACCAGGTGGAGTCGGCGAGGCCGGCGACCTTGCGGAAGGTGGCGTCCGCGGCGAACTGGCTGCTGCCGTCGTTGAGGGCGAGCTGGAAGTCGTAGCCGGCGTGGCGGAGGAAGTAGCCGGGGTAGTTCACCGACTCGAAGGAGACGGTGCCGGTGCCCGCCAGGCCGGGCCTGATCCGGAACTGGGAGTCCTCGACGGGGCTGACGTTGGGGTCGATGCGCACGTCGAAGTCGATCTGGCGCACGTACCGGTCCTGGAAGTTGTACGACTGGAGCCGCTGCGCGGGGCTGTTGGGCCAGCGGGAGAGCACGCGGCTCTCCTCGGCGGCCGTGAGGGTCACGATCGCGCCGTGGCGCTTGGCGGTGCCGCCCATGTCGTAGCTGGTCGTCGGCTGAAGCCGGTAGGTGCTGACGTCGAACGGATTCGTCGTCAGGATCGGCCGGTACTCGCGTACGCCCTGCGCGTTGTTGTGGTCGATGTAGAGGGCCCACTCGTCGCGGTCCCTGAACTTCATCCAGACCGGGCCTTCGACCACGTTGCCGGTGAGGCCGATGCTGGAGAGGTTGCCGAGGTTGGTCCACGTCCCCAGGATCGAGTTGCTGCCCTCGATGCTGTTCTGGCCGTCGCCGGAGGCCCTCAGGTAGCGGTAGGGGCCGCTACCGGCGGGCACCTCGGTCATCTGGGTGTCGACGACCGGGGTGCTGCCGGGCGGGTCGATCCAGATCTGCGGGGTGGTGATGGTGCGGAAGTCCTTGGTGCGGGCGGAGTAGATGCGGTACTTGAAGATGCCGTTCACCGAGGCGTTCGTCGCCCAGTACAGGACGTAGTCGTTGGTCTCGGGGTTCCAGATCGCCTCCGGCGCCCACGCGTTCTTTCCGCCGGGGATCAGTCCGGCGGCGCCGAGCAGCCACGGCTTCGACCAGGTCACCAGGTCGGTCGACTCCCACACCACGAAGTTGGGGCTGCCGTTGGTGTACGTCGACCCGCAGCGGATGCACAGGTCGGTCGCGATGATCCAGTACTTGCTGCCGTCGGGGGAACGCACCAGTGCGGGGTCGCGCACCCCCTTCGTGCCGATCTTGGAGTTGAGGATCGGCGCTCCTCCGTTGAGGTCGTTCCAGTGCAGGCCGTCCGTGCTGTGCGAGAGGTACAGCTGCTGACCGGTCGCCCCCTCCCCGGTGAAGTGCACCATCAGGTAGCCCGGATCGGCGGCGGCTGCCCGCTGCGGCGTGGTCAGGGCTTGGGACGTGAAGAGCAGACAGGCGGCGACCAATATCGTCGCCAGCCGGGAGAGGAGTGGGCGCATGCGCGTTTCCTGTCTTTCCTTGCGGGTTCGTGAACCTCGCCGCAGCCGCGTGCGCGCCGGGTGCGGCAGCCACGGTCCCGACCGTCGGACCACCGACAAGGCGTGCGCGCCGCGCACTTGAGCATGCGTCGCCCGCACGGGCCGGAGAGGTGCGCAGAGCGACGACCGATGACCAATGTTCGATATTTAGAATGCCATCCGGAAATTCGGCCAGACGCTATAGGCGGCGCAATAGGGTGTCAAGACGCCGGAAAAAGAAAGCCGGCCACTGTGACGACAAGAGGGACGGAGAGTGACGTCGTGATCCGTCAAGCCAGGTCAGCGTACGTTCGGCTCGCCGAACATCGTTCGATATCTATTGACGTGGCTCATATTCCCATTCACACTCACGCAGCGCGATGTCCATAAGGGCGGAACCTCAGCGCCTCGGCCGAGATCTCCAACACCCTCCTGAGGCAGGCCTTTTCAGGGGACGGCGGTGAAAACCCTTTGGCGATCCGCGGCGGCCGCTGCTACTTTCCCGGCAGGCCGTGCGAGAGAACGAGGAGGTGGTACCCGTGAGCGTTGTATCGACATGGGTGCTCCCCTCCGGGGTCACGGTCGGGCGGTAGGTCGTCCGGGAGCGCCGTTCTCGCGCACTCCCGAAAGGCACGACCATGCGATTCACTTCCGAACTGCGCCTCGACGACGGTGTCCTCGAACGCGAGTTCCTCCTCGGCGAGATCCCCGGGACCCTGTGGACGCCCGGGTCCGCCGCGCCGGTCCCGCTGATCCTGACGGCCCACAACAACGGCCTGCCCAAGAGCGATGCCCGGCTGGTGGCCCGGGCGCGGAAATCCGCCGCGTACGGCCACGCGGTGGCCACCATCGACGCCGCCGGGTGCGGTGACCGGCCCCGTTCCGCCGCCGACGAGCAGGCTCGCGCCGACCTGCGGCGGGCGATGCGGGCCGGCGAGCCGGTCGACGAGATCTTCGAGTCCCTCGTCGGCCCGCTGGTCGAGAACGCGGTCCCGGAGTGGCGGACCACCCTGGACGCGCTCCTCGCGCTGCCCGAGATCGGCGGCCCGGTCGGGTACTCGGGGTGGACGGCCCTCGGCATCCGGCTGGCGGTGACCGAGCCGCGCATCGCGGCGGCCTGCTGCTTCGCCGGGGGTTACGTGCCCCGCGCCCAGCGCGAGGAGGCCCGGCGGGTCACCGTTCCGCTGCTGCTCCTGTTGCAGTGGGACGACGAGGGGAACCCCCGGCAGCGGGCCCTGGACCTGTTCGACGCCTTCGGCTCCCGGGAGAAGACGCTGCACGCCAACCTGGGCGGGCACACCGGCACCCCGTGGTTCGAACTCGACGACGGGAACCGCTTCTTCGGCCGGCACCTGAGGTGACGCCGGGCCCGCCCCGGCCACCGGCGAGCGGCTCAGCGTGCCGTTCGCACCGGCGGTCGGGGCGGGCACCGCGGACGGCGTCGGCGGGGGTCGGCCACCCGCCCGGCGCCGCTGACGGCATCGGCCGGGGCCGGCACCCGCCCGGCGGCCCTCCCGTTCCGTACCTCCGGGGTGGCCTTTCGGGAGGTGCCCTTTCGGGTGGTGGCTGGAGAGACAATTTCGGCCAAGTTCCGCGGTTCGTAGGGTCGTTGGCGCAGCCAACAGCCACGTGTCACGGGAGCCCCGCATGTTCACTTCCACCACAGGTCGCCTGACGTCCGCCGCCGTCGCCACGGTGGCCGGTCTCGCCGTACTCGCGCCCGCCGCGCAGGCCGTGGAGCAGGGTCCGGCCGAGCCCATGGCGCCGAGGCTGACCGTCGCCGGGTACACGAAGTACCTCAAGGCGCAGTCCACGCCCGAGGCGAGGAAGGCGCTGAAGAGGTTCCTGGCGCTCACCAGGGGGCAGCAGACCGTCTTCGTGAAGGACCTCCAGGACCGCCGGATCCACAAGGCGCTCCTCGGCAAGGTGGCGGCACCGATCGGCAAGCCGGTCAGCATCACCGACCCGTACAACAAGGAGGTCCGGTTCGTCACCAAGGCGACCTCCAAGGTCGGCAAGGACAAGAACCGCACCACGACCGTCAGCTTCACCGTGACCCAGGAGATCTTCCGTATCCCGGTCACCAGCGAGACGCTCACCATCAGCTACCCGACCGCCGGGCAGGGGCCGAAGAAGATCACCGGCAAGGCCAAGGTCACCAACGTCAACGCGGCCATCGCCATCAAGGACAACCCCCGCGTCGGCGTCAAGGGCTCCGACGCGCAGACCCTCTGGGTCGCGATCCCGCAGGTGAAGTCCTTCGGCAAGCCCATCCACAAGAAGCAGCACATCCAGCGCACCGCTCCCGGCTTCCGCGCCCAACTCACCGACCAGGGCTGACGGACGGGGGAGGCGGCCGACCGGGGGCCGGCACCCCGGTCGGCCGCCTCCCCC
>NZ_LIRK01000429.1 GCF_001419765.1 Streptomyces torulosus
CCCCCGGAGAACCAAGGACCATGCGCTCCCCCCGCCGCCGTCGCGTCGTCGCCGGACTGCTGCTCGCCCCCGCTCTGACCGGCTGCTTCGCCTCCGGAGGCGACTCCTCCGGAGGCGGCTCCGCCGACGGCTCCCGGTTGCGGGTCGCCCTGGCGTTCCCGCCCGCCGAGAACTTCTCCCCGTACGGCGCCGACGCGACCCTCCTCAGCCGGCTCGGTGTCACCGAAGGGCTGACCTCGCTGGACGCCAACGGGGCGGCGGCCCCCGCGCTCGCCCAGTCCTGGACGCGTGAGAACGACCGGAACTGGCTGTTCACCCTGCGCGAGGCCACCTTCCAGGACGGCACCGACGTCACTCCCGCCGCGGTCGCCGACGCCCTCACCCACGCCACCGAGGCCCGGCCCGTCACCCCGGCGCTCTCCGGCGTCACGCTCACCGCGAAGAAGAGCGGCGACCGGCAGGTCCGCGTCACCACGGAGAACCCCGACCCCGCCCTGCCGCTGCGCCTGTCCAGCCCCGGCCTCGCGATCCTCTCCGCCAAGGCCTACGCCGGGAAGCGCGTGAACCCCGTCGGCGCGGCCACCGGCCCGTTCGAGCTGGCCGAGGTCACCGGCACCACCGCCGCCACCCTGGACCGCTACGACGACTACTGGGGCGGCCGGGCCCAGGCGCCCGGCATCGACGCCCGGTTCATCGCCGACGGCACCGCCCGCACCAACGCCCTGCGCACACGCCAGGTCGACGTGGCCGAGGCCGTCCCGGTGTCGCAGGCGTCGACCCCCACCCGGGGCACCCGCCACGAGACGGCCACCACCCGCACCACCAGCCTGCTGCTCAACACCAGGAACGGCGCCTTCGAGAACCCGGAGCTGCGCGCCGCCGCCCGTGAGGCCGTCGACGGCTCCGTCCTCGCCAAGGACGTGTACGAGGGACACGCCGACCCCGGCGTCGGCGTCTTCGGCCCGGCCGTGACCTGGGCCGCCGGCAAGCGCCCCGAACCCGCCGGACGGGCGGAGGCGGCCGACCCCGCGGGCACCTCGATCACCGTCGCCACCTACGACAACCGGCCCGAACTGCCCGAGGTCGCCCAGGTGCTCCAACAGCAGCTCAAGAAGGCCGGGTTCGAGGTGAAACTGGAGGTGCGCGAGTACTCGCGGCTGGAGAGCGACGCCCTCGCCGGGAAGTTCGACGCGTTCGTCGGCGCCCGCAACTCCCTGCTCGACACCGGCGACCCCGTCTCCATCCTGGCGAGCGACTTCACCTGCGACGGCGGCTACAACCTCGCTCTGCTGTGCGACAAGAAGGTCGACCGTGCCGTCGCGGACGCCCAGAAGGAGTCCGACACCGCCGAGCGGCAGCGGGCGGCGCTGAAGGCCGAGGCCGCGGTCCTCGCCACCGACGCCACGGTGCCGCTCGTCCACCAGCGGATCATCACCGGCGTCGGCACCTCCGTACGCGGTGTGCTCCTCGACCCGTACGAGCGCACCCTCATCGGAACGGGGACCCGACGCTGATACGGACCCTGTGGCGCGTCCTGCTCGCCGCCGCCCTGCTGTGCGGTGTCGGACTGCTGCCGTGGCTGTCGCGCACCGACCCGGCGCTCACCGTCCTCAAGGCGCGCTCCGCGGAACGCGACCCGACGCCGGACGCCCTGACCGCCGTACGCGATCAACTGGGCCTCGACGCGGGCCCGGCGAAGCTGCTGGGGGAGTGGTTCGGCGGGCTGGCGCGCGGTGACGCGGGACGGTCGTGGATCTCCGGCGGCGAGGTCACCCCCGCCGTCGTCCAGGCGCTCGGCGTCTCCCTGCTGCTGATGGCCGCCGCGCTCGTGGTCGCGCTGATCACGGCCGGTGCGGTGTGCGCCCGCACCCTGCTGCGGGGCGCGGGCCGACGCCTCGACGACCGCGGCGGCGCAGGCGGCGGGGCGGCGATGCTGGCCGCGCTGCCCGAGTTCCTCACCGGATCGGTGCTCGCGGTCGTGGTCGGGGTCCACCTCGGCTGGCTCCCCGCGCTCGGCTGGTACGGGCCGCGGTGGACGGTGCTGCCCGCCCTCGCCCTCGGTCTGCCCGCCGGGGCGCTGCTCGGCCGGATGCTCGACGACCTGCTGCCGGGCGCCTTCGCCGAACCCTGGGCGCTCGCCGCCGCGGCGCGCGGCGCGTCCGGGCGGAGCGTGGCCCGCCGCGCCGTACGCCGCTGTGTGCCCGGACTCCTGCCGAACGTGGGCCTGTTCGTGGTCGGCCTCACCGGCGGCGCCGTCGCCGTGGAGCAGATCTTCGACATACCCGGCCTCGGCCGCACCACCCTCCAGGCCGCCGTCGCCCAGGACCTCCCCGTCCTCCAGGCCGGCACCCTCGCCCTCGTCCTGCTGGCGGCCCTCGCCGGAGCCTGCGCCCGGCTCGCCGCCCGCCTCCTCATCGGCCCCGCCCTGCGCGACGGCGCCCTGACCTCCCCGCACCGGCCGAAGTCTCCCGAGCCACGCGTCGCCCCCCTCGTGCTCGGCGCCGTCCTCCTCGGCACCATCGCCCTCGGACTGACCCGCGACCCGCTCGCCCTCGACACCGGCGCCCGGCTCCGACCCCCTTCCTGGGCGCACCCGTTGGGCACCGACGCGCTCGGCCGGGACCTCCTCGCCCGGATCGGACACGGAGCGTTCACCACCCTCTCCCTGGCGGTCGCGATCAGCGCCGCCGCACTGGTGACCGGTGTCCTGCTCGGGCTGCTGCCCCGTCTGTCCGGGCCGCTCGTGGACACCGTCAACGCGATACCGGCGGTCCTCGCCGGCCTGCTCGTCGCCGGTGTCGCCGGGAAGGGGGCGGCCACCCCGGCGCTCGCCGTGGCCGCCGTCGCCTGGGTGCCGCTCGCCGCCCACACCACCGCCCTGCTCGAACAGGAACGGGCCACCACCCACATCACCGCCACCAAGGGCCTCGGCGCGACCGGCGGACAACTCCTCCGCGGTGAGATCCTCCCCGCGCTCCTGCCGCCCGTCACCCGCCACGCCCTGCTACGGCTGCCCGGCGTGGCCCTCGCCCTGACCTCCCTCGGCTTCCTCGGCCTCGGCGCCCAGCCGCCCGACCCCGAGTGGGGCCTCCTCCTCGCCGAGAACCAGCCGTACGCCGAACGCGCCCCCTGGGCCGTCCTCGCGCCCGCCGCCGCCCTCGCACTGCTGGGCGCGCTCGCCGTCACGGCCGCGGGCGGAGTGCGGCTGCCCCGCCCGCGCCCCAAGGCCGCACGGCGGCCGGAGCCCGCCGTCGCCACCCCCGCAGGAGAGACCGCATGACCGAGTCCCATCGACAGCCGAGCGGAACCGCCCCGGACCGGGTGGCCGACGCGGGCGAGGCGCCCGTACCGGAGTCCGCCGACCCCTCGCGACGAAAGCCCGCCGAGCCCTGGCGACTCCGGCCCGGCAAGCCCTCGCGAGGCGGGCCCGAGAAGCCCTCGCGGCTCCGCACCTGGGAGCGGCTCAACCCCCTGCTGCGGCTGCTGATCCTCACCCAACTGGCCTTCAACGTCGGCTTCTTCGCCGTACTGCCCTTCCTCGCCGAGCACCTCGGCACGGCGATCGGGATGGCCGGCTGGATGGTCGGGTTCGTGCTCGGGCTGCGGACGTTCAGCCAGCAGGGCCTGTTCGTGGTGGGCGGGGCGCTCGCCGACCGGTACGGCGTGCGCCCCGTCGTCCTCGTGGGCTGTGTGCTCCGGATCGCGGGGTTCGTATGGCTCGGCTATGCCGAAGCGGCCTGGTCGGTCATCGGAGCCGTGCTGCTGATCGGCTTCGCGGCGGCGCTGTTCTCGCCCGCCGTCGAGTCCGAGGTCGCCCGGCAGGCCGTGGTCTGGGAGGAGTCGGGCGGCGGGTCCCGTACGCGGGTGCTCGCGCTGTTCACGGTCGCGGGGCAGGCCGGGGCGTTCGTCGGCCCGCTCATCGGCGCTCTGCTGCTCGCCGTCGACTACCGCGTGGTGTGCCTCGGGGGAGCCGGTGTCTTCGTCCTCGTCCTCGCCGGCCACGCCCGGCTGCTGCCGCAGCACATACCCGGCCGGGAGCAGGTCGAGGTGCGGGGCGGCCTCGGCGGGCTGCTGCGCAACCGCCGGTTCCTGGCACTGTGCGGCGCCTACGGGGCCTATCTGCTGGCCTACAACCAGCTGTACCTCCTGCTGCCCGACGAGGTGGAGCGGGCCACCGGGTCGCAGGCCGCGCTCGCCTGGCTGTTCGGGCTGTCCTCGCTGCTGGTGGTGACCGCGCAGCTGCCGGTGACCCGCTGGGCGGGGGACCGGCTGGATCTGCGGCGGTCGATGGCGGCGGGGCTGCTGCTGATCGCGGCCGGGTTCGGGGTGGTGGCCCTGGCCCGGCCCGCCGGATGGACGGGCACCGCGGGGCTGCTGCCCGCCGCCGGGTTCGTGGTCCTGCTGACGCTCGGGCAGATGCTCGTGGCCCCGGCCGCCCGGGCCTGGGTGCCGGACCTCGCCGTCGAGGGCCGCCTCGGGCTCTACACGGGGGCCATGTCCTCCGTCTCCGGGCTGATCGTCCTGCTCGGCAGCGCGGGCACCGGGTCCCTCATGGACACCGGGCTGCCCCCGGCCGTCCCCTGGGCGGTGCTGGCGGCCGTCCCGGTCGCCTCGATCCTGCTGCTGCCGCGCCGCTCGCGCGCGGCCGGGCAGCACTGACGGTCCCTCTGCGGTGGCCCCGGGTCGCCTTCCACGGGCGGGCCGCCCATCCCACGGGCAATCCCACCGAGGGCGTCGACGCGCTCGCCGCCCTCGTGGAACTCTTCAACGTCCTGGCCGCGCTCGGCCGCCGACTGCCGCCGGCCTCCCACATCCAGGGCATCGTCACCCACGGAGGCGAGGCCACGAACATCGTGCCCGCCCTCGCGGAGGGCCGCTTCGGGCTGTGCGCCGCCACCACCGGCGCCCTCGACGACCTCGCCGGGCAACTCGCGACCAGCGCCGAGGGCGTGGCCCTGGCCACCGGCACGACCGTCACCGTCGAGCGGGTCACCATCCGGTACGAGCACTTCCGGGACAGCGGGCCGCTCTCCGACCGCTTCGCCGTCCACCTCGACCGCGCCGGCATCCGCCTGGGCCCGCCCGCGGACGGCGTGTACCTCGGCTCCTCCGACATCGGCAACGTCAGCGCCCGCGTCCCCGCCATCCACCCGTTCGTCGCGATCCTGGACGAGGACGGGTCCGACCACACACCCGAGTTCGCCGAGGCCGGCGTCTCCGAACGGGCCCGCCGGGTGCTTCGGGCGGCCACGGAGGCGCTGGCATGCACGGCCGTCGACGTGCTGCGCGACCCCGCCCCGCGGGAACAGGCGTGGCGCCCGTACGGGTGAGGCGCCACGCGGCGGACCGTCCGTCCGGCATCGCAACCGCAGCCGCCACCACGACAGCAGCCCCACCCGCGACCTCCACCGGAGCGGGCGTCAGGCCATCTGGCGTCGTACCAGCTCGTGCAGGCGTCCGCCGGTGTCCGCCAGCAGGGTCGCCGGTGGGCCCACCTCGACGACCTTGCCGTCCTCCATCACGACCACCCGGTCCGCGTCCATCACCGTGGACAGCCGGTGCGCGATCACGATCCGTGTGGCGTTGAGGGCGCGGGTGCTCTCCATGACCGTGCGCTGGGTCTCGTTGTCGAGGGCGCTCGTCGCCTCGTCGAAGAAGAGGATGCGGGGGCGCCGGATGAGCGCCTGGGCGATCATCAGCCGCTGGCGCTGGCCGCCGGAGACCGCCCCGTTGCCCTGGACGATGGTGTGCAGGCCCATCGGCATGCGCCGGATGTCCTCCGCGAGCCCCGCCATCTCCGCCGCCGCCATCGCCTCCTCCGGCGTGTACGGCTCCGTGCCGCAGATGACGTCCAGGATCGAACCCGTGAACGGCTGGGCGTGCTGCAGCACCACGCCGCACTGCCGGCGCACCGCGGACTGGTCGAGGGCGGTCAGGTCCTGCCCGTCGTACAGGACACCGCCCGACACCGGCCGGTCGAAGCCGATGAGCAGACGCAGCAGGGTCGACTTGCCGCAGCCGCTCGGGCCGACGACCGCGACGAACTCGCCGGGCTCGATCGCGAAGGACACGTCGTCCAGCACCAGCGGCCCGTCGTCCGCGTACCGGAAGGACAGCCGACGGGCCTCGATCGCGCCGGAGAGCACGCCGGGGCGCGTGCTGGCCTTCCGTACCTCCGGGGTCGCCTCCAGCACGGGCTTGATCTCCTCGAACAGCGGCAGCACGGCCACCGCCGACACGAACGCGCCGGTCAGCTGGGTGACCGAGGTGAGCAGCATGGTCACCGACGTGTTGAAGGTGAGGAACTCCGCCGCCGACATCGAGCCGCGCGCCGGACCCGCCAGCAGCATGAACATCAGCAGCGTGCACAGCGGCAGGTACACCGCCCCCAGCACCGTGTTGAGGTTCTTGATGCCACCCACCTTCTGCTGGAGCTCCCGACTGCGGGCGAACTCGCCCGCCCAGGCGGCGTACGCGTAGTTCTCCGCGGCCGCCACCCGCAGCTTCGGCAGACCCCGCAGCGTCTGGAACGCCTGGTTGTTCAGCTTGTTGCCCAGGACCACCAGCCGCCGCTGCCAGCGCACCTGCCACAGACCGAGGCCGAGGAACACCGCGGTCACCACCACCAGCATGCCGATCGCTGCCAGCGCCATCGGCACGCTGTACCAGAGCAGCAGCGCCAGGTTCACGGCACCGACCGTCACCGACTGCGCGACCACCGGGCCCACCCCGGCGAGCGTGCGGCGGATCGCGCTGATGCCCATGGCGGCGCTCGCCAGCTCACCCGTCGAACGCGACGCGAAGAACTTCGTCGGCAGCCTCAGCAGCCGGTCCCACACCGCCGGTTGGAGCGTCGCCTCGATCCGGCCCTCCAGCCTGAGGATCGTCAGGTTCTGCAACAGCAGGAACGCCGCCGACACCACACTCGCGAGCATCACCGCGAGACACGCCTGCGCGATCAGGTTCTCCTGCGCCTTCGGCACGTACTCGCCGAGGATCCGGCCCGTCGCGATCGGCACCAGCGAGCCCAGCACCACCGTCACCAGACCGCTCAGCAGCAGGCCCGTCATGTCGCCGCCGGTGCCGTGGAGGCTGAACCGCATCAACCGCAGCGGCGTCAGCACCCGTTCGGGCAGCGGACGGTAGAACATCACCGCCCGCGGCTCGAACTCCGCCGCGTTCGCCTTCTCGACCGGCGTCTCCCGGCCCGAGGACGGCTGCACGGCCACATAGCCGCCGCGCCGCCACAACAGGGCCACCGGCGCACCGGACAGCGCCCGGTGACCGACCAGCGGACCCACGTCGTCCCGCCACCAGTGCCCGTCCAGCCGTACGGCACGGACCCGGACCCGGGAGGCCAGCGCGATCCGCTCGACCGGATCGAGCCGGTCGCTCTCCGTGCCGCTCTGCGCGGGCTCCGCGAGGACGATCCCGGCCGCGCGGGCGACGAGACGGCAGGCCGCGTACGTGGCGTCGGCGTCCGCGGCCGTCGTCCGTCGGGCCGCCGAGGACCGGCCGATGGAGGCGAGCAGCGTGCGGTCGGCCTGGGCGCGGATCGCCTCACCGGCCTTGATTCCGGCGGCCGTACGGTCCTCGTGGGTGCGCTCCAGCTGCTCGATCCAGCGGTCCAGGGTGGCCAGCAGCCGGTACTGCTGGTCGACCATGCTCTGCCAGACCCCCGGGTCCATCAGCAGATCGGCCGCCGCCTCCGCCCCGTACAGCGAGCCGTACTGGACGCTGCCCGGCGGGACCTGCATCCAGAAGACGTCGTCGTCGGTGGGGGCCGCGGCCTGCTCGGTGGCCATCGGCGCCTGGAAGAGGATGGACAGACCGCGGCCGACGCCCAGGGCGAGCGCGTACTCCAGCGGGCTGCTCCGCGGGGGCACCAGTTGGGGGTTGCCCCACTCGTCGTACGACCAGGTCTCGGTGTTCACCGGCTGGTACAGCTCCCGCAGCCCGATACGGCGCACCACACAGTCCCTCAGCGGGCGTGCCACCAGGGTGTGCTGGGGACCTGCGACCGGGCCGAGCAACAGGGCGCCCGACTCCAGCCGGCCGAGATGGTGCCAGTGGCCCTGCTCCACGGCGTCGACCGCGAACAGGTCCAGGGCGCCGGAGGCCACCAGCCACAGCACCTGCGGGCCTTCGAGGTCGAGACGGGTGAGGCCCGCGCAGTCCAACGGCGTGCCCATGGCGCCCAGCGCACCGAGAACGAGGTCCCCCTCGTGGACGGCAGTCATCTCACCGCTCCCTGACCAGCCGGGCGTACGCGCCGCCCCGCGCCACCAGTTCCTCGTGCCGGCCGCGCTCCACGATCGTGCCGTGCTCCAGGACGACGATCTCGTCGCTGTCGCGGACCGTGCTGAGCCGGTGGGCGATCACCACGCAGGCGCAGCCGCGCTTGCGCAGGTTGTCCATGACGACCAGCTCGGTCTCCGCGTCGAGCGCGCTGGTCACCTCGTCGAGGACGAGGATGCTGGGCCGGCGGACCAACGCCCGGGCGATCTCCAGACGTTGCCGCTGACCGCCGGAGAAGTTCCGTCCGTCCTGCTCGACCCGGCTGTGGATGCCGCCGGGGCGGCGGGCCACCACGTCGTACAGGGCCGCGTCCCGCAGCGCCTCCACCACGGCCTCGTCCGGGATCGACGGATCCCACAGGGCCACGTTGTCGCGGACGGAGCCCTCGAACAGGAACACCTCCTGGTCGACGAAGGAGACGGACGCGGCGAGCGCGCCGCGCGGGATGTCCTCCAGACGCCGGCCGTCGATCCGGATCACGCCCTCCCACGGCGCGTACAGGCCCGAGATCAGCCGGGACACCGTCGACTTGCCGCTGCCCGAGCCGCCGACCAACGCCACCTGCCGGCCTGGTCCGACCGTCAGGTCGAAGCCGGAGAGCAGCGGCTTGTCGAGGGGGCTGTAGCCGAAGGTGATGTTCTCCAGCTCGACGTGGCCGTGCAGCCGACGGGTCGACTCGGCGGTGTCGGGGCGGGCGTACAGCGGGTCGGCCTGGAAGTTCTCCACGTCCTTCAGCCGGGCCACGTCGGCCGCGAAGTCCTGGATCCGGCCCGCGACACCGTTGAGGCGGGTGATCGGCGCGGTGAAACGCGTGACCAGCGCCTGGAAGGCCACCAGCAGACCCACCGAGATATGGCCCTCGACCGCGCGCATCCCGCCGATCCACAGGATCAGCGCGCTGTTGAGGGTGGCGAGGGTCGGGGCGACCACCCCCAGCCAGGCGCTCGGCACGCCCAGCCGCTGCTGCTCCTCCAGTGTGGTCGCGTGCTGTCCGGCCCACTTGCGGAAGTAGCCGTCCTCGCCGCCGGTCGCCTTCATCGTCTCGATCAGCTGCAGACCGGTGTACGCGGTGTTCGTGAGCCGGGCGTTGTCGGCGCGCAGCTTCGCGGTGCGGGTCGCGCGCAGCCGGATCACCACCCGCATCGCCACCACGTTCAGCAGGGCGACCGCGATGCCGACGAACGTGAGCTGCGGGTCGTAGGTGTAGAGGAGCACGGCGTAGAGGACCACCACGATCGCGTCCACGCCGGCCGCCGCGAGGTCGCGGGCCAGGGTCTCGGCTACCGCGTCGTTGGACTGGAGCCGCTGGACGAGGTCGGCGGGGCTGCGCTGCGCAAAGAACGTGACGGGCAGGCGCAGGAGATGGCGCAGGAAGCGGGCGCTGCTGAGCGTCGACGAGATCAGCCGGCCGCGCAGCAGGTTCGCCTGCTGCAACCAGGTCAGCAACACCGTCAGCAGCACGCACGCGCCCATGGACGTGAACAGCACACCCAGCAGCGAGGTCTGGCCGCCGATCAGGAACATGTCGATGTAGGTGCGGCTGAGCGCGGGCACCGCCGCGCCGACCGCCACCAGCAGCAGACTCGCGAGGACGGCGGCCGGCAGGGTGCCGGACGTGCCGCGCATCCGGGCGGGCATCGCGCCCAGCACTCCCGGTCTGCGGCCGCCGCGTTCGAAGTCGTCGCCCGGTTCCATGACGAGGACGACTCCCGTGAAGCTGGAGTCGAAGTCCTCCATCGCCACGAAACGGCGGCCCTTGCCGGGATCGTTGATGTGGACGCCGCGTCGGCCGAAGCGGCGCCCCATCCCGTCGTAGACGACGTAGTGGTTGAACTCCCAGAACAGGATGGCCGGGGCCCGTACCTCGGCGAGGGCGGCCACGTCCATCTGCATGCCCTTGGCGGTCAGACCGTAACCACGGGCCGCCTTCAACAGATTGCTGGCGCGGGAGCCGTCGCGGGAGACACCGCACGCGATGCGCAGCTCCTCCAGCGGGATGTGCCGCCCGTAGTGCCCGAGGACCATGGCGAGGGAGGCGGCGCCGCACTCCACGGCCTCCATCTGGAGCACGGTCGGGGTGCGGACGCCCTTGCGGACGCCCTTGGGCACCGGGCGTTTCCTCGGCGCCGCCTTGCGCCGGCCGTGCGTCGACGGCGGCGCGGTGTCCGGGGATGAGGTCACGGGAGCAGCCAATCGATCGGACGCTCGTCGGCCATGCGGACGGAAGCCGTGGCCATGGTCATGGAGGTCAGCTCGAACGGCGGCCCGTCCTGCGACGACCACCGGTAGCCCGACGCGGTCGACGCCTCCCGGTCCAGCCGCACGGTGACGGCCACCGGCCGCCCCTTCTTGGTGAACTGCTCACCGAGCTGGCGGTCCCCGAGGAACGCGGCGATCGACTGCGGGGTCTGCGCGGTGCGGTCCACGGATTTCACATGGCCGCGCAGCACACCGTAGCGCTGGGTGGGCGCCGACTGGACGGTCAGGTCCACGCGCGCGTTCCGCGGGATGGAGGCGGCGTTCTCGGCGGGCACGTACACCGTGGCGTACAGCGGGTCGTCGGGTTCCGCGACCTTCTCGACGGCCGCGACATCGGCGCCGGTGCGGATGATCTGGCCCATGGTGGCGGCGAGCGCGGAGATCCGGCCGGCGGCGACGGACCGCACGACGGTCTCGCCGTCGACGGTGGCGACCTTCAGGACCGGGGCCCTGGCGGGGAGCCGCTCGCCCTGCTTCACGAGGACGGCGGTGACCTGGCCCGAGACCGGGCTCTGCAGGACGTAACTGCCCTGGTTGTGCGTGAGGACGGCGGGCGCGCCGACCGTGGAGGCGACGGAACCCGTGACGGCCCACACGGACGCGGCGGCCATGGCCACCACCGTCACGGACAGCACGAGCCAGCCCTGCGGGCGGGCGAAACGCACGGGGAGGTCGAGTTCCTCCGGCGACTGGAGCTTGGCGAGGGCCTGTTGGCGGAACTGCACGGGACTTCCCTCACCTGCGAGGAACGGAGGACGGGGCGATGGCACCGGAGAGTCCCGGAACCGTCAGGCGGTTCCGGGACTCAGCGGTACCAGGGGTCGATCAGAGACCGGCGACCAGGTTCGTGACCGGCGCGGTGTTCAGGCCGGTGACACCCTCGACGGTGCCGACGGCCGTGTTGACCAGGCCGGAAACCGGGGCGACGCCGTCCACCAGGCCGGTGACGGTGCCGACGGCGTTGATCTGCAGACCACCGGCAACGGCGTCCAGCGCGGCGTCCGACAGCTCGGCGGTCTCAACCTGGGGGGTGGAGTTCATGATGGAACTTCCCTTCGTATGGATATTCATAAGGGGGGAGCGGCCCCCTTCTGGGGACAGAACGACGGCCGCACACGGGGGCGCTCGACTCTCGTCTCCGAGAGCTCGGCGGCCCCTCGCGGTGCGATGGATCAAAGCAGATCGCCGTGGCGCACATCCAATCAAGAAGTGCTCTCACCAGCGCACTTGGTGACCAAGGCCAGTCATCCGTGCAGGGCCACGCACGCGTTGGGGCCAAGTTCTTCACACCGCGCCCGGCATCGCCATCACCGCTTGATTGCCACTCGGAAAACGAACTGGACACTCCCGCCTCAAAGGCGCGGCGCCCGGCGGACCGCTGTGCAGATCCGCCGAGCGCCGTGACCCCGCTGGGCATTCGGTGTGGAGATTCCCTGAAGCCGTCGTTTCCATCGGTGACCGGAACGGACCGCTGTCGAGCCATCGCTGAACGTGCCTGCCACGATGCCGATTTGTGGCGGTTGATCCAGGGAAGGGTGTCTTGTCACCCCAACAGGGCGTACACCGTGCTCGCCCGGGCCGCCAGCTCACCCGAGTTCGCCGTCGTCATCGCGATCTCGGCGAAGGCCATCCGGCGGCCCAGCTTGGTGAGCACCGCCTCGACGAGCACGTCCTCACCCGCCACCGCCCGCTGGAAGCTGGTCGACTGCTGGACCGTCGTCATCGGTACGAAGGAGCCGCGCGCCGCCGACACCGCGATCACCGTCGCCGTGTCGGCAGCCGCCATCAGTGCCTGACCCGACAGGGCGCCGCCCTCACGGGCCAGCCGGTCGGACCACGGCAGGCGCAGCATCGCGCGCCCCTCGTCCAGGTCGACGGCCGTCAGGCCCAGGTCGAGCACCCAGGGGGCGAAGTTGGCGGCGAGGATCTTGTCGGCTTCGGCGGGTGTGAGCGTCATGCGGGCATCGTTCCCGCTCACGCGGGCGGGAAGTCGTGAAATGCCCACCCGAACCGCACTTTGCGAAACGCAACGCCGAAATCTTTTTGCGAGGCGTTGAACACCCCACCGGAACCATCCGTACCAACTGGCAACCAGGCGCCCCCAGTTCACCCGCCGGACGGCGGCACGGACCCCGTCCCCAGGAGGTCAAGAGTTGAGTCACAAACGAGCCACCAAGCGTAAGGCGTTCATTGCCGCAGGCGGTGTGGCGGCGCTCGGGGCCGCGGCCCTCATCCTGCCGAACGCGATGGCGTCCCAGACGGAGTCGAACCAGGCCGCCCCGAAGACGCTCGCCGCGAGTGACGCCTCCGTTCTGGTCGCCCAGCTCCAGAAGACACTCGGTGAGGCGTTCGCAGGCGCGTACTACGACTCGGGCGACAAGCAGCTCGTCGTCAACGTCGACGGCCAGCGGATCGAGGGCGACAACAACGTGCTCGCCCAGGCCGAGCAGGCCGGTGCGGAGATCCGTGAGGTCGACAACAGCTGGTCCGAGCTCAAGGCCGGCGCCGCCACGCTGAAGAAGCAGGCGACCGTCCCGGGCACCGCCTGGGCGATCGACCCCCGCACCAACAAGATCCAGGTCACCGCCGACTCCACGGTCACCGGCGAGAACTGGGACACCGTCGAGTCCACGGTGAAGTCCCTCGGCGCCGGCATGGCGACCGTCAAGAAGTCCGCCGGCACCTTCAAGCCCTTCCTGGAGGGCGGCGACGCCATCTTCGGCGGCGGCGCGCGCTGCTCGGCCGGCTTCAACGTCACCAACGCCGACGGCACGCCGGGCTTCCTGACGGCCGGTCACTGCGGTGTCGTCGAGGCCGAGTGGTCGGAGGAGGAGGGCGGCGCGCCGATCGGCACCGTCGACGCGCAGACCGCCACCTTCCCCGGCGCCGGTGACTTCGCCCTGGTCAAGTACAACGACCCCGCCACCCAGGCGGCCAGCACCGTCGACCTCGGCAACGGCCAGACGGTGAACATCAACGCCGCGGGCGAGGCCACCGTCGGCCTCCAGGTCTTCCGCATGGGCAGCACCACCGGTCTCGCCGACGGCCAGGTCACCGGCCTCGACGCGACGGTGAACTACCCCGAGGGCACCGTCACCGGCCTCATCCAGACCAACGTCTGCGCCGAGCCCGGCGACAGCGGCGGCTCGCTCTTCACCCAGGACGGCCAGGCCATCGGTCTGACCTCCGGTGGCAGCGGTGACTGCACCGTGGGCGGTGAGACCTTCTTCCAGCCCGTCACCACCGCCCTCGCGGCGGTCGGCGCCACCATAGGCGAAGGCGGCGCGGGCGCGGGCGAGGAGGCCGCCGGTGGTGCCGGTGACGCCGCGGGCGCCGGCGAGGAAGCGGCCGGCGGCGCGGGTGACGCCGCGGGCGCGGGTGAGCAGGCCGCCGGTGGCGCGGGCGCCGGTCAGGAAGAGGGCGCCGCCGCGGCGGGCGCGGGCGAGCAGGCGGTCGGCGGTGCCGGTGACGCGGGCGACGCCGGTGCGGGCGACAAGGGCGACGCGGGCGCCGTGGCCGGTGCCGGTGACGCCGGTGCGGGCCAGGAGCAGCAGCAGGGCGCCGACGACCAGGGCGTCGACCAGCAGGACAACGCCGGTCGGTGACCGCACACCGGTGAAGGCGTGGACGACGGTTCCGTGATCAGCGGCCACTGACTACGGACCGTCGGCCCCACGATCCACCCGCAGGCCACACCACACCACACCGGCCCGCGCGTGGAACGGTCCGGCCCTCCGAGGGGAGGGCCGGACCGTTGCCGTGTCCGCGGCCGGTGACGGTCAGACCGGCTGCCACAGCTCGATGCGATTGCCCTCGGGATCGGTGACCCAGCCGAACCGGCCGACACCGTCCATCTCCTGCGTCTCCTCGGCCACATCGGCGCCCGCGGCCCGCAGCTGGGCGAGCATCGCGTCCAGGTCGCGCACCCGGAAGTTGAGCATGGTCCGCTGGTCACCGGGCCCGAAGTAGTCGGTCCCGGACTCGAACGCCGCGAACACCGTCGGCCCGGCCTCCTGACGCCACAGCCCCGTCGCGTCGATGTCCAGGCCCAGGCAGTCGCGGTACCAGGCGCTCAGGGCCGCCGGGTCGGCGGCCCTGACGAAGTACCCGCCGATTCCCCGCACATGTTCCATGCCGCCATCCTTCCCGTGTCCCGTGTCCCGTGTCCCGTGTCCCGTGTCCCGTGTCCCGTGTCCCGTGTCCCGGGTCCCGCAGCCCGGCCCGGGGACCGCGCCCGCGATCGCCGTGTCATCCGGTGGCGACGGCCCGCAGCAGCAACAACGCCACGTCGTCCGACCGTTCCTCCGCCGTCCCCGTCTCCCGGACGAGCCCGTCGGCGAGGGCTTCCAGCGGCCGGTCCCCGGTCGTGGCGAGCCGCTCCCCGAGATCGGCCAGCGCGTCCTCGATGTCGACGCCCGGCGACTCGATGAGCCCGTCGGTGTAGAGGGCGAGCACGGAACCCTCCGCGAGCGCGACCTCGGTCGTCGGATACGTGGCGGACGCGTCGATGCCGAGGAGCGGCCCACCCGCGAGGTCCAGCACCTTCACCCGCCCGTCCGGTCTGCGCAGCAGCGGCGGCGGATGACCGGCACGCGCCATGACGGCCGTGCCGTGCGCCGGGTCGAGACGCAGGTACAGACAACTGGCGAACAGGTCGCTGCCGAGGTCGATCAGCAGCCGGTTGGTGCTGCTCATCACGTCCTCCGGTGCCTGCCCCACGGTCGTGTACGCGCGGACCGCCGTACGGATCTGCCCCATCAGCCCCGCCGCCGTCACGTTGTGCCCCTGCACGTCGCCGATCACCGCCGACGCCCGGCCGTGCGAGAGCACCAGGTCGAAGAAGTCGCCGCCGATGTCCATGCCCCGGGTCGCCGGCAGATAGCGGGACGCCGCTTCGATACCGGGGATCGACGGCAGCGAGTGCGGCAGCAGCGCGGCCTGCAGACCGTGCGCGAGCTGATGCTTGGCGTCGTACAGCAGCGCCCGCTGCAACGCCTGGGCGATCAGCCCGCTGAGGCTGGTCAGCACCGCGCGCTCCTCCGCCGGGAAGGGATGCGGATCGGCGTACCCGAGCACACAGGTGCCCACGGGCTGCCCCTGGGCGATCAGCGGCAGATACGCCCAGGCGCCCATCCCGTCCGGGGTCGTCTGGCGCACCGGATACAGATGCTCCAGCTGCTGTCGACTCTCGAAGAACGCCGGCACCCCGGCGGTCAGGGCGCGGGCGCCGGGGGTCTGCGCGCTGAGCGGCATGCCGTCGAACCGTTCTACGAGGTGCGGGTCCGCGTACCCGTGGTGGCCCAGCACATGGAGCCGTCCCGCCCGTGAGCCGAGCATCACCAGCGCCTGGGAGCCGACGGCCGGGACGATCTCGTTCGCGACCAGCTCCACCACGTCCTGCACCCCCACCGCCTCGGTGAGGGCGCTCGCCATGGCCAGCACGTGGTCGATGGTCACCAGCCGGCCCGGCCCGTCGTCGTCAGCCTCCTGCCGTGCGGCGCTCTTCGGCGAGGCGACCGAGCGGGCCCGGGAGATCCGGACGCTCAGCCCGTTCGTCCCCGGGTACAGCCGGAACGACAGCCACTCGCCCGGCGGCTTCAACGCCATGAACGACGTGATGTGCTGACTCATCAGCGCGGCCCGGTAGCGGTCCTCGTGCGCGGGGTCGTTCAGCCACGGCACGGACGCCCACAGCTGCATGCCCAGCAGCGCGCTCACCGGGATGCCGAGCAGTTCGGCGGTGGCCGCGTTGGCGAAGGTGATCCGCCCGTGCAGATCGAGCGCGCACATCCCGTACGGCAGCCGCGCCACCATCCGGGCCGCCTCCACCGTGCCGAGCGTCCCGGCCACCGTGGTCGTCGACGGCGCCGAGAGGTCCGGCTCCGGCAGCACCGGCCTGCCCTCCTCCTCCGCGCGCCGCAGCCTTATCGCGAGCCGGTCGCAGGCCGAGGTGAGCTTGTCCCGCTCGCGTTCGCTGAGTTCCGGAGGGTGCGAGCCCGGCCAGGTCAGGAAGACGGCGCCGTAGGTGGTGTCACGGGTCGCCACCGGCAGCGCGGCCATCGCGAACGGATAGGGCAGGACGACGGCGATCCGGGGGTAGCGGCGGGCCATCTGCTCCTCGCCGTTGACCCAGACCAGCCGCCGGTCCCGGACGGCCTCGGAGACCGGTGCCGGGGCGCTCAGGCTCACCCGCTCCCACGGCGCGGCGAAGGACCTCGGCAGCCCCGCCATCACCGCCATCTCCAGGACGGGCGCGTCATGGGCCAGCAGGTACACCGCACCGGAGTGCGCCTGGACGTCGTCCATCATCGCGGCCAGCGCCAGGGACAACAGGGGGTGGCCCATGCGTGCCGTCTCGACCGTCGTCCGCGCACCGGACGCCGGGACGTCGGACATGCCGACCACCTCCTCGCACGGTCGCGCCACGCCCCCGCGTCAAGGCTCCCTCTTGACGGCCCGACACGCACGGCGAGCACCCCGCGGAGGCCGAGCCCCCGTACCCCGACTCGCCGCGGACATTCCCCCCGGATGGATGCGCGACCTTGCGCACGGGCGCCGTGCGTGCGCCCCCGCGCATCCCGATGGCTGGTTCTTCGCGAACCGTGCGCGGTCGGAGACGCCAACAATGGGCACGCGCTGAGACGAGGAAGCGGCGGCGGCCGGGGGAGGCGGAGGGCGATAGTGATCCGGGTACTTCTCGTGCACGACGAATGTCTGGTCCGGTCGGTACTGGCGGAGTGGCTCCGCCGGGAGACCGACCTGCTGGTGTACGACGCGCCCTGGCGCACCGCGCCGGGGCGCGCGCGGTCCCTGCGGCCGGACGTCTGCGCGGCGGACCTGGACTGCGCCGACGCGGTGGGCATCCCACCCCTCGGCGATCTGCGCGGTGGCACGGGCGGCGCCGCCGCGGGGCTCGTGGTGCTCGCCCAGGCCAGCCGCCCCGGTCTGCTGAAGCGCGCGGCGGAGGCCGGGGCCCTCGGCTACGTGGACAAGGAGGGCGCCCCGGAGCGGCTGGTGGCCGCGATCCGCCAGGTCGCCGGAGGGAAACGTTTCGTCGATGACTCGCTCGGCTTCGGCTTCCTCAAGGCCGCGGAGATGCCGCTGACCAGACGCGAGCTGAGCGTGTTATCCCTGGCTGCCGAGGGCGCCTCCGTCGCGGAGATCGCCGGCAGCCTTCATCTGTCCCACGGGACCGTGCGCAACTACATGGCCGCCATCACCCGCAAGACGGGCGCGCGCAACAGGATCGACGCCATACGGATCTCCCAGGGCGAGGGCTGGCTCTGACGACGAGGGCGGGGCTGTGGGGGGCGA
>NZ_LIRK01000043.1 GCF_001419765.1 Streptomyces torulosus
GCCGATGGCGGGCTTGTCACCACCCGAGGCGCCCGAGTCGGTGCTTTCGCGGTTGCACGCGGTGGCGAGGGCCAGTACAGCGAGGACGGCGGTGGCGGCCGCGGCGGTGGAGCGGGTGCGAGCGAGCTTCATGGCCGGGTTCTCTCCTTAGCCAGGGGCACAGGGCCACAGGGCAACGGTGGGAGGGCGTACCTGCCTGGGGGGAGTGGCGAGGTCGCGACGGGCAGGTGCCGATCCGGCGCGGAAATACGCGGATCATGCCCGTGAGGGTCGGGTGTGAGGGTCAGCCGGGGACCGAGGATGCGGAGGCGAAGCGACCGCACGGATACGAGTCGAACGGACGCCCCGGAGGGTGCATCCATTCCTCCGATGTATCCCGGCGTCGAGGACGTTACGACGACGTTGCCGACGTTGACAAGAGTTCGACGTCAGAGATTTGCGGGACACCACGCCGTAGGGCGTCGATGCGCCGTCCCGACCGTGTTGCTCCGCGCTGAAACCCTGTATGACCTGCGAGGTTTTGGACCTCGTGCGTGGCAGGCGATGCGCTGTGGCAGCTCACAATTCGACAACGGCGCTGCCTGGGCCGGTGGGGGCGGGTGCAGGAGCGGGCCCCCGGCGGGACATATCCCCTCCGGGGGTCGGTGATGTGCTGTGCTGGCCGCGGCCGCGCTCCCACCAGGGAAGACGGTCCTGGTGCCCACTGTGGATTCATCGGATGGTGGGTCGCGTCTTGACGCCGTGGCCATGCGGGGCCCCGGCAGATCTCCTTCACTGGGCGCTTTGACTGGCAACGGCGAGGAAATACATCCGAGGACTCCATTGCCAGGTGCGAGCTCCGCATCTAAGGTCACTGTGCCGCCATACATCCGATGAATGGCTTTGCGGAGGGGCGGAGTCCGCCCACAGGCCCGGCCCCGGCGCACCGCAGGCGGCCCAACTGCAGGCGGTCCAGCCCCAGGCCGACCACCCCTCAGACGCAACCCGCATGGCAAGGGAGTCCCCAATGAAACTGCTACGTGTCGGCGCCCCCGGCGAGGAGCGGCCCGCAGTCCGCGCCGATGACGGCCGGCTGCTGGACCTGTCCTCGGTGACCCGGGACATCGACGGTGTCTTCCTGGCCTCCGGGGGAGTGGACCGGGCCCGCGCGGCGGTCGAGGCGGGCGGACTGCCCGAGCTCGACACCGACGGCCTGCGGATCGGCGCCCCCGTCGCCCGCCCCGGCAAGGTCATCTGCGTCGGTCTGAACTACCGCGACCACGCGGCCGAGACCGGCGCGGCGATTCCCCCGCGTCCGGTGGTCTTCATGAAGGATCCGGGCACGGTCGTCGGCCCGTACGACGAGGTGCTGATCCCGCGCGGGTCGGTGAAGACCGACTGGGAGGTCGAGCTCGCGGTCGTCATCGGACGCCGAGCCCGATATCTGGAGGGCCCCGAGGAGGCGGCGGAGGTAATCGCGGGCTACGCGATCAGCCATGACGTCTCGGAGCGCCAGTTCCAGCTGGAGTACTCCCCCCAGTGGGACCTGGGCAAGTCCTGCGAGACCTTCAACCCCCTCGGCCCCTGGCTGGTCACCGTCGACGAGGCCGGCGACCCCCAGAATCTCGGCCTGCACCTGAGCGTCAACGGCGTGAAGCGGCAGGACGGTCACACCAGCGACATGATCTTCCCGGTCCACCAGGTCGTGGCCTACCTGAGCCAGTACATGGTCCTGGAACCGGGCGACGTGATCAACACCGGTACACCCGCGGGCGTGGCTCTGGGCCTGCCCGGCACTCCCTTCCTGCGCCCCGGCGACACCGTCGAGCTCGAGATCAACGGGCTCGGAGGCCAGCGCCAGACCTTCGGCCAAGCGTGAAAGGCACCCCCTTGACTACCACCTCCGCCCGGATCACCGCGGTCGACACCTATGACGTCCGCTTTCCCACCTCGCGGGAACTGGACGGGTCCGACGCGATGAACCCGGACCCCGACTACTCCGCCGCCTATGTCGTGCTGCGCACCGACGCCGGCGACGGGCACGAGGGCCACGGTTTCACCTTCACCATCGGTCGCGGCAACGACGTCCAGGTCGCCGCGATCGGAGCTCTGCGGCCCCACCTCGTGGGGCGCTCCGTGGAGGAGCTGTGCACCGACCCGGGCTCGGTCAACCGCGACCTGATCGGTGACAGTCAGCTGCGCTGGCTCGGCCCCGAGAAGGGCGTGATGCACATGGCGATCGGCGCCGTGGTCAACGCCGTGTGGGACTTGGCCGCCAAGCGGCAGGGCCAGCCGCTGTGGCGGCTGCTCGCCCACGCCGACCCCGAGTGGCTGGTCTCCCAGGTCGACTTCCGTTACATCGCCGACGCCCTCACCCCCGGCGACGCCCTCCAGCTGCTCCGCGACGGCAGGACCGGGCTCGCCGAGCGCGAGGCGGTGCTGTTGGAGCGCGGCTACCCCGGGTACACCACCTCTCCGGGCTGGCTCGGCTACTCCGACGAGAAGCTCACGCGCCTGGCCGAGCAGGCCGTCGCCGACGGCTTCACCCAGATCAAGCTCAAGGTCGGCGCCGACCTCGCCGACGACCTGCGCCGTATGCGCACCGCGCGCGCCGCTGTCGGCGACCAGATCCGCATCGCCATCGACGCCAACCAGCGCTGGAACATCGGCGAGGCCATCGAGTGGACCAACGCGCTGGCCGAGTTCGATCCGTACTGGATCGAGGAGCCCACCAGCCCCGACGACGTCCTCGGCCATGCCGCCGTCCGTGAGGGCGTCGCCCCGGTGAAGGTCGCCACCGGCGAACACGTCCAGAACCGCATCATCTTCAAGCAGCTCCTCCAGGCCGGTGCCATCGACGTTCTCCAGATCGACGCCGCACGCGTCGGCGGCGTCAACGAGAACCTCGCCATCCTGCTGCTCGCCGCGAAATTCGGGGTCCCGGTCTGCCCGCACGCCGGCGGAGTCGGCCTGTGCGAACTGGTCCAGCACCTGTCGATGTTCGACTATCTGGCCCTGTCCGGCACCACCGACGACCGGGTCATCGAGTTCGTCGACCATCTCCACGAGCACTTCACCGCCCCCGTGGTGATGCGCGACGGCCACTACACCGCACCGCTGACCCCCGGCTTCTCCGCCACCATGCGGGAGGAGTCCATCGCCGAATACCGCTACCCGGACGGCGAGTTCTGGGTCGCCGACCGCGCCGTTCAGGAGGAGGTGGCATGACCGGTCTGTCAGGGCTGAGGGCCGTCGTCACCGGGGGAGCGTCCGGTATCGGGCTCGCCACAGCACGCACACTCGCGGCGCAGGGCGCGGCGGTCGCCGTGCTCGACCTCGATCCGGGCGGTGTCAGCGAACCGCTGCTCGGCCTGAGGGCCGACGTCAGCGACGACGCCTCCGTGCGCGCCGCCGTGGAACAGGCGGCCGAGCGGCTCGGTGGCCTGGACATCCTCGTGAACAACGCCGGCATCGGCGCGGTGGGCACCATCGAGGACAATTCGGACGAGCAGTGGCACCGGGTTCTGGACGTCAACGTTCTCGGCATGGTCCGCACCACGCGCGCCGCCCTGCCCCACCTGCGCCGCTCCGCGCACGCGGCCGTCGTCAACACATGCTCGATAGGCGCCACCGCCGGGCTGCCGCAGCGTGCCCTGTACTGCGCCAGCAAGGGCGCGGTCCTCTCCCTGACCCTCGCCATGGCCGCCGACCACGTCCGCGAGGGCATCCGCGTCAACTGCGTCAACCCCGGCACCGCCGACACCCCCTGGGTCGGCCGGCTCCTCGACGCGGCCGACGACCCCGAGGCCGAGCGCGCCGCCCTCAACGCCCGCCAGCCCATGGGACGCCTCGTCACCCCCGACGAGGTCGCCGCCGCCGTCGCCTACCTGGCCAGTCCCGCCGCGGCCTCCGTCACCGGCACCGCGCTCGCGGTGGACGGCGGCATGCAGGGCCTGCGGCTGCGCCCGGTGGACCGGTCGTGAGGACCACCACTCTGAGCGGCAGCGTCGTACAGGTCTCGGAACTGGCGCTGGGCTGTGCCGCCCTCGGCAACCTCTTCCACCCGGTCACCGAAGAGGCCGCCCACGCCACGGTGGAGGCGGCCTGGGACGCCGGCGTCCGTACCTTCGACACCGCGCCCCACTACGGTCTCGGCCTGTCGGAACGGCGGCTCGGCGCCGCCCTGCGCGACCGCCCCCGCGACGCCTACACCCTCTCCACCAAGGTGGGCCGGCTTCTCGTGCCGGACCCGGAGGGCGGCGCCGGTGACGACCTCGCCCACGGCTTCGCCGTCCCGGCCACCCACCGCCGCGTCTGGGACTTCAGCGCCGACGGAGTGCTGCGCTCCCTGGAGGCCAGCCTGGAACGTCTCGGCCTCGACCGTGTCGACGTGGCCCTGCTGCACGACCCCGACGACCATGCCGACCAGGCGCTGGACGAGGCGTACCCGGCGCTGGAGCGGCTGCGTACCGAGGGGGTGGTCGGCGCGATCGGCGTCGGGATGAACCAGTCCGCGCTGCCCGCCCGGTTCATGCGCGAGACCGACATCGACGTGGTGCTGCTGGCCGGCCGCTACACCCTCCTGGAACAGGACGGGCTCACCGAACTGCTCCCGGAGGCGGCCGTCCGCGGCCGGAGCGTGGTCATCGGCGGGGTGTTCAACTCCGGGCTCCTGACAGCCCCCCGGCCCGGCGCCCCATACGACTACGCACCCGCTCCACAGCCGGTCCTCGACCGGGCGCTGCGGCTGCTCGCGGTCTGCGAACGCCATGGCGTGCCGCTGCGTGCCGCCGCGTTGCGCTTCCCGTTCGGCCATCGAGCGGTCGCGAGCGTCCTGACCGGCGCGCGCACTCCCGAGGAGGTGCGCGACACGATGGAGCAGCTGCGGCGTCCGATTCCGGACGCCCTGTGGGACGAGCTGCGCGCCGAGGGCCTGCTGGACCCGGACACCCCCGTCCCAGCAGCAACCGGGGAAGCCGCGCCGATCGGGGAGGCAATGCCGTCGAAGGAGCCGTCATGAGGGTTGCCCTGCACACCAAGGTCCGCGCCGACCGTATCGACGAGTACGAGGCCGCGCACCGGGAGGTGCCCGAGGAACTCACCGCCGCCATCCGCGCCGCGGGGGTGACGGAATGGACGATCTGGCGCAGCGGCACCGACCTCTTCCACGTGCTGGAGGTCGAGGACTACCAGGCGATGATCGCCGAACTCGACAAGTTGCCCGTCAACATCGCCTGGCAGGCCCGGATGGCCGACCTGCTCGACGTCGTCCACGACTACTCCGCGCAGGGCGCGGACGCCTCGCTGCCGGTGGTGTGGGGACTGTGACCGGAGCGGAAACCGTGCCCGGCATCGTGGATGCCCACCACCATGTGTGGGACCTGTCCGTGCGCGACCAGGACTGGATCAGCGGAGACGAACTCGCCCCACTACGACGCGACTTCACCCTTGCCGACCTTGCGCCGGAGGCGCGTACGGCCGGTGTCACCGCCACCGTCCTGGTGCAGACGATCACCGTGCCGGAGGAGACCCCGGAGTTCCTGGCCCTGGCCGCCGACAGCGACCTGGTCGCCGGAGTCGTCGGCTGGACCGATCTGACCGCCCCCGACATCGCCGACACCCTCGCGGAGCTGCGCGCGGGCCCCGGCGGCGAGCACCTGGTCGGCATCGCCACCAGGTGCAGGGCGAACCGGACCCGCGCTGGCTCGTACGCCCTGAGGTGCTGCGCGGCCTTTCCGCGGTCGCCGAGGCGGGACTCGTCTACGACCTCGTGGTGAAGCCCCACCACATCGCGGCGGCCGTCGAGGCCGCGGAGCGCCTGCCCGGCCTCACCTTCGTCCTCGACCACCTCGGCAAGCCGCCCATCGCGTCCGGCGAACTCACCCCCTGGGCGCAGCAGATCCGGCGCCTCGCCGCCCTTCCCAACACCGTCTGCAAACTCTCCGGCATGGTCACGGAAGCCGACTGGGGCTCCTGGACCGTCGCGGACCTCACGCCGTACGCCGACACCGTCCTCGACGCCTTCGGCCCCGTCCGGCTGATGTTCGGCTCGGACTGGCCGGTCTGCCGGCTCGCCGCCACGTACGCCGAGGTGATCGCCGTCGCACGGGCGCTGACGGCCGGGCTCGGCCCGGCCGAGCGTCACGACGTCTTCACCGGTACGGCCGTGCGGACCTACGACCTGCGCGACACCGCACGGCCGGCCCCGCCCCAGGAAAGTCCATGCGCATAGCCCTCTTCATCACCTGTTTCAACGACACGATGCTCCCGCGCACCGGTCGGGCGGTGACCGAACTGCTGGAGCGCCTCGGCCACACGGTGGAGTTCCCGCAGGGCCAGACGTGCTGCGGTCAGATGCACTTCAACACCGGATACCGCCCCGAGACCCTGCCCATGGTCCGCCGGTTCGCCGAGGTCTTCGCGGGCTACGACGCCGTCGTCGCCCCTTCCGGGTCCTGCGCGGGCATGGTGCGCGACCACCACCGCGTGGTGGCAGCCCAGTACGGCGACGCCGCGCTCACCGAGGCGGTAGAGCGGGTGGTGCCGACGGTGTACGAACCGTCGGAACTCCTCGTCGACGTCCTCGGCGTCACCGACGTCGGCGACGAGTATCGCCGACAGCCGTGCGAGAACAGCGGACATGTGCGTTCCTTGTCTTTCTGCGGGTGCCTCAAGGCAAGTGGAGGTCTTGGGCGAAGCCCGTCGCAGTACGGCCGGACGCTGGTGGGGAGTCAGGCACGCGTACGTTCTGTGGGCGCGGGGTGCCCAAGCGCCCCGCGCCACAAAGAACCGTCACCGCCACTTCCTCCCACCAGACCGAGGGGGCGGCGGAGGGCAGGATCAGACGGAAACGATCTGCCACTGCTGCTCGCTGCGGCCCGCGTAGGGCTGCTGTTCGATGGCGGCTCCGTTGGCGGTGCTGCCCTCGTCGACGGCGAGGCAGAGCCCGCTGTAGCGGTTGATGAGGAAGTAGTGTCCCTCGCCGGTGGGGGTGACGGCCCAGTGCTGCTGGGGGGCGCTGGCGTCTCCCCAGATGCCGGCGGTGCCGCCGTCGGCGCGGGAGAGACCCTGGATCTCCAGGAGCTTGCCGCTGCCCACACCCTTGATCTTGTAGTAGCCGTCGCCGGTCTTGACGAAGGTCCACTTCTGGTTCGTCTGGTCGAGCCAGGGCCATTGCTGGACCGGGGTGTTGTCGGTGGTGCGCCTGCCCACCACGTCGGCGACCTGGCCGCTGTTGCGGTTGACCAGGCGGTAGACGGTGCCGTCGCCGGGCAGCGTGGTGGACACCAGGGCGGGCTTGAGGGACCGGCCGCCGATCCTCACGCCGCTGATGTTGGCGTAGCCGCCGGTGGCGGCGTTGACCTGGATGCGTACGAAGCCCACGTTCCGGTTGGGCCACTCGACCAGCTTCATCTTCTTGTTGCCGGCCCAGGTGCCGGTGGCGACCTGGGTGAAGTTGACCCCGTCGGTGCTGGTCAGGATTGTGTAGGAGGTGATGTCGCCGTCGGTGGTGTTGTTGCGGTTCCACTGCTTGGGCAGGTACTCCAGGGTGGAGACGTTGCTCCACACACCGCCGAGGTCGATGGTGATGGACTGCGGCAGCGGCGACGGCAGGCCCCAGGTCGACCAGCAGGTCTCGTAGCGGACGTCGCTGAGTCCGTCGATGGCGTGGAGTGGTCCCTCGCCGGTGTGGAAGCCGGTGGCGTAGGCGTTGACCGGTGTGACGGGGTGCTCGGCGCGCAGCGGCTGGGTGGGCAGCGGCGGCCGGGAGGAGTTGGGGATCCAGGCCGCTCCGACCTCGGCGAGCCGGTTGACGACGTTGGTGTCCAGGAGGCCGTTGCGGTTGGGCGGGCAGTTGAGGATGAACGAGGTGTACTTCGGTTCCAGGTCGGCCAGGTGCGAGAGGATCGCGTCCTTGCTCATCAGGCCCTCGGTCGGGGTGGAGGGGTGCCAGAACCAGCCGTTGCTGATGGTCTGCCCCTGCATTCCGGCGTAGGTGTTGCCCGCCGGCGCCGTGACGCCCAGCGGCTCCTCGAAGAAGATCGCGTCGCTGAGGAAGGGCTCCGACAGCCCGCCGATGTCGATCATGACGCAGTCCGGCTGCAGCTCCTTCACCAGCGAACGGATCCTCTGGTAGGAGACGGCCTGCTGCCCCATCTGCCATGCGTAACCATCAGTCATGAACATGTCGATGGTGCCGTAGTTGGTGAGCAACTCACGAATCTGACCGAGCATGAAGGTCATGTCGCCGGGCTGGATGGCGTCCGTGATCTCGAGGCCGGACACCTTGTGTCGGCTCTCCCACGCCTCGACACCGAAGGTGCGGTCCCAGATCGAGTAGTAGAACCCGACCTTCAGCCCCTTCGCCCGGAAGGCGTCGCAGTACGCCTTCACCACGTCCTGCTTGTAGGAGCTGTTCGCTACGTTCTGGGTGCCGTAGGCGCTCGGCCACAGGGCGAAGCCGTCGTGGTGCTTGGTGGTCAGGATGCCGTAACTCATCTTCGCTGCTGCGGCCGCGTCGGCCCACTGCGCGCAGTTGACACTCGGGGGAGCGAAGAGGGTGGGGCTCTGGTTGGGTGCCGCCCACTCCTGGTTCGTGAACGTGCCCAGGCTGAAGTGGTTGAACATGCCGAACCGCATGTCGACCATCCTGCTGAGGTTGGTCTGGGTGTCCGCGGCGTTCGCCTGTGACAGCAGGCCGGAGAAGCCGGGGACGAGCGGCAGGGCGGTCGCGGCGGTCGCCGCCCCCGCAGCACCGAGAAACGTACGGCGACTCATTCTTGGTGAGGACATGGCCCACTCCTGTGGATCGATGGCATTGCTTGAGGTGACTACGTGCTGGGACATTCGACGGCGGCCTGCGCGTCACTGTGTGCCGGGCGGCAGGCGACCGGGCTGCCCGGGAGGCGCGATCGGTGTCGAACGAAGCGACGTGCAGGCCGGTCTGCCAGGTGAACTGACAGGCCGCGCCGTCGTCGCCCAGAGCCCTGACAGGCCTTACACGCGGCGGGTGGTCGGCGGGTCAACATCGGATGTATTAACGAGCACCAGTTGGTGCCCTGTCTAGGGTCTCGACAGAAATAACCAGATCAACATCGAATCTGCCTGACAGGCGGGTTCGCGTCTCAAGGTAAGCGAGCTGATACATAGGAGGTATGAACAGTGAGACAGGTCGAGCGAAGAGGGGTGACTTCGCTCGGTGGACGCGGCCCCCGGCCGCGCCACCGAGACCCCGCGGGCTTCCCGCAAGGCCGTCGGACGTCCTGCACGGCCTGGGGCTTGATATTCCAGGGCGGCTCGGGCAGTCATGCCGGCAGCGCCGAGAGCAGCCGCGCTCACTGCCACGATCACCTGCTTGTTCTCGTCCGGGTGCGGACGTTGCCGTCCGCACCCGGACGGTCGTCACGCCGCGCGCCGCTGGAACTGCTGGTTGGTGCCGGTGCCGCAGGGCCACTGGATGAGGCGGGCGCCGTTGGTGGTGGAGGCGTCCTTCACGTCCAGGCACTTGCCGCTGTGCCGGGCCACCAGCCGGTAGTGGCCGCCTCCCTGGTCCTGGAACTGCCACTGCTGGTTGGTGCCGGTGGTGCAGCGGTACTGGTTCACGAAGGCACCGTCGGCGGTGGAGGCGCCCGAGACGTCCAGGCACTTGCCGCTGTGCTGGGCGAGAACGCGGACGTAGCCGCCGCCTGCGTCCTGGAGCCGCCACTGCTGGTTGAGGCCACCGCCGCAGGTGTACTGGAGGGCGATCGCGCTGTCGGAGGCCGAGTTGTCGGTGATGTCGAGGCACTTGCCGCTGTGCCGGGCGACCAGGTTGTAGTACGGGCCGCCGCCCACGCCGGTGACCGTGCCGGCGGCGGTGTCGAGGGCGACCTGCGGGTACCAGGGCAGGTTCATGGTGGTCCGGGTAGGGAAGGTCAGCGGCAGCCAGACGTACTGCGAGTCGTTGACGGTGCCGCCCATGGAGTTGCCCCAGCGGTCGCCCATGTAGAGGTACGAGGTACCGGAGGTGCCCTGGACGGGCAGCACGAACGTGGTCTGGGAGCCGTAGCCGGTGTCGTCGCCGATGTCGGTCATGGCTGTCCAGGGACCGGCGATGCTGTCGGCGGTGGCGTACTTCTGCTGGTTGGGCTTCCAGCCGCTGTTGCCGGAGGTGAGCATGAAGTAGACGCCGTTGCGCTTGAACAGTGCCGGAGCCTCTCGGAAGGTGCCGGACCAGGGGTTTGCGGTCAGGCTCTCGTAGGCCGTGTAGTCGGTGGTGAGCTTCCAGATCTGCAGGTCGGCGTTGCCGGCCGCGGAGGTGATCTGGTACGCCGTGCCGTCGTCGTCCTTGAACAGGGTCATGTCACGGGACGTGGTGCCGGACGGCGGGCGGAAGCTGCCCTGCCAGGTGTAGTCGCCGTCGACGGTGTCGGAGACGGCGACGGCGGCACGGGCCTGGTTGTAGTCGCTGCCGTTCTCCTTGTGCATCCACATGACGAACTTGCCGGTGGCGGAGTTGAAGATGACCTTGGGCCGCTCGATGTTGGCGACCGTCAGCTCGGGGGCGCTGGCCTGGGTCAGGACGTTGTTCCTGAACTCCCAGGTCTTCAGGTCGGTCGAGCGGTAGGCGGAGACGGCCTTGAAGGTGTTGTCGGCGTTGCGGTTCTCGCCGAACCAGTAGTAGTACGAGCCGACCTTGATCACCCCGCCACCGTGGGCGTGGACGACGGCGCCGGTGGAGTCGGTGAACTGAGTGGCGTTGGTGATGAGGACTGTGGCCGCCTGGGCGGGGGAGCCGGTGACAAGGAGCGCGGTCACGGCCAGGAGGGCGGCCGGCGCATGGGTGAGGGCACGTCGGAGCATCTGGATTCACCTCAACGAGGCTTGTGACTTGTTTGGTTGTGTGCGACTCCGTTTGAGGACGGTAGGGGGGAATGAGGGCTCCGTCAATGTCCAGGACCAGTACACATCCGATGTCTTTACGGCTCACCCCTTCCTCTCCGAAGTGAGGTCCCCGATTTATGCGATGCTTCGACGCGCCTCTAGACACGGCGCGGTCTGTTGCTGATTAATACATCCGATGTCACCTGGGTGAAGCACACCTCCGTGCGGCTTCCTGTGTCTCGCCTTCCCCGAGGTGCTCCATCCGACCTGTTCGGCCCCGACGCTGAGCCGCAGCACATGTGTGCTGTCTTGTGGACAGTCAGGAGAAAGACCTTGTCACAGCCGATCACTCGACGAAGAGTGCTGGCCGGAATGGCGGCCATGACGGTCGCCGCTGCTGTCTCCCCGACCCTCGCGGTACCCGCTCATGCCGCTGTCGCCGGTGAGCCGTTGCCGCTCCCGCCGCTGCGGATCCCCAAGATCGACATGGGCGTGGAGCAACAGTCCAACGAGAAGATCGGGTGGTTGCGGGACGCCAAGCTCGGCATGTTCATCCACTGGGGTGTCTACTCCGGCCCGGCCAAGGGCGAGTGGTACATGGAGAACGCCGCTATCACCCCGGAGAACTACAAGAAGTACGTCACGGACGTCACCGGCGAGCAGTTCACCGCGACCGCCTACAACCCTGCCGACTGGGTCCAACTGGCCAAGGACATGGGCGCGAAGTACACGGTGCTCACGGCCCGCCACCACGATGGCTTCGCGCTGTGGCCGTCCACCCACCCGAACGCCTGGCACGCCGGACAGGCCCCGCTGCAGAAGGACTTCGTCGGCCAGTACGTCACCGCCGTACGCGAGGCCGGGCTGAAGGTGGGCCTGTACATGTCGCCGCTGAGCTGGCGCTACCCGGGCTACTACGACGTCCGCGGCACCAACTGCCTGCCCAACAAGTGGGGCTACACCACGGATCCCGCGCACAAGGAGAACGCGCGGATCATGAAGAACGAGCTGTACCAGCAGGTCAGGGAGTTGGTCACCCAGTACGGCAAGATCGACGACCTGTGGTGGGACGGCGGCTGGCTCGGCCAGCAGGGCTCCGACGCGGACGCCGCGTTCTTCTGGGAGCCCGGCAAGTTCCGCGACCCGGCGAACGAGTGGCCGGTGGACTCCGCCCACAGCGAGACCGATCCCGCCACCGGCAAGCCGCTGGGCCTGACCGGGCTGGTGCGCAAGCACCAGCCGGACATCGTCACCACCCTGCGCTCGGGCTGGATCGGCGACTACACCAGCGAGGAGGGCCCCTCCGTGCCCTCCGGCGCGATCCGCACCGCACGCGTCGCGGAGAAGTGCTTCACCATCGGCGGTGCCTGGGGCTACAAGGCCGGCGCGAGCGTGATGGGCTTCGGCACGGCCATGAACATCCTGGTCAATGCCTGGGTGCGGAACATGACCTGCCTGGTCAACGTCGGACCGGACCGCACCGGCGTGGTCCCCACCGCCCAGGCCGACCTGGTGCGCCGGATCGGTTCCTTCATGACCACCTGCGGCGAGGCCGTCTACGGCACCACCGGCGGCCCCTGGCAGCCTCTCGACGGCAAGTACGGCTACACCTACAAGGGCAGCACCTTCTACCTCCACCTGCTGCCCGGCTACAGCGGCACCTCCTTCACCACCCCCTCGATCGGAGACGCCCAGGTCACACGGGTCTACGACGTGGCCTCGGGCACCGACCTGCCGTACTCCGTCAGTGCGGACGGCAAGGTGACGGTCACCGGGATCAACCGGACCCGCATCCCCGAGGACAGCGTGGTCGGCGTGACCCTGGACCGGACCGTGCAGCCGGCCGACATCGCCGCGGGCAGGACCGCCACCGCCAGCAGCGAGGAGACCTCCAAGGGCAACACCGCGGCCAAGGCCGTCGACGGCTCCACCGCCACCCGCTGGTGCGCCAACAACGCCAACACCGGCAACTGGCTCAAAGTCGATCTGGGAGCGGTCAAGTCGGTCACCGGCGCCCGTATCGCCTGGGAACTGGACGCCACCAACTACCGCTACCGCGTCGAGGGTTCCACCGACAACGCCACCTGGACCACGCTCGCCGACCGCACCGACACCACGAGCACCAGCCAGGTGCAGACCGTGGTACTCAGTGCCCAGGCCCGCTACATACGGGTCACGGTCACCGGACTGCCCTCCGGGGTCTGGGCGTCCATCCGCAACCTGGAGGTCTACGACCGGCCCTTCACCGCGGACCTGGGCACCTTCAAGCTGGTGAACCGCAAGAGCGGCAAGGTCATGGACGTCAGCGACGCCTCCAGCGCCGACGGCGCCTCCATCATCCAGTGGCCCTCGACAGGCGGCACCAACCAGCAGTGGAAACTGCTGCCGAACACCGACGGCTCCTACCGGCTGGTCAACGTCCGCAGCGGCAAACTCCTGGAGAGCCCGGACAACTCCCTCAAGGGCGCGCCCCTGGACCAGTCGACCGACGACGGCGGCGACAACCAGTGGTGGAAGCTGGTCCCCTCCCAGGCCAGCGGCTACTACCGGCTCGTCAACGTCCGTAACGGATGGTGCGCCGACGTCAAGGACGCCGCCATCACGGACGGTGTCAAGGTCATCCAATGGCCCATCACCGACGGATCGAACCAGGACTGGCAGCTCATCGTCCTGTGACGGTGTGTCGGCCAGGGGGCCGTGCCCTTGCGGCGCGGCCCCCTGGCCCTCGACCGCTCTCCCCACCCCAGCGCGTTCTCGCCTCGGCAGACAGTGGAACCGGGCGAGGGCACATGTCCGCGGAAGAGCGCGCCCGCGTCGGACCGCAGGGAACCCAGCCAGCTCGGTGATCGACGGAGCCGAAACACACACCTACGACACCGGCACCCAAGTCTTCAGGGAGGTGAACCCCTGCACAGCGTGAGACCTCGGGACCGCCGGAGATTCCGGCCGCTCGCTCTGGTCGCCGTGGCGATCGTGATCGCCACGACCGACCCGGGAGGGCGAACCAGGCCCCTCGTCGACTGTGGTCGGCCCGACGGGGCACTGCCTCCTGCGCGAGACGGCGCCGCCTCTCTTCGGCACGGTGGGCGAGGGCAGCGTCCCGGCGGGGGCTGGCGATCGCGTCCAAGAGGTTCTGTTCGGCCCTCGCGGCCGAAGTGCCAGAACGCGGGCCCGCCAGCCCTGCGGAAGGATGCGTGCACCGCCTCCCGTCGCGGCGCGTTCAACGATCTGCGCAGGCGCAGCCTGTCCGTCGACGGCGGCGAGCTGCCCTCTACCTCATTCTGGATCACGACTGGCATATGGAAGCGACAAGGCGGTGGGCTGGCTCCAGCCCGGCGCCGCCGCCCGCCCGGACGCCGTACCGGCGGCGGACGCGCCCGCGATGATCGTGGAACAGCTGAGCGGACGGGAACGGGACGTGCTGCGGCGGGCCACCGCCCAGATGAGGGAGCTGGCCGTGAACCGGCGCAACGACGCCGTACGCCGCGCGCGTGAACTCCGGCTGCTGTGACCCTCGCGTCATCAGCGTGGCGCGCCGATGACCGGGGTGCGTGTGGTGTGCCCTGAGATCTCGGAGCAGCTCACCCGTGAAGGAGAGACAGGGCATGTTCGGACAATCTCAGGCGTTCAGTGGCTTCGCGGTCGACGACATCGGCGAGGCCCGCCGGTTCTACGGTGAGACTCTCGGTCTCCGCGCGGAGGAGAGTGGGGAGGGGGACATGCGGATGCTGACCCTCACGCTCGGCGGAGGCACACGGGTCTTCGTCTACCCGAAGGAGTCGCACATCCCCGCGACCTTCACGATCCTCAACTTCCCCGTGGACGGCATCGAAGCCGCTGTCGACGAGCTGGAGCGGCGCGGCGTGAGCCTTGAGCGCTATCCCGGGTTCGACCATGACGAGAGGGGCATCGTCCGGGCGGGTGACGGCGGCCCCGCCGCGATCGCGTGGTTCACCGACCCCGCCGGGAACGTTCTCTCCGTACTCCAGGAGACATGAGGACGGCGGGCACGCCCGCTGCGGGTGGAGCGCGCGTGCCCCACCGGGGAGGCGTTGCCGGGACTCCGGGCGAGCAGTGCTCACCGCCCCGAGCCGGGCATCGGGTTCAGGAGAGGTCGAACCGATCGAGGTTCATCACCTTGTCCCACGCGGCCACGAAGTCACGCACGAACTTGTGCCCGGCGTCCCGGGACGCGTAGACCTCTGCGACGGCTCGGAGCTGGGAGTTCGCACCGAAGACGAGGTCCACCGCGGTGGCGGTCCACTTCAGCTCGCCTGTGGTGCGATCCCGGCCTTCGAACACGTTCTCGTCGGAAGCCGACGCCTTCCACTCCGTGCCCATCTCGAGCAGATGGACGAAGAAGTCATTGGTCAATGTCTCCGGTCGGTGTGTGAACACGCCGTGCGGCGAGCGCTTGTAGCCGGTGTTCAGGACGCGCATCCCGCCGATCAGCGCCGTCATCTCGGGAGCGGTGAGGGTCAGCAGATTGGCGCGGTCCAGCAGAAGTGTCTCCGGTGACAGCTTCTCTCCCGCCCGGAGGTAGTTCCGGAATCCGTCGGCCCTGGGCTCGAGCACGGCGAACGACTCCACGTCGGTCTGCTCCTGCGAGGCGTCCGTGCGCCCTGGTGCGAACGGGACCGCGATGTCGAACCCGGCGTTCCGCGCGGCTTGCTCGACAGCCGCGCACCCGCCCAGGACGATCAGGTCGGCGAGTGAGACCTTCGTCCGGCCCGCTTGCGCGAGGTCGAAGTCCTGCTGGATCCGCCCCAGTTTCTGCAGCACCTCAGCCACCTCGGGGAGGTGGTTGACCTCCCAGTCCTTCTGCGGGGTGAGTCGGATCCGGGCCCCGTTGGCCCCGCCCCGCATATCGGTGCCGCGGAAGCTGGCCGCCGATGCCCAGGCGGTGGTGACCAGTTGGGAGATGGACAGCCCCGAGGCGAGGATCCTGCTCTTGAGAGCGGTGATGTCCTCGTCCTGGACGAGTTCGTGGTCGACCGGGGGGACGGGGTCCTGCCACAGTTGCGGCTCGGGGACCCACGGGCCGAGGTAGCGCGTGACGGGTCCCATGTCGCGGTGCAACAGCTTGTACCAGGCCTTGGCGAACGCTTCCGCGAGTCTGCCCGGGTTCTCGTGGAAGCTCTTCGCGATCGGGCCGTAGACCGGATCCAGCTTCAGCGCCAGGTCCGTCGTCAGCATCATGGGGGCGTGTCTCTTCGACGGGTCATGAGCGTCGGGCACCGTGCCCCGGGCCGCGGGATCCGTGGGAGTCCACTGCTTGGCGCCGGCGGGGCTCGTCGTCAGCTCCCAGTCGTAGCCGAACAGGTTGTCCAGGTACCCGTTGTCCCACCGGGTCGGCTCGGTGGTCCAAGCGCCTTCGAGCCCACTGGTGAGTGTGTCGGAGCCCTTGCCGGTGCCGTACGTGTTCCGCCAGCCGAGACCCTGTTGCTCGACGGAGGCGGCCTCGGGCTCGGGGCCGATGTACGCGGGGTCGACCGCGCCATGACACTTGCCGAATGTGTGGCCGCCGACGATGAGTGCGACCGTCTCCTCGTCATTCATCGCCATGCGCCCGAAAGTCTCGCGAATGTCCCGGGCGGCGGCCAACGGATCCGGGTTTCCGTTGGGCCCCTCCGGATTGACGTAGATCAGTCCCATCTGTACGGCCCCGAAGGGAGCGGCGAGTTCCCTGTCACCGCTGTATCGCTCATCTCCCAGCCAGGTGTCCTCGGGACCCCAGAAGATCTCCTCGGGCTCCCAGATGTCCTCGCGGCCGAATCCGAAACCGAACGTCTTGAACCCCATCGATTCCATGGCACAGTTACCGGCGAAGACCAGGAGGTCGGCCCAGGAGATTTTCTGGCCGTACTTCTGCTTGACCGGCCAGAGCAGGCGGCGGGCCTTGTCGAGGCTCGCGTTGTCCGGCCAGCTGTTGAGGGGGGCGAAGCGCTGGGCGCCGGTGCCGCCACCGCCCCGGCCGTCGGCGACACGGTAGGTGCCCGCGGCATGCCAGCTCATCCGGATGAAGAGCGGGCCATAGTGGCCGTAGTCTGCAGGCCACCAGTCCTGTGACGTCGTCATCACCTCGAAGACGTCCTGTTTCAACGCGTCGAGGTCGAGGGTCGCGAACTCCCGGGCGTAATCGAAGTCCTCGTCCATCGGATTGGAACGGGACGAGTGCTGGTGGAGAATTTGAAGGTCCAGCTGATTGGGCCACCAGTCCCGGTTCGACCTGGGCCGAGTCGGCGTGGGGGTCGGGGAGGAGATCGCCGGGTTTTCGCTTTCGCTGCCGGACACGTCGTCCTTCTTTCTCTCTCGGTGTTTCCACGCGCGCGCCGATAATGTCGATGTCGGCGTTTATATGGTCGCGCACCGCGGGCGACACCGCTAGCAAACACGCAGAGCATTCCCGCGTGACAAACGTGTGAGCGGCGGCTTCTCTTTCGCCGTGAAATCGACCCGCCCACGACTTCGAGACGCTTCAGGACATCGGCGGGCGCGTGGCTCTCCACTGATCCCTCACGGGTGGATGGGCCTCTGCACCCGGCTCCGACGTCTCGGTGGTCTGCGACGAGGTCAGCGGCATGCCGGCGGTCCTGGCCGAGGGTGTCTACCGGCTGGTGTGTGTCCGCAGGGGCAAGGCCCTGGACAACGGCAACGTCACCACTCAAGGGCAGCCCGGTCATCCAGTGGACCCCGAACGCAGATCCGCCGGACGCTCGCCGAGGCAGCACTCGCCAGGGTCCAGGAAGGCGCCCGGGAGCACGCCCTCCTCGCCCACGGTCCCCGACCGCAGCCCGCGCCGGCGACGGCTCCACCGCAACACACCCAACAGCCCGGCACCCAGCACAGACCGGGCCGGACCACAGGAGGAGTCGCGTGAGCAACCCGGAAGAACACCTCAGCCCTGACGATGCCCGCGCCGGCGCCGCCGCGAAGAAAATGGCTGCGGCGCTCGACGAGGACCAGGAGCGCGAGCTCGATGAGCCCCTGGGGTGGCAGCCGCTCTGGAAGCGGCCCTGGAAGCCGAAGTCGAAGCGGCGAAGAAGGTGGAGCTGCGCAAGCAGCGGCGGCGGCTCCAGGACGCCGGACGTCGCCGCCTCCCCGCCGGTCAGTCGCGCCGGCCCCGGTCCCGGCAGAACCGTATCGGCAACGCGGTCGCGCGCCGCGACGCCCGCGCCCTCGGGCACGCCGGGTACGAAGATCATCCCAGTCCTCACGGTTACTGGCTCGACTTGGCGACAGTCGAGGGCGGGGTGAAGGCGAGACCCAGGTCCGAGCGGGCACTGCGGGTGGTGTCGCCGTCGACGTACTTGTAGCCGTTGTCGTAGTGCAGGTAGTACGTGTGGGCGTCACTTGTGGTGGCGGCCTTCGCCCATTCCGCGCGGGCGTCCTGCATGTCCCTCACCAGGGCGTCGACGGACTTGTCCGTGTGGCCCGGCCAGGTGTGACGGCGCAGCGTGTCCGCCTGCTCGCCGAGCACGTCCCGGACGTCCGCCGCCCAGTCCTTGTGGGCGCCGAGGTTCTCCTCGGCGTCTTCCTCGGGCTCCTCGTGGAGGACCTCGTCGACGGCGTTCATCGCCTTCAGGAACGCCAGCTGGTAGGCGTTGAGTGTGGACTCGTCGGTACGCAGCGGGTCCCGCAGGGTGCCGTACGCGTTGGTGTGGGTGAAGACGCAGGTGATCTTGTTGCCTCTCCAGGACCAGCTCTCTGCGGTGGGCGTCAGGTAGTTGACGCCGACCTTGTCGGTCAGCCTCCAGTGGTCCATCGCGTAGGCATCCCGGAGCGTCCAGCACTCGTCCTCGGCCTTGTCGGTGAGGTAGTCGTCGCCCGGGTAGTCGTCGTTGGACAGCGGGATGGTGCCGAACACCTCGGCATCGTGCTCGTAGTTGCAGGACACCCAGTCGACGTGGTCGGCGCCCCGGTCGAATTCCAAGCCCGGGACGTCGAAGTCGAAGCAGTCGCCCTTGGCGAGGAAGCGGCTACTGCTGTCTTTGGTGTCCTCCACGAAGCCCTCCCAAGAGTCGTGGACGACATTCGGGAACAGCAACAGGGCGATTCCCAGGGACGACGCGACCGCGCCCGCGATCGCCATGCCCTCGCCGCGCTCACCCCGCTTCTCGATCTGTACCAGCGCGATGATCCCGAGGACCAGCCCCACCGCCGGCAGGAAGCACAACAAGCCCAGCACAAGGGCGGCGATGGCAACGCCGTTGACCGGGGCAGAGCGGGCGAAGGGGGTGTAGCCCTGGCCCCAGACCTGGTAAGGGGCGTGTGGGTGCGGTCCCTGGAGGGGCGGATGCGGGCCCTGCAGTTGTGCAGACTGGTACAGGTCCTGGGGCTGCTGGGACCCGGAGGGCGGGGGCATGGACACGGGTACCGTACTCCTGATTCAACACTGACGTGCGACTGCTCGAGTCATTGCCAGTACTTGTGGATTGCCGTTCGGGGTTGACCAGATGAAGCGAGGCATGGCCGCGGCGACCTGACGGTCGTGGCTCCATTTGCGTACCGCCGCCAGTGCCCTGCGGTGCTCGAAACTGGATCGTCCTCTGCTCGTGGTCAGCCGTACGGTCGGGCGTTGCGCGGCATGGTCACCTCGGTGCACGCGGGGTCGCACTCCGCCGGAGCCCGGGCATCGGTGCTTTCTTTCAACCAGCGCCTTTCGAACCAGAAGGGGCTGCGGGCACGGGCAGTGCAAGGCCCCGGTACGAGCGCAAGTCTCCTTTGTCGCCTCATGAAGCGGTATCCGTGGAATCACGTAGTCCAACACGGAAACTTCAGTCGGGTCCGTCGGCGATGGCCGAACCCGGCAAGGAGTAACCGCTTCGGGCGGGGCGTTGGAAGGCATTCCGCCTGGTGGATGGGTGGGGCCGCGCAGCAAGGTTCACCGGAACAGGTCCAGTTCCGCGTGGCCGCCCGCCAATCCGGACACCACCGTTCTCTGGCATACGGCTCTCCGATGCTCTGCTCGTCCTGACCGACCTCGGAGTCAACCGTTGGCAGACGACCTACTCCACAGACAGCCGCCCACAACCAGCGTGAGCACCCCGGAAGACCGTCACACCAGCTCTTTGACTGTGCCTTCAAGTTGGCGGAAGCTCACTCTGGTGCGCACCGCGATGGCGGGCGCTCGCGTGCACTCGGTGCACCGCACTCGATGTTCCGCACCGCACCGGTGCGCGCACCGTCGACCGACCCCTTGACCAAGTCGGACTGGCGCGCTCGGCATCCCTGGCCCAGGTGTGCCACCCGGCACGTTTCTCCTTGCCACAGCATGTTCGGGCCGTCGGTCAGGCCGTGGTCAAGGGGGTTGTGTGATAGAGGGCCTGCCGCCGCGCGCACCTGGTGCGGTGCGGTGGGGCGCACGGTGCGGTGGATCTGTCTGGCGGTGGTGCGCACCCGATGCGCGGTGCGCACCACCGCCATCCTCGGCGCGCGCTACGCGAGCGCGCTCAGTGCGCACCGGCCGGTGCGGGGTGCGTATCGATGGCCTGGCCCAAGCCGACGGCCTTCAGCTGGCGCAGGGTGTCGGCGACGTCCTCGTGGTCCTCGGTGAGGAACTGTGCGGCGAAGTCGATGACGGCGCCGCGGGCGATGCCCTCCGCCGTGTCCGGCCCGGCCTGCGCCCAGGTCCGCAGCGAGGTCACGAACACGCGCCCGATCCCTCCAAGGCGAAGGTGCCCGCGCACGGCTCGGCCGCGGCCGGGCCGTGCAGCGCGGGTGACCGGGACGACGATGCGTTCGGCGACGTCGACGAGCAGCTCGGGCATCCGCGGTTCGGCGCAGGCGAATTCACGGGTGGCGTCGAAATCGTCGGCCTGGACGACCCGGAGGTAGTTGAAGGCACTGATGGCCGTGTGCGGGTCATCGGGGCGAGCGGCGTGGTGTCTGGCACGCCATCAAGCCTGCGCCCGCCACAGCCGCTACCGCCGACAAGCCGCGTGTCAGGAATGATCGCGACGTAGTCGGGTCAGACCCACAACCGGCGCCCATTCGCGCACACCAACCACCTGCACACCAGGGGTGCGGTAGTACGGATCGGTGTCGAGTATGCGGTCCAGCTCTTCGCGTTCCGTGTCGAAGACAAGGAGCGCACCGGTGTCGTCAGCCAACGGACCGGCGGCGACGAGACGGCCCTCCTCGTGAAGGCGGCTGAGGAGTGCGCGATGCGCCGGACGTGCCGCGAGGCGTTCAGGTGAAGCGGTCAAGGCAAGTTCGACAATCAGCATGCGCCCGACCGTAGCAGCGACAGCACCTGGCTACGGCTGTGCCAGCCCCGACCAGCAAGATCACGATCTACGGCTGGAGTACCAGGGCCTGTCCGGCGGATCATCACCTACGGCAGGTGACCTGGGCAGGGATCCGCCGGATGCGGATGCGGATGCGGATGCGGATGCGGATGCGGATGCGGATGCGGATGGGAACGGGGCGTCAGGCCATCGCGAACTTGGCAACGTACTCGTCGAAGGGATCGATGCCGACTTCTGCACGGAGTTCGTCCATGCGGTCGGGCTCTTCACAGGGCCAGGGGACCGGTACCCCGTCCTTCACGCCGGCGATCTGAGTGCCGTAAATCTGCTTGCGGCCCTCATTGACCAGCGTGCGGTCGCGCAAGAAGGCCAGCTCGCGTGGGCTGGCCAAGCCTGCCGACACCGCCTGCTGCATCAGCTTCAGGGCGCGTCGCTGAATTTCGAGCTGCCGGTCAGCGTGCTGGGCGATCAGCCACGCTGCGCGCGCGGCCTTCTCGCCGACCCGTTCCTCCGTCGGCCAGCCATACTCGTCCATGATCTCGCCGAGCCGGTCACCGTGCCGTGCGGTCAGTCGCCGCCAGGCCAGCTGCTCGGCAGGGTCGTCGCTGTTCGCGTGGGGGGCGGCCTGGTGATCCGCAGCGGCCATGCCCGTGAGTTCCGCGGCCAGTGCGGCAACGTCGTGCGCCACTCTCAACTCCCAGATCAGGTCAGTGTGTTGTGCCCGTTGCCAGCAAGCCTAAAGGCGCAATTCAGGCGTAAAGATCATTCCGGGGAACGGTGACAGGCGCGCCCCCGCACGGGGATAATGGATCTACCCCCGAAGCCAGAGGCGGATCGCCGCGACGGTCACGGTGCCCTTGTCCCGTCTCATGTGAACCCGTCTCTTTCTCACGGCGTTGTCGCTGCACCAGCTCCAGGAAATCTCGAAGAGTGGATCAGCTCGTGCTGGCAGATCCGGGCCCATGACGGGCAAGAGCAGGGCGGCCAGGTCGCCGAGGACGCCGTCGCCGAGGCGGTCGGCGATCTCCTGGAGTGAGCGGGCACAGGCCCGGAGGAAGCCGCCCCGGCCAAGCCGGTCCGCCGCAGCCGCAGCCGCGGGCACGAAGTCGGACACGGCCGGAGCCGCCGAGGCCGCGGACGGCTCCGCCGGTGCCGCCGAACCCGCCGGTGAGTCGGCGAACCTCGCCGAGACCGGAGGGTCCGACTCGACCTCGTACAT
>NZ_LIRK01000430.1 GCF_001419765.1 Streptomyces torulosus
GCCGGGCGGATCGCGGCCCGGGCGATGGCCGAGGCCGCCAAGCACATCGCCCCCGGCGTCACCACGGACGAGCTGGACCGCGTCGCCCACGAGTACATGTGCGACCACGGGGCCTACCCCTCCACCCTCGGCTACCGCGGCTTCCCCAAGTCGCTGTGCACCTCCGTCAACGAGGTCATCTGCCACGGCATCCCCGACTCGACCGTGCTGCGCGACGGCGACATCGTCAACCTCGACGTGACGGCGTACATCGGCGGCGTCCACGGCGACAACAACGCCACGTACCTCGTGGGCGACGTCGACGAGGAGTCGAAGCTGCTCGTCGAGCGGACCCGCGAGTCCCTCACCCGCGCCATCAAGGCCGTCAAGCCGGGGCGGCAGATCAACATCATCGGGCGGGTCATCGAGTCGTACGCCAAGCGGTTCGGGTACGGGGTCGTGCGCGACTTCACGGGGCACGGGATCAACTCGTCGTTCCACTCCGGGCTGATCATCCCGCACTACGACTCCCCGCACGCGACGACCGTGATGCAGCCCGGAATGACCTTCACGATCGAGCCGATGCTCACCCTCGGGTCGTACGACTACGACATGTGGGACGACGGCTGGACGGTCGTGACCAAGGACCGCAAGCGCACCGCCCAGTTCGAGCACACGCTGGTCGTCACGGAGACAGGGGCGGACATCCTCACCCTCCCGTGACGCCCTGCACCCTTCCGTGACACCGGCACCCTTCCGTGACACCGGCACCCTCCCGTGACACCCGGCCCGCCCGCGGCTCCACTCACACCCGTGCCACCCCACCCGCCTTCGGCCCTCCCGGCCGCCAGGCGGGTTTTCTCATCGCGTCCTCGTTCCATGTGGGAGTCGTGATGATCCGGGGTACCGTTTTACCGACAGGGAGTCGGGAACCTGTTGACTTAGGTAACCCTAACCACCGAAACTGAGCGCAGCTTCTCGTCTCCCCCTAGGCATCGGAGGCCTTCATGAACGCGTCGGTCACCTCGGACACGGCGTTCTCCACGCTCATCCGCACCGCGTCGCACGAGCAGCACACCGAGGCGGAGACCACGACGTTCATCGGCGACATGCTCGGCGGCAAACTCGGCGTCGAGGCGTACGCGCGGTACACCGAGCAGCTCTGGTTCGTCTACGAGGCGCTGGAGAGCGGCGCGCGGGCGCTGGTCGACGACCCGGTCGCGGGGCCGTTCGTCCAGCCGGAGCTGATGCGGCTGCCCGCGCTGGAGCGGGACCTGGAGCACCTGCGCGGCCCCCGCTGGCGCTCGACGCTCTCGGCACTGCCGGCGACGGAAGCGTACGCGACGCGGGTCGCCGAGTGCGCGCGGAGCTGGCCCGGCGGTTATGTGGCCCACCACTACACGCGCTATCTCGGCGACCTCTCCGGCGGGCAGATCATCCGGGACCGGGCCGAGAAGACGTGGGGCTTCGAGCGGAAGGGCGACGGCGTCCGCTTCTACGTGTTCGAGGACATCGCCAATCCGGCCGCGTTCAAGCGGGGGTACCGCGAGCTGCTGGACCGGGTGCGGGCCGACGATCTGGAGAAGCAGCGGATCGTGAGCGAGTGCAAGCGGGCGTTCGCCCTGAACACGGCGGTGTTCCTGGCCCTGGGCGAGGAGTTCCCCCTGTCCGCGTGAGGGTGCGGCGGAAGGGCCGAGGAGGCCCCCTGTCCGTGTTCCCTCCGTCCGCGTGACGGGTGCGGTGGAGCGGTCGGACGACCGGCCGCACCCCCACCTCATCGTTCCAGGAACACCCTTCCGCCGACCTCCACCCAGCCGTGCGGCTGCGGGGCCGTCAGGAGCTGGGATCCCGCGCCCTGGGTGATGTTCAGGGCGCGGCCCAGCTGCGCGGTGAGCTGGAGGGCCGCGGCGCCGGTGGCCTCGTCCTCGTCGATGCCGTCGTCGCGGCCGGGGAAGGCGCGGGCGCGGATCCGGCCGGCGGCCTCGTCCTCCCAGGCCCAGGCGTAGATCCACTCACCGGGCGGCGGGACCGTGAGGTCGTCGATCTCGGCGGCGGTGCCGTACTGACGGAAGGTGCGGGGCGGGGCCCACTCGGGCAGGGCTTCGATCCAGCTGAACTCGCCGTCCAGTCGGGCGCCGACGACACCGGCCGGGGTGACCAGTTCGGGTACGTCGAGGAGCCAGGCCGTGCCGACGCAGGGGTACCCGGCGAACGGCAGGCGCAGCGTGGGGGTGTAGATGTCGATGACTCCGCGCTCGGGGTCGTCCACGAACACGGTCTCGCTGAAGCCGAGTTTGGCGGCGAACGCCTGACGGTCGGCGCGGTCGGGCATCACGGAGCCCTCGCGGACGACGCCCAGTTCGTTGCCGTACCCGCCGCCGGGCCCGCAGAACACCCGCAGCACATCGAAGTCGGTCACATGCGGAATTGAAGCATCCCCGGGGCCGTCCAGTCGCTTCCGGACGCTTGCCGACCCGCGGCCGCGCACCGGTGATGTCTTGATCACACCGAAACGGGGTTCTTGACCACGGAATGGGAAACTTGACCGGCCCTTGACCGAACCATGGACTCTGCTTTTGGCCACCGTGATCGGGCCGTGCTCGTACGGGCACCGGTGCGCGGGCTTCACTGGAGGCACGGCATCTGGTGAGGTAAGCCTCAGATAACTTGGGGCAGCCTCACCTTATCTGTGTGTCCCCTGTGTCCTTCCTTGGAGCCGAAATGCGCCCCCTCAGACTGTCCTTCGTCACCGCCGCCACGACCGTCGCGGCCCTGACCGCCGTCACGGGCTGCACCGAGAAGAGCAGCGCGGGCGCGGACGGGGTCATCGCGGTGACCGCGACCGACACCAAGTGCGAGGTGTCGAAGAAGGAGTTCCCGGCGGGGCACGTCGAGCTGGACATCGAGAACAAGGGCTCCAAGGTCACCGAGGTCTACCTCCTCTTCCCGGACGACCGTGTCGTCACCGAGCGCGAGAACATCGGCCCCGGCACCAAGCAGAAGGTCACCGCCGAGGTGAAGGCGGGCGACTACCGGATCGCCTGCAAGCCGGGCATGAAGGGCGACGGCATACGCCAGGACGTCACCGCGACCGGTTCCGGCAAGGTGGCCAAGCGCGACCCGCGGCTGGACGAGGCCGTGGCCTCGTACCGCAAGTACGTGCAGACGCAGGCCGACGAGACGATCCCGCTGGTGAAGGTGTTCGCCGACGCCGTCAAGGACGGGGACGTCGAGGCGGCTAAGAAGGCGTACGCGCCCTCCCGCATCGGCTGGGAGCGCACCGAGCCGGTCGCCGAGTCCTTCGGTGACATCGACCCGAAGGTCGACGTCCGCGAGGACGGTCTGGAGGAGGGCCAGGACCCGGAGAAGGACTGGACCGGCTGGCACCGTCTGGAGCGTTCGCTGTGGAAGGACGGCAAGCTCACCGACCGTGACTCCGAGCTGGCCGACCAACTGGTGAAGGACCTGGTCGACTGGCAGAAGCGGGTCGGCAAGGCGGAGATCACCCCGACCTCCATGGCCAACGGCGCCAAGGAACTCCTCGACGAGGTCGCCACCGGCAAGGTCACCGGCGAGGAGGAGCGCTACTCGCACACCGACCTCGTCGACTTCAAGGCGAACGTCGAGGGCGCCGAGGAGTCGTACAAGCTGCTGAAGGCCGTCGCCGCCGAGAACGACCCGGAGCTGACGAAGGAACTCGACAAGCAGTTCACGGCGCTGAACACGCTGCTCGACAAGTACCGCGCGGACAAGACGGGTTACGACTTCGTCTCCTACGACAAGGTCGGCGAGGCCGAGCAGAACAAGCTGTCGGACGCGGTGAACGCGCTGGCGGAGCCGCTCTCGCAGCTCGCCGCGGCGGTCGTGAAGTAGGCGACGGAAGAGAGTCGGCAGTCATGACGGACACCACCGAGAACACCACCGACAGCGCCGACGGCGCGACCGGCGGCGACACCGCCGCGACGGACACCCCCTCGACCGGCACCGCGGGGACCGGCGCCCCGGCCGGTGACGGCTCGCGGGCGCCGTCGCGGCGCGCCCTGATCGGCTGGGGCGGTGCGGGCCTCGCGCTCGGCGCCGCCGTCGCCGGGGGCGCCGTGGCCGTGGCCCGGCCCGGCGAGGACACCGGGGACACGGTGACCGCGGCCGGCGGTCCCATCGCCTTCCACGGCACCCACCAGGCCGGTATCGCGACGCCGGTGCAGGACCGGCTGCACTTCGCCGCGTTCGACGTGGAGACGGACGACCGCGAGGCGTTCGTGGCGATGCTGAAGGACTGGACGGAGGCCGCGCGCCGGATGACCGCCGGGAAGGCGGTCGGCGACGGCGCGTACGGCGGTCTCGCGGAGGCCCCGCCGGACGACACCGGGGAGGCGCTGGGGCTGAAGCCGTCCCGGCTGACGCTCACCCTCGGCTTCGGGCCCTCGCTGTTCGAGCGGTTCGGGCTGGCGAAGCAGCGGCCCGAGGCGCTGGTGGACCTGCCGCAGTTCGCCGGCGACAACCTGGACCGGGCCCGCAGCGGCGGCGACCTGTGCGTGCAGGCGTGCGCGGACGATCCGCAGGTCGCGGTGCACGCCATCCGCAACCTCGCCCGCATCGGCTTCGGCAAGGTGTCGGTGCGCTGGTCCCAGCTCGGCTTCGGCAAGACCTCGTCGACCACGCCGGAGGCGCAGACCCCGCGCAACCTCATGGGGTTCAAGGACGGCACCCGCAACATCGCGGGCACGGAGACCGCCCGGCTGAAGAAGCACGTGTGGGTGGACGAGAAGGACGGGCCGTCCTGGATGGCCGGCGGCTCGTACCTGGTGGCCCGGCGCATCCGGATGCACATCGAGCCCTGGGACCGGACGTCGCTGCAGGAGCAGGAGGACATCTTCGGCCGCGACAAGGGCGAGGGCGCGCCCGTCGGCAAGGCGAAGGAGCGGGACAAGCCGTTCCTGAAGGCGATGAAGCCCGACGCGCACGTACGGCTCGCGCACCCCGACTCCAACGACGGGGCGACGATCCTGCGCCGCGGTTACTCGTTCACCGACGGCACCGACGGACTGGGCCGGCTGGACGCGGGGTTGTTCTTCCTCGCGTACCAGCGGGACGTGCGCAAGGGGTTCATCCCGATCCAGCGCAATCTGGCCACGGACGCGCTCAACGAGTACATCCAGCACGTGGGTTCGGCGATCTTCGCCGTCCCGCCGGGTGTCCGGGACGCGGACGACTGGTGGGGCCGGGCGCTGTTCTCCTCGACGACGGAGGGCTGACGCCGTGTTCGCGAACTATCTGATCGGGCTGCGCGAGGGCCTGGAGGCCAGTCTCGTCGTCTGCATCCTCATCGCCTACCTGGTGAAGACGGAACGCCGGGACGCCCTGCGGCCCATCTGGATCGGTGTCGGTGCCGCCGTCGCTCTCGCCCTGGGCTTCGGCTGCGTCCTCGAGTTCGGCTCGCAGGAGATGACGTTCGAGGCGCAGGAGGCGCTCGGCGGTTCGCTGTCCATCATCGCGGTGGGCCTCGTGACGTGGATGGTCTTCTGGATGCGGCGCACGGCCCGGCACCTGCGGTCGGAGCTGCACGGAAAGCTCGACACGGCCCTGCGGTTGGGCACGGGCGCCCTGGTGGCGACCGCGTTCCTGGCGGTGGGCCGGGAGGGCCTGGAGACCTCGCTGTTCGTGTGGACGTCCGTCCGGGCGTCCGGCGACGGCACGGAGGGCCCGCTGATCGGTGTGCTGCTGGGCCTCGCGAGCGCGGTGGTCCTCGGCTGGCTGTTCTACCGGGGTGCCCTGCGCATCAACCTGTCCAAGTTCTTCACGTGGACCGGCGGCATGCTGGTCGTCGTCGCGGCCGGCGTCCTCGCGTACGGCTTCCACGACCTCCAGGAGGCGGACTTCCTCCCCGGGCTGACGGACAAGGCGTTCGACATCACGGGGACGATCCCGCCGGACAGCTGGTACGGCACCCTGCTGAAGGGCGTGTTCAACTTCCAGGCCGACCCGACGGTCCTCCAAGTCACGGTCTGGGTCCTGTATCTGGTCCCGACGCTCGCGCTGTTCCTCGCCCCGGTAGGGTTCGCCTCCGGGAAGGGGAAGGTGAAGGTTCCTGATGAGCAGGGTTCGCGGGGTTCCGAGCACACGAAGGCTTCGTGAGGTTCGTCCGGTTCGTACGCGCGAGGGGCGGCGCGGGCTTCGGCGTCACGGCCATGGAGCGCTGCTGACCGCGGCGATGGCCGTGCTGTCGCTGACGGCGAGCGCGTGCGTGGTGGTCCGCGGCGATCTGGAGATCGTGCCCTCGTCGACCCAGGGCGAGGCGGCCCGGGCGCTGGAGGAGTTCACCACCGCGTACAACGACGCGGACAAGGAGTACGACCAGTCCCGGGACGCCTCACGGGTGACCGGCGCCCTCGCCGACATCGACGGCGGCAAGCTCCGCTCGGGCGCGAAGATCAGCCCGGGCGGCAACCCCGACCATGTGCCGCTGAAGCTGAGCGACGTGAAGTACACGATCCCCGAGAAGGCGGCCTGGCCCCGCTGGTTCGTGGTCGACGCGGCCGCCAACAAGGGCCGGGACAGCGACCGTTGGCTGTTCGTGTTCACCCGCGACGGTCTGGACGACGTGTGGGAGGTGTCCTTCCTCACGATCATGCCCGCCGCCGACGTCCCGCAGTTCAAGAAGGACGAGGACGGCTACGCGCAGGTGGTGTCCCCGGACGACCCCCAGTTGTCGGTGGCCCCGGCGGAGCTGCCCGAGAAGTACGTGACGTATCTGAAGGAGGACAGCGCCCTCTTCGCCGACGGCCCGTTCACCTCGGAGGAGCGCGCGAAGCGCCAGAAGAACGCGCAACGGCCGGGCATCGTGCGGCAGTACGTCGACGAGCCCCTCACGAACGGCGACTACGCGCCGGTCGGGCTGCGCACCACGGACGGTGGAGCGCTGGTCTTCTTCACGACCCGCCACTACGAGAAGCAGACGGCCGCGCAGGGAGTGGACATCCCCGTCAACGACGCGGCTGTCCGGGCGCTGATGACGGGCGAGCCGCGGCAGTCGCTGACGCTGGAGTTCGTCTCCAACCAGGCGGTCCTGGACCCGGCGCGGACGGCCTCCGACGAGCAGGTGAAGTTCCTCGGCCAGGTGGGCGGCCTCACGTCCGCGAAGGGCGAGTGACACGCGGGGCCCGTTCCCTGGGGACGGGTGACGCCTCCGGGGTTCAGCCGTGCTGCGGCCAGGCCGTGCGATCCGGTTCTCCGGCCATGTGGCGGGCGCATTCGTCGGTGAGGATCTCCAGCAGGCTCAGCGGGTCGGGCAGCGGGTGCTCCGGGCCGCGCACCCAGTGGACGTCGACGTCACCGGGGAGCCGGGCGGGCGGTACGAGGACGTAGGAGCCCCGGCAGTGCCAGCGCAGGCCGGGATGCTCGTCCATGGTCTCGGGGTGGCAGTCCAGCTCGCAGGGCCACCACTCGTCCTCGTCCTCGGGGGTGCCCCGGGTGTGGGTGAAGAAGAGGAGCCGTCCGTCCTCCGCCTCGGACTCCGACTCCGCGACGGGCCCCACCTCCACACCGGCGGCGAGCAGCCGTTCCAGGGCCTGTCGGCCGGCGGCGAGCGGTACGTCGAGCACGTCGTGGACCATGCCGGTCGCGGTGATGAAGTTGGCCTCCGGCTGGTGCCGGGCCCATCGCTCCACCTGGGCGCGGTCGGTGGTGGACTGCGTCTGCCAGGCGAAGGAGACCGGGTGGCGGGCGGGCGTCGGACAGCCGACGCGGTCGCAGGAGCACCGGTAGCCCGAGGGGTGCGCGGCGGGCGCGAGCGGGAGTCCGGCGGCGGCGGCTGCGAGCAGCAGCGCCTCACGGCCGGCGGCGTCGGGGGTCTCGTCGAGCGGGCGGCCTGCGCGTCGGCCCCGCAGCCACTCGGAGATCCTGCCCTGCCGACCGGACCGGCCGCCGAACGTCGCGCTCATCTATCCCCTCGCCTCGCTGTGGTGCGGACAGCATGCCTCATCGTCCCACCATCCTGCGTCGCAGGGGACCGGAGCGCCCATCCGGGGTAGGTGGGGCGAAGCCGGAGCGCGGACAGGGATGGTGCGCAATTCCATGCTTTGACGGGATTTACGGCCCGCCGCGGGGCCCGGTCCGGTCGGTTTGGTCACACCGGTGCGGGGAGTTGACCGCGTCAGCGGGGGGCGAGGCCGTACAGGGCGTATTCGACCAGTGCGTCCGTGTAGTCGTACGAGATGGGGCCCGTGTGCTGCAGCCAGCGCTGGGCGAGCGGGGAGACGAAGAGTTCCAGGGCGATGCGCGGGTCGATGTCGGGGCGCACGGCACCCTGCTCCTGGGCTGCGCGCAGGCGCTTCACATACAGCTGGAGCTGGGGTTCGAGGAGCTTGGCGACGAACTCGGTGCCGAGCTGGCGGTTGACGACGCCCTCGGCGGCCAGGGCACGCGAGGGGACCTCGAACTTGGGGTCGAGCAGTTCGTCCACGGTGGCGCGCAGCACGCCCTTGAGGTCGGCCTCCAGGTCCCCGGTGTCGGGGATCTCGTACTGCGCCTGCTCCCCGAGGACCTCGGGCCGGGCCGCCGCCTCCGCCGCCTGGGCGCTCAGATCCAGGAACGCCTCCAGCAGGACGTCCGCCTTGGACGACCACCAGCGGTAGATCGTCTGCTTGCCGACGCCGGCGCGGGCGGCGATGCCCTCGATGGTCGTCTTCTGGTAGCCGACCTCGCCGACGAGGGCGAGGGCGGCGTCGTAGATGGCGCGGCGGGACTTCTCGCTGCGGCGGGTGGAGTCAGGGGCGGTCTTGTTGGCCATGCCTCGAACTTATCAGGTTGACAAGACGTTCCGTCTCGCCTGACAGTGGAGCGGTCAACAGGCGAGACGGAACGTATCGTCCCGAACTTCGCCGATGAAGAGAAGGAGACCGTCATGACCCGTGGTGGAGCAGGAAACATGCTGGGAGTGGGCGGCGCCCGCCGGAACCTGGGCCGCGAGGCCCTGCGGGGCGGAGGGCGGGGCGACCGGGTCGGCGGCGGCGCCGACCCGCAGGCCCAGAA
>NZ_LIRK01000431.1 GCF_001419765.1 Streptomyces torulosus
GGTCCCCGCCCGCCCGTCACCGCTGGGCGCCTTCCTGGGGCGGGCCTTCCGCGGTGACTGGGCCGGATCGGCGCTCGCGGCGCTCTGGCCGGTGCTGTTGTTGCTCGGCAGTGCCGTCGCCCTCGCCATCCCCGACTACGGCCAGGACGGGGAGGACATCGTCGGCTTCGGGGACCGCATGGGCATCGCCCTCGCCTCGCTCCTCCAGGGCGTCGGCGGCGGCTTCGAGGTCTCCGAGACCGGCGGCGGCTACTCCGGCGAACTCCGGACCATCGAGGCCGGCTTCACCCTCACCCTGGTCCCCCTCACGGTGACCCTGCTGTTCGTCGTCGCGCTCTACCTGGGCGTACGTCAACTCCGCACCCGTCTGGCGACCCGCGCCGGGTACGCCGGCTTCGCCGGACCCGGCGTCGGCTGGACCGTCCCCGGCGGCGTCACCCCCGGCGCCCCGGGTGCACCTGGTCTCCCCGGCACTCCCGGCCCAGGTGGCGCCCCCGGCCGTTCCGCCGGGCTCGAAGCGGCCGTGCGGGTCACGCTGCTGGTGACCGTCGCCGTTCTGCTGCTCGGGCTGTTCGCCCAGCCGACCGTCGCCCTCGCCGAGGTCTCCACGTCACCCTGGCTCGCCGCGCTCGGCGCGCTGGTGCTCACGGCCGCCGTCTCGGGCGGTGTGCTGCACCGCGACGACCTGGCCGCCTGGCTGGCCGTGCGCCCCGGTCCGCGCTCCCTGTTCCGGGCGACCGGAACGGCCGTACGCGCCATGGCGATCGTGCTCGCCCTGTGCTCGCTCGTCGCCCTGATCACCCTCGCGTCGAGCGACGAGCTCCAGGCCGACTGGGAGGACGACGTCAATCCGCTGCTGATCGCGCTGTTCATCCTGCCCAACATCGCCGTCGCCTTCCTCGGCATCTCCTGGGGCGCGCCCGTCGAGGGCGAGGCGGGCCGCTCGCGGTACGGGGACGACTCGTCGTACGGCGACGACTCGTACGGGAACGGCTCCTACGGGGGCGACTCCTCCGGCGACTACGGCCTCGGCGGGTCCAGCCCCTACGGCGGCTTCGAACGCGAGTCGTTCGGGCTGTCCGAGCTGGGCGACGCCGTCAACGCCTGGGCGGTCGTGGGCGCGTTGGCGCTCGGCGCGATCTGCGCCCTGGTCCTCGGAGTCCTCGCCGCCCGCCGCTCCTCGGGCCGGGGTGAGCAACTCCTCGCCGCCGGTGTCTTCTTCGGCCTCTTCCTCCTTCTCGCCGGCATCAGCGGCTTCGCCATGGAGGCGTCCGGCTCCGCCACGACCGACTTCGGGGGCGGCCTCTCCGCCGCCGGCCAGGTCGACGTGGGCCTCAACCTCGCCGAGGCCATGCTCTTCGGCCTCGTCTGGATCTTCGCGGCGGCGTTCCTGGCCCCCTATCTGGTGCAGATGGCCGGCGCCCGCACGGGCGTGATCGCACCCCCGTTCCCAGCGATGCCGAGCGGCCCCGCGGCCTACGGCACGATGCAGGGAGTGCCGCCGGTCCAGAGCCAGCCGACCCCGCAGAGCTATCCACCCCCGCAGAGCCAGCCGACCTCGGCCAGCCTGCCGACTCCGCAGGGCCAACCGACCCCGCACAGCCAACCGACCCCGCACAGCCAACCGACGACGCACCCGTCTCAGCCCGTCGAGCCGTACGAGGTTCCGATGGTCGAGATCGGCCATCAGCTCCCGGCCGGGCCCGTCGCCGAGCCGCGCGGCCGGGCGTTGATGTGGATCCTCACCATCGCGGCGGCCTTCGTGGTCGGCGGGGGAGTGGCGGTCGCGATCCTGTTCCTGCAGAAGTAGAGGAGGTCCGGCGCGGCGGCGGGGGCGCGCCGCGCCGCCCTACCGCCGTAGCGAGAACGGTTCCCCCGGCTCGTCCAACTCCCTGCGCAACCCGGGGGGAGGGCCGCCGCGCCGGGGTTCGCGCACGCCCCCGCCGTCGTCGCCGAGCTCGAACCAGACGGTCACCACCGCGCCTCGCGGTACCTCGACGCCCGGCGGCGGGTACTGCCGTACGACGTAGTCCACGACGGCGAGTTCGACGTCCGGCCGGTCACCGGCGGCCAGCCCGACTCCGCTCGCCGCGGCCGTCTCACGCGCGTCCACGGCCATCAGCCCGACGAACCGAGGCACACGCACTTCGAATGACTTGGGTGTCAAGCGCACAGACGTTCACCCCCAGCGGTACCCGCAGGGTAGCCGCCGGGGGCGCCCGTTCGGAAGCAGTGCGTGGCGATCTGCCGAAGTTCGCTACTCTGCGTCACGAAACGGGGGTTGGTGGGCCTGGAATCCCGGTCGGCGGCTCAGAGGGCCAGCCAGTAGCAGTGGCCCACCTGTTGTGAGACGGGCGTCGTGAAGGTCTCCGCCAGCTCCATGCCCAGCCGTCGGGTGACCGCTATCGAGCGCTCGTTGCGGGCGTTGACCATGGCGACGACGTTCTGGACGCCGGCCGCCCGCACCCGCTCCAGGGTGAGCAGGGCGGCGGCCGTCACATACCCCTTGCCCCAGTGGTCGCGGGCGAGCCGCCAGCCGATCTCGATCTCGCCGGCAGGACCCCAGGTCTGCGGCCACGGCTGGGCGCCGGTGAAGCCGATGGCCCGGCCCTCCTCGTCGAGCATGGTCCACAGGCAGAACCCGTACTCGGCGTCGTGACGACGCTGGCGTGCCGTGAGCTCCTCGTAGACGGACAGCTCGGCGGCCCGGCCGCCGTGGAACTCCATGACGTCGGGGTCGTCGAAGATCCGGTGCCACGCGAAGGCGTCCTCGTCGGTGGGGACGCGCAGCCGTACGTCGGGCAGAGCTCGGTTCACAGGGGCAGCCCTTCAGCCGGTGATCAGGTTCCGCTGAATAGACTGCCCATGTCCGATGCCTGTCGGCACCTGTTTTCTGGTCTTCCAGTGCTCCAACTACCTCTTGGGGAGAACCCGTCGTGACCGAGCCCCAGCCCCTTACCGAACACACCGCCGATGTGATCGTCGTCGGGGCCGGGCCAGCCGGTTCCACCACCGCGTACTACCTGGCGAAGGCCGGGCTGGACGTGCTCCTGCTGGAGAAGACCAGCTTCCCGAGGGAGAAGGTCTGCGGCGACGGCCTCACACCCCGCGCGACCAAGCAGCTGGTGTCCATGGGCATCGACATCTCCGAGGAGGCCGGCTGGCTCCGCAACAAGGGGCTGCGGATCATCGGCGGCGGCGTCCGCCTCCAGCTCGACTGGCCGGATCTCGCCTCGTACCCCGACTACGGACTCGTCCGCAAGCGCGACGACTTCGACGAGCAGCTCGCCCGCCAGGCCCAGAAGGCCGGCGCCCGCCTCCACGAGAACTGCAATGTGGCCGGTCCCGTCGTCGACGACCGCACGGGCCGCATCATCGGCGTCACGGCCAAGCTCGGCGACCCGGACTCGGGCGAGAAGCAGGAAGTCACCTTCCACGCGCCGCTGGTGGTGGCCGCCGACGGCAACTCCAGCCGCCTTTCCCTCGCGATGGGCCTGCACCGTCGCGAAGACCGCCCGATGGGCGTCGCCGTCCGCACGTACTTCACCTCCCCGCGCCACGACGACGACTACCTGGAGTCCTGGCTGGAGCTGTGGGACCGGCGCGGCCCGGGCGAGGACCGTCTGCTGCCCGGCTACGGCTGGATCTTCGGCATGGGCGACGGCACGTCCAACGTCGGCCTGGGTGTCCTCAACACCTCCGCCGCCTTCAAGGAGCTCGACTGGCGCGAGATCCTCAAGGCCTGGTGCGCCTCCATGCCGGAGGAGTGGGGCTACACCCCCGAGAACATGACCGGCCCGATCCGCGGCGCCGCCCTTCCCATGGCCTTCAACCGCAAGCCCCACTACACCAAGGGCCTGCTGCTCGTCGGCGACGCCGGCGGCCTCGTGAACCCGTTCAACGGCGAGGGCATCGCCTACGCCATGGAGTCCGGCCAGATCGCCGCCGACGTCATCGTCCAGGCGCACGCCCGCGCCACCCCCGGCCAGCGCGAACTCGCCCTCCAGCGCTACCCGCAGGTCCTCAAGGACACCTACGGCGGCTACTACACGCTGGGCCGGGCCTTCGTGAAGCTCATCGGCAACCCCAAGATCATGAAGCTCGCCACGCAGCGGGGCCTCACCCACCCGATGCTGATGAAGTTCACGCTGAAGCTCCTCGCCAACCTCACCGACCCCACCGGCGGCGACGCGATGGACCGCGTCATCAACGGCCTCTCGAAGGTGGCCCCCAAGGCCTGACGGGCCGAACACGCCCCGTTCCGGGCCCCGGACGCGAAAGCTCCGGGGCCCGGAGCCCTTCGGAGCCGTTTCACCGGCGTCCCATTCGTCACGCAACGCCCGGAAGTATCACCGGTTGCGGGGCCGGAACGCCTGAAGCGTGCCGGCGAGCGCTCTCGCCGCCCCGGCCCTCAGCGCACCCTCGGCCCGGACCGAACGGCCCTCCCAGGGCCCGTCACGGCCCGTACGCGGGCATGCCGGAGGGCCGCCTGCCCCAAGGGGCGGACGGCCCTTCCGTACGGCGAGCGGTCGGTGGACCGGCTCAGAGCCTGTGAACAAACCCGCGCCCGGGCCCGAGGCGCCTGGCGCCTCCGCCTCCGGCGTTGTCGTCAGTCGCGATGGCTCCGCCATCACTCCCTCCTCCGCCTTGGATCCGAAGGCGCCAGGCGCCTCGGGCTGATCCGGGCGGGGGTTTGTTCACAGGCTCTCAGAGCACGCGCACCGCGCCCGACGCCGGGTAGCCCGACAGGTCCTGGATGACGACGCCCTTGGACGGGTTCGCCGCGTCGAGGTACTTGCCGCCACCGAGGTAGACACCCACGTGGTAGGCGGAACCCTTGCCGCCCCAGTACAGGATGTCGCCGCGCTGGATCTGGGACAGCGGGATGTCGGTGCCCTGCATCGACTGGTCCTGCGAGACCCGCGGGAGGCTCACGCCGACCTGCTTGAACGCGGCCTGCACCAGCGACGAGCAGTCCCACGCGTTGGGCCCCGTGGCGCCCATGACGTACGCGTCGCCCAGCTGGGCCTCGAGGAAGGCGATGACCGTCTCGACGCTGCCGCTGGCCGGCGGGGCCGTCGAGGCGGAGTTCGTGGTGAGGGTCGTGCGCGTGCTGTCCCGCGAGGCGCGCTCGGCGGCGGCCTTGCGCTCCGCCTCCTCGGCGGCCTTCTTGCGGGCCTCTTCCTTCTTGGCCTTCGCCAGGTCCTTGTCGGCCTGCTTGGCCGCCGCCTCCGCGGCCGCGTCACGCTCGGCCTGCAGCTGGTAGTCGGCCGCCATCTGCTGCGTCGCGTCCGCGGACTGCGCTGCCTGCGTGGCCAGGTCGGCCGTGAGGGTGGGCAGTTCGAGGGTCTGCGTCACCGACTCCGCGGCGACGGCCTGCGCTGACGCGCCGGCCACGGCCACGGTGCTGAGGATGCCACCGGCGACTCCGGCGCGCACCGCGATCGAGGACGACGCGTTGCGGCGGGGCTTCCGGTGGCTGCGTATGTGAGCGGTGTGGGACATGGGTACAAGCGGTACCAGGGGCTCCTCCATACCTTCAAGCAACGTGTGGTGCGCCACAGTTGTTCAACGGAAGCCCCAAATTCCCTGCGCGTCACTCTTTATTGACGGCGTAACGGGCAAAGTGGACATGATCGGTCAAGCCCGTGATCATGCGCTTTCGTGATTACGTCCGAATTGCCCTGTGCTTACCATCGATCGCGCCGAGTGGCCAAGCCCGGCTGATTTGATCTCGATCCGATGTGGCGCAGGTCACAGAGTGATCACCGATGCGGCCGCTTCGCGCTCATGATCGCCGGTCGCGCCCGCTCGTGAACGCGTGCACGCGTCCACATTCGTCGCCGCGCCTCCCTCCGGGGTGTGAACGCGGTCCTCTAGCAAGCGCTCCCGTCCAGCACCAATTTGCATGCAGAGGAACCCTCTTGATATAGAGACGCACCCTCTCACCTGCGACGACGATCGAAATTGTCACTTCTGGTGATCACTCTGACGCTTCGTGTGTGAAGATCGCCGCTCATCCGACTTCATGATCCTTCGTCAGGTGGTGGAGATCACAAACTCGGTGCCGTACCCCGTGTCGCAGATCACAGACCCGCAGGCATAGGATGCGGGTCAGTTGGGCTTGTGACCTGCTTCACATGTTCGCGATCTTCGTCGGGACAGGCGGTGTTCGTGGGACAGGTGGGGCGGAGAGCCGGTCCACGCAACCGCCAGCAGTCAGTGCCGACTGAGAGGAGCGAGGAGCGGTGAACGCCTATGCGCCCATCCTCGTACTGGGAGCCCTCGGGGCAGGCTTTGCGATCTTCTCCGTGATCATGGCCACGCTGATCGGCCCGAAGCGCTACAACCGGGCCAAGCTCGAGGCCTACGAGTGCGGAATCGAGCCCACCCCCACGCCGGCCGGCGGCGGGCGTTTCCCCATCAAGTACTACCTGACGGCGATGCTCTTCATCGTCTTCGACATCGAGATCGTCTTCCTCTACCCCTGGGCCGTCACCTTCGACGCCCTGGGTGTTTTCGGGCTCGTGGAGATGCTGCTCTTCGTGCTCACCGTCTTCGTCGCCTACGCGTACGTCTGGCGTCGCGGCGGCCTGGAATGGGACTGAGGGGCCTTTAAGACCATGGGACTCGAAGAAAAACTGCCGAGCGGCTTCCTGCTGACCACCGTCGAGCAGGCCGCGGGCTGGGTGCGCAAGGCGTCCGTCTTCCCCGCCACCTTCGGCCTCGCCTGCTGTGCCATCGAGATGATGACCACGGGCGCGGGCCGCTACGACCTGGCGCGCTTCGGCATGGAGGTGTTCCGCGGCTCGCCGCGCCAGGCGGACCTGATGATCGTGGCCGGCCGGGTCAGCCAGAAGATGGCGCCGGTGCTGCGGCAGGTCTACGACCAGATGCCGAACCCGAAATGGGTGATCTCCATGGGGGTCTGCGCATCGTCCGGCGGCATGTTCAACAACTACGCGATCGTCCAGGGCGTCGACCACATCGTCCCCGTCGACATCTATCTCCCCGGCTGCCCGCCACGGCCCGAGATGCTGATGGACGCGATCCTCAAGCTCCACCAGAAGATCCAGACGTCCAAGCTCGGCGTGAACGCGGAGGAAGCGGCCCGCGAGGCCGAGGAGGCCGCGCTCAAGGCGCTCCCCACCATCGAGATGAAGGGGCTGCTGCGATGAGCGCCGCGAACGGCAACGGCGGACCCAACCCCGAGAAGGACCTCTCCGCCTCCAACCTCCCCGGCCAGCGCGGCGACGGCGGCGAGGAGATCCGCGTCCAGCGCGGCATGTTCGGCGCCGACAAGAGCGGCGACACCTCCGGCTACGGCGGCCTGGTCCGCTCCATCCGGCTCCCCGGCCCGGCCACCCGCCCTTACGGCGGCTGGTTCGACGAGGTCGCCGACGAACTGGAGGGCGCCCTGGAGGAACAGGGCCTCGTCCCCGAGAACGTGATCGACAGGACCGTCGTCGACCGCGGGGAGATCACCTTCCACATCGAGCGCGAGTTCCTGCCGACCGTCGCCCGCACCCTCCGCGACGACCCGGCCCTCCGCTTCGAACTGTGCACGGGCGTGAGCGGCGTCCACTACCCCGGCGACAAGGGCCGCGAACTGCACGCCGTCTACCACCTGCGCTCGATCACCCACAACCGGCTGATCCGCCTGGAGGTCTCCGCCCCCGACGCCGACCCGCACATCCCGTCGCTCGTCGCTGTCTACCCGACGAACGACTGGCACGAGCGCGAGACGTACGACTTCTACGGCATCGTCTTCGACGGCCACCCCGCGCTGACGCGGATCATGATGCCGGACGACTGGCAGGGCTTCCCGCAGCGCAAGGACTACCCCCTCGGCGGCATCCCCGTCGAGTACAAGGGCGCCCAGATCCCGGCTCCGGACCAGCGGAGGTCGTACTCATGAGCACGCAGCACGCAACTCCGCGCGAGACCACCGAGGGCACCGTCTACACGGTCACCGGCGGCGACTGGGACGAGGTCGCCGAGACCGCGGCGAGGTCCGACGACGAGCGCATCATCGTCAACATGGGCCCCCAGCACCCGTCCACCCACGGTGTGCTCCGGCTCATCCTGGAGATCGACGGCGAGACCGTCACCGAGGCCCGCTGCGGCATCGGCTACCTCCACACCGGCATCGAGAAGAACCTCGAGTACCGCACGTGGACGCAGGGCACCACGTTCGTGACGCGCATGGACTACCTGACGCCGTTCTTCAACGAGACGGCGTACTGCCTCGCGGTCGAGAAGCTCCTCGGCATCGAGGACCAGATCCCCGACCGCGCCACGATCATCCGCGTGCTCCTGATGGAGCTGAACCGGCTCTCCTCCCACCTGGTGTGCATCGCCACCGGCGGCATGGAGCTGGGCGCCACCACGATCATGATCTACGGCTTTCGTGATCGTGAACTCATTCTCGACATCTACGAGCTCATCACCGGCCTGCGCATGAACCACGCGTACATCCGGCCCGGCGGACTCGCCCAGGACCTGCCGCCCGGCGCGGTGGACCAGATCCGCGAGTTCGTGAAGAAGATGAAGAAGAACCTCCCCGAGTACGACAAGCTCGCCACCGGGAACCCCATCTTCAAGGCCCGTATGCAGGACGTCGGCTACCTCGACCTGGCCTGCTGCATGGCCCTCGGCGCCACCGGCCCGATCCTGCGCTCCGCCGGCCTCCCGCACGACCTGCGCAAGGCCCAGCCGTACTGCGGCTACGAGACGTACGACTTCGACGTCCCGACCGCCGACACCTGCGACTCCTACGGCCGCTTCCTGATCCGGCTGGAGGAGATGCGCCAGTCGCTCAGGATCGTCGAGCAGTGCCTGGACCGGCTGCAGCCGGGACCGGTCATGGTCGACGACAAGAAGATCGCCTGGCCCGCCCAGCTCGCCCTCGGACCGGACGGCCTCGGCAACTCCCTGGACCACATCAAGAAGATCATGGGCACCTCCATGGAGGCCCTGATCCACCACTTCAAGCTGGTGACCGAGGGCTTCCGCGTCCCGCCGGGACAGGCGTACGCGGCGGTCGAGTCACCCAAGGGCGAACTCGGGGTGCACGTCGTGTCCGACGGAGGCACCCGCCCCTTCCGGGTCCACTTCCGCGACCCGTCCTTCACCAACCTGCAGACCATGGCGGCGATGTGCGAGGGCGGCCAGGTCGCCGACGTCATCGTCGCCGTCGCGTCCATCGACCCCGTGATGGGAGGCGTCGACCGGTGACCACCACCCCCGAGGGCGTCAGCCTGGGCATGCCCCAGCTGCCCGCGCCCGACTACCCGGACGACGTTCGAGCCCGGCTGGAGCGGGACGCGGCCGAGGTCGTCGCCCGCTACCCCGACTCCCGGTCCGCCCTGCTGCCGCTGCTGCACCTCGTGCAGTCCGAGGAGGGCCACGTCACCCGCACCGGCATGCGGTTCTGCGCCGAGGTGCTGGGCCTGACCACGGCCGAGGTCACCGCGGTCGCCACCTTCTACACCATGTACCGGCGCAGGCCGAGCGGTGACTACCAGGTCGGCGTCTGCACCAACACCCTGTGCGCGGTGATGGGCGGCGACGCGATCTTCGAGGCGCTCCAGGAGCACCTGAGCGTCGGCAACGGCGAGACCACCGACGACGGCAAGGTCACCCTGGAGCACATCGAGTGCAACGCGGCCTGCGACTTCGCGCCGGTCGTGATGGTCAACTGGGAGTTCTTCGACAACCAGACCGTCGACAGCGCCAAGCGGCTCGTGGACGACCTGCGGGCCGGCGTACAGGTCGAGCCCACGCGCGGGGCTCCGCTGTGCACCTTCAAGGAGACCGCGCGGATCCTCGCCGGCTTCCCCGACGAGCGGCCCGGGGCCGTCGAGGCGACCGGCGGCGCCGGACCCGCCTCCCTGGTCGGCCTCCGCCTGGCGAAGGGCGAGGCCGGAACCGCGCGCGTGGTCCACCCGCGGGACGGCGGCCCGCACGACGAGCCGCAGGACACGGTGCACGAGCCGTCACCGGGCGAGCACCTCAGCTCGCACGACGCGCCGCAGGAGACATCGGCCTCCGACCCCGCCCACCCGTCAGGGCCCACCGCCGAGGAGGGGGAGTGATGACGTTGGCACCCGAGATCAAGGGCACCAGCCCCGAGAAGCTGCTCGCACCCGTGCTGTCGGCCTTCTGGGACGAGGACAGGTCCTGGACGCTGGACGTCTACCGGCGGCACGACGGGTACGAGGGACTCCGCAAGGCGCTCGCCATGACGCCGGACGACCTCATCGCGTACGTCAAGGAATCCGGTCTGCGCGGTCGCGGCGGCGCCGGCTTCCCCACCGGAATGAAATGGCAGTTCATTCCGCAGGGGGACGGAAAGCCGCACTATCTCGTTGTCAACGCCGACGAGTCGGAGCCCGGAACCTGCAAGGACATCCCGCTCCTCTTCGCGAACCCGCACAGCCTCATCGAGGGCATCGTCATCGCGTGCTACGCCATCAGGTCCTCGCACGCCTTCATCTATCTGCGGGGTGAGGTCGTCCCCGTGCTGCGGCGGCTGCACGAGGCCGTACGCGAGGCCTACGAGGCGGGCTACCTCGGCGAGAACATCCTGGGCAGCGGACTCGACCTCGACCTCACCGTGCACGCGGGCGCCGGCGCGTACATCTGCGGTGAGGAGACCGCGCTGCTCGACTCGCTCGAAGGCCGCCGTGGTCAACCGCGACTGCGTCCCCCCTTCCCTGCCGTGGAAGGCCTCTACGCCTGTCCCACTGTCGTGAACAACGTCGAGTCGATCGCGTCGGTTCCCGCCATCCTGCACCGGGGCAAGGAATGGTTCCGGTCGATGGGCAGCGAGAAGTCCCCCGGCTTCACGCTCTACTCCCTCAGCGGCCACGTCGCCAGCCCCGGCCAGTACGAGGCCCCGCTCGGCATCACCCTGCGCCAGCTGCTGGAGATGAGCGGCGGCATGCGCCCCGGCCACCGCCTCAAGTTCTGGACACCGGGCGGCTCCTCGACCCCGATGTTCACCGACGAGCACCTCGACGTCCCCCTCGACTACGAAGGAGTGGGCGCCGCGGGTTCCATGCTCGGCACGAAGGCGCTCCAGTGCTTCGACGAGACCACCTGCGTCGTCCGGGCCGTCACCCGCTGGACCGAGTTCTACGCCCACGAGTCCTGCGGCAAGTGCACCCCCTGCCGCGAAGGCACCTACTGGCTCGTCCAGCTGCTGCGCGACATCGAGGCCGGCAAGGGCGTCATGAGCGACCTCGACAAGCTGAACGACATCGCCGACAACATCAACGGCAAGTCGTTCTGCGCCCTCGGCGACGGCGCCGCCTCACCGATCTTCTCCTCCCTGAAGTACTTCCGCGAGGAGTACGAGGACCACATCACGGGCCGGGGCTGCCCCTTCGACCCCGCCAGGTCGACCGCCTGGGCCGACAAGGACAAGCACGCGGAGGTGAACGCATGACCGTGACGACCAGCGCTCCCTCCGGGGGCGGCGACGCGGCGGTCCCGCCGGAGGATCTCGTCTCGCTGACCATCGACGGCGTCGACATCAGCGTGCCCAAGGGCACCCTGGTCATCCGGGCCGCCGAACAGCTCGGCATCGAGATCCCCCGCTTCTGCGACCACCCCCTCCTCGACCCGGCCGGCGCCTGCCGCCAGTGCATCGTCGAGGTCGAGGGCCAGCGCAAGCCCATGGCGTCCTGCACGATCACCTGTACGGACGGGATGGTCGTCCGGACTCAACTCACCTCCCCGGTCGCCGAGAAGGCCCAGAAGGGGGTGATGGAGCTACTCCTCATCAACCACCCCCTGGACTGCCCCGTCTGCGACAAGGGCGGCGAGTGCCCCCTGCAGAACCAGGCCATGTCGCACGGCCAGTCCGAGTCCCGCTTCGAGGGCCGCAAGCGCACCTACGAGAAGCCCGTACCGATCTCCGCGCAGGTGCTCCTCGACCGCGAGCGGTGCGTGCTGTGCGCCCGCTGCACCCGCTTCTCCAACCAGGTCGCCGGTGACCCGATGATCGAACTGCTGGAGCGGGGCGCGCTCCAGCAGGTCGGCACCGGCGAGGGCGACCCGTTCGAGTCGTACTTCTCCGGCAACACCATCCAGATCTGCCCGGTCGGCGCGCTGACCTCGGCGGCGTACCGATTCCGCTCCCGGCCCTTCGACCTCGTCTCCTCGCCGTCCGTGTGCGAGCACTGCTCCGGCGGCTGCGCCACCCGCACCGACCACCGGCGCGGCAAGGTCATGCGGCGGCTCGCCGCCGACGACCCCCAGGTCAACGAGGAGTGGATCTGCGACAAGGGCCGCTTCGCGTTCCGCTACGCGCAGCGCCCCGACCGGCTGACCACCCCCCTCGTCCGCAACGAGGAGGGCGTCCTGGAACCGGCGTCCTGGCCGGAGGCCCTGGAGGCCGCCGCCCAGGGGCTGCTCGCCGCGCGCGGCAGGGCCGGTGTCCTGACCGGCGGCCGGCTCACCGTCGAGGACGCCTACGCGTACAGCAAGTTCGCGCGCGTGGCGCTCGACACCAACGACATCGACTTCCGCGCGCGCGTGCACAGCGGCGAGGAGGCCGACTTCCTGGCCGCCCGGGTCGCCGGCCGCGGCCACGACCTCGACGGCAAGGGCGTCACGTACGCCACCCTGGAGAAGGCCCCCGCGGTCCTCCTCGTCGGGTTCGAGGCCGAGGAGGAGGCACCCGGTGTCTTCCTGAGGCTCCGCAAGGCCTGGCGCAAGCACAAGATGCGGGTGTTCTCGCTCGCCACGCACGCCACCCGGGGCCTGGAGAAGGCCGGCGGGACACTGCTGCCCGCCGCGCCCGGCACCGAGACCGAGTGGCTGGACGCCCTCGCGAGCGGCGCCGGACTCGAAGGGGACGGCACCGAGGCTGCCGCCGCACTGCGCACCGAGGGCGCCGTCATCGTCGTCGGTGAGCGGCTCGGCGGTGTGGCCGGCGGACTCACCGCCGCCGTACGGGCCGCCGCCCTCACCGGCGCCCGGCTGGTGTGGATCCCCCGCCGGGCCGGGGAGCGCGGTGCCATCGAGGCCGGCGCGCTGCCGTCGCTGCTGCCGGGCGGCCGCCCGGCCACCGACCCCCGCGCGCGTGAGGAGATCGCCTCCGCCTGGGGCGTCGCCCAGCTCCCGCTGCGCTACGGCCGTGACACCGGGCAGATCGTCGAGGCCGCCGCCACCGGAGAGCTCGGGGCCCTGGTGGTGGCCGGCGTCGAGGTCGCCGACCTGCCGGAACCGGCACGCGCGCGTGAGGCGCTCGCCGCGGTGGGCTTCCTGGTCTCCCTGGAACTGCGGCCCAGCGAGGTCACCGACCACGCCGACGTCGTCCTCCCGGTCGCCGCCGTCGCCGAGAAGGCGGGCAGCTTCATCAACTGGGAAGGCAGGGTCCGGCCGTTCGAGGCCGCGCTCAAGCCCGACCAGATGACCCGCCGTCTGGCACCCACCGACGGGCGGGTGCTGCAGATGCTCGCCGACGCGATGGACGTCCACCTCGGACTGCCCGACCTGCGCACCACGCGCGCGGAGCTGGACCGGCTCGGCGCCTGGGACGGCTCGCGGGCCACCGAGCCCGTGGAGATCGCCGCCGGGCTGCCGCGGCCCGCCGCCGGGGAGGCCGTCCTGGCCGGACACCGGCTGCTGCTCGACCAGGGCCGGCTCCAGGACGGCGACGAGGCGCTCGCCGGCACCCGGCACGCCGCGCACGCGCGCGTGTCCGCCGCGACGGCCGCCGAGGCCGGCGTCAAGAACGGTGACCTGCTGGCGGTCACCGGGCCCGAGGGCGTCGTCGCACTCCCGCTGCAGATCACCGACATGCCCGACCGCGTCGTCTGGCTGCCGCTGAACTCCGCCGGCTCGGGCGTCGCCTCCGACACCGGGGCGCTGCCCGGCGCACTCGTCCGCATCGGCCCCGCGACGCTCGCCGCCGAGGCCCCCGAGGAGGTGGAGGCATGAGCGCGTACTACCTCGCCGCTGAAGACCTCTCGATGTTCGGCCGCGACCCGTGGTGGCTGGTCGTCATCAAGGCCGTGTTCTGCTTCGCCTTCCTGATGATCACCGTGCTGTTCTCCATCGTGTGGGAACGCAAGGTCGTCGCCTGGATGCAGCTGCGCATCGGCCCCAACCGGCACGGCCCCTGGGGCATGCTCCAGTCGCTCGCCGACGGCATCAAGCTGATGCTCAAGGAAGACGTCATCGTCAAACGCGCGGACAAGGTGGTCTACGTCCTCGCACCGATCGTCGCGGCCATCCCGGCGTTCATGGCGATCGCGGTGATCCCCTTCGGTCCCGCGGGCAACGAGATCTCGATCTTCGGCCAGCGCACCACGATGCAGCTCACCGACCTGCCGATCGCGATGCTCTACATCCTCGCGGTCGCCTCGGTCGGCATCTACGGCATCGTCCTGGCGGGCTGGAGCTCCGGATCCACCTACCCGCTGCTGGGCGGCCTGCGGTCCTGTGCGCAGATGATCTCCTACGAGATCGCCATGGGTGCCGCGTTCGCCTCGGTGTTCCTCTACTCCGGGTCGATGTCGACGTCGGCGATCGTGGAGGCCCAGCAGGACCGCTGGTACATCGTGCTGCTGCCGGTCTCGTTCGTGATCTACATCGTGACCATGGTCGGCGAGACCAACCGCGCCCCGTTCGACATGCCGGAGTCCGAGGGCGACCTGGTCGGCGGCTTCAACACCGAGTACTCGTCGATCAAGTTCGCGATGTTCATGCTCGCCGAGTACGTGAACATGGTGACGGTCTCGGCGGTGTCGGTGACCCTCTTCCTCGGCGGGTGGCGGGCCCCCTGGCCCATCAGCACCTTCTGGGAGGGCGCCAACCACGGCTGGTGGCCGATGCTCTGGTTCGTGGTGAAGGTGCAGCTGCTGCTGTTCTTCTTCATCTGGCTGCGCGGCACACTCCCGCGCGTCCGCTACGACCAGCTGATGAAGCTCGGCTGGAAGGTCCTCCTGCCGGTCTCCGTGGTCTGGCTGATGCTGGTCGCGACCGTGCGGACCCTGCGCAACGAGAACTACGACTTCGCCCAGATCGCGCTGTACGTCGCCGGTGCCGTCGTCGTCCTGTTCCTGCTGTCGTTCGTCGCGGACATCTTCCGCGACAAGCGCGAGAGCCGGGACCAGCCCGCCGAACCGGCCGCCTTCGACCCGATGGCCGGCGGATTCCCCGTACCGCCCCTGCCCGGACAGATCCTCCCGCCGGTGCCGCGCAGGCGTCCGCGCCGCGAGCGGGAGTTGATTGTCAGTGGTGGGTCCGATACTGACAGTGACGGATCTTCGAATGGGAGGGAGGCGTCCGATGGCTGATGAGCCCAAGGAGACCAAGCCGGGTTTCCAGAACCCCGTCGCCGGCTTCGGCGTGACCTTCAAGGCCATGTTCAAGAAGCGGCTGACCGAGCAGTACCCGGAACAGGAGAAGACCACCGCCCCGCGGTTCCACGGCCGGCACCAGCTCAACCGCCATCCGGACGGCCTGGAGAAGTGCGTCGGCTGCGAGCTGTGCGCCTGGGCCTGTCCCGCCGACGCGATCTACGTGGAGGGCGCGGACAACACGGACGAGGAGCGCTACTCGCCGGGCGAGCGGTACGGCCGGGTCTACCAGATCAACTACGCCCGCTGCATCCTGTGCGGACTGTGCATCGAGGCGTGCCCCACCCGCGCGCTCACGATGACCAATGAGTTCGAGCTGGCCGACTCCAGCCGCGCCAACCTCATCTACACCAAGGAGCAGCTGCTCGCCGGGCTCGACGACGGCATGGTCGACACGCCGCACGCCATCTACCCGGGCACCGACGAGCAGGACTACTACCGGGGCCTGGTCACCGAGGCCGCGCCCGGTACCGAGCAGCAGGTCGCCCTCTCCAAGGGCGAGGTGCCGCAGGAGGGCGCCTCCACCTTCGGTGAGGACGAGCCCGCGTCGGAGAAGGCGGTCCGCCCATGACGCAGCAACTCGCGGCCTACACGACCTCCACCGGTGAGGCCTTCCAGTTCTGGGTGCTCGGCACCGTCGCGGTGATCGGCGCCCTGTGCACCGTCTTCATGAAGAGGGCCGTGCACAGCGCGCTCTGCCTGGCCGGCACCATGATCGTCCTGGCGGTGTTCTACCTCGCCAACGGCGCCTACTTCCTGGGCATCGTGCAGATCGTCGTCTACACCGGCGCGATCATGATGCTGTTCCTGTTCGTGGTGATGCTCGTCGGCGTCACCGCGGCGGACTCCCTGAAGGAGACCATCAAGGGTCAGCGCTGGCTGGCCCTGCTGTGCGGCCTCGGCTTCGGCATCCTGCTCGTCGCGGGCATCGGCAACGCGGCGCTCACCGAGTTCAACGGCCTCGGCCAGGCGAACTCCGGGGGCAACGTGGAGGGCCTCGCCGCCCTCATCTTCACCGACTACGTGTTCGCCTTCGAGCTCACCGGCGCCCTGCTGATCACGGCCGCCGTCGGCGCCATGGTGCTCACCCACCGCGAGCGCACCGAGCGCGCCAAGACCCAGCGCGAACTGGCCGAGCAGCGCGTCCGCGAGGGCAAGCACCTCCCGCCGCTGCCGGCCCCCGGCGTCTACGCCCGGCACAACGCGGTCGACATCGCGGGCCTGCTGCCCGACGGCACCCCGTCCGAGCTGACCGTCAGCAAGACGCTGCGGGACCGAGGCCAGATCCGCGACGTGTCGACCGAGGCACTCAATGACCTCAAGGCCCTGGAGCAGCGCGCCGAGGACCGCCTGGAGCGCACCAACAGCGGCAAGAGCGGGGAGGCATCGAAGTGAATCCCGTCAACTACCTGTATCTCGCGGCCCTGCTGTTCACGATCGGCGCCACCGGCGTCCTGATCAGGCGGAACGCGATCGTGGTGTTCATGTGCGTCGAGCTGATGCTCAACGCCTGCAACCTCGCCCTCGTCGCGTTCTCCCGTATGCACGGCAATCTCGACGGCCAGATCATCGCCTTCTTCACGATGGTCGTCGCCGCCGCGGAGGTCGTGGTCGGACTCGCGATCATCGTGTCGCTGTTCCGTTCCCGCCACTCGGCCTCGGTCGACGACGCCAGCCTGATGAAGCTGTAAGGGGTCGGAAGAATCGTGGAGAACCTGATTGCGCTGCTGATCGCGGCGCCCCTGCTCGGAGCCGCCGTCCTGCTGTGCGGTGGCCGGCGCCTCGACGCCGTCGGCCACTGGATCGGCACGGTCCTCGCCGCCGCCTCGTTCGTCGTCGGTGTCGTCCTCTTCGCCGACATGCTCGGCAAGGACCCCGAGAACCGTGCGATGCACCAGTTCCTGTTCAGCTGGATCCCCGTCGGGGGCTTCCAGGCGGACGTCGCCTTCCAACTCGACCAGCTGTCGATGACGTTCGTGCTGCTGATCACCGGAGTCGGCTCGCTCATCCACGTGTACTCCATCGGATACATGGAGCACGACGAGCGCCGACGCCGCTTCTTCGGCTATCTGAACCTGTTCCTCGCGGCGATGCTGCTGCTCGTCCTCGCCGACAACTACCTGCTGCTGTACGTCGGCTGGGAGGGCGTCGGTCTCGCCTCCTACCTCCTCATCGGCTTCTGGCAGCACAAGCCCAGTGCCGCCACCGCCGCGAAGAAGGCCTTCCTGGTCAACCGCGTCGGCGACGTGGGCCTGTCCATCGCCATCATGCTGATGTTCACCACCTTCGGGACGTTCGCCTTCGGGCCGGTCCTGGAGGCCACCGGTGAGGCGACCGAGGGCAAGCTCACCGCCATCGCCCTGATGCTGCTGCTCGCCGCGTGCGGCAAGTCCGCCCAGGTGCCGCTGCAGTCCTGGCTCGGGGACGCGATGGAGGGCCCGACCCCGGTCTCGGCCCTCATCCACGCCGCGACCATGGTCACCGCCGGCGTCTACCTGATCGTCCGCTCCGCCGACATCTTCAACGCCGCCCCGGACGCCCAGCTGGTGACCACCGTGGTCGGCGCGGTCACGCTGATGTTCGGTGCGATCGTCGGTTGCGCGAAGGACGACATCAAGAAGGCCCTCGCCGGTTCGACCATGTCGCAGATCGGCTACATGGTGCTCGCCGCGGGTCTCGGCCCCATCGGCTACGTCTTCGCGATCATGCACCTGGTGACGCACGGCTTCTTCAAGGCCGGGCTGTTCCTCGGCGCCGGTTCGGTCATGCACGGCATGAACGACGAGGTCGACATGCGCAAGTACGGCGGCCTCCGCACGTACATGCCGATCACGTTCATCACGTTCGGCCTCGGCTACCTCGCCATCATCGGCTTCCCCGGCCTGTCCGGCTTCTTCTCCAAGGACAAGATCATCGAGGCGGCGTTCGCCAAGGGCGGCACCGAGGGCTGGATCCTCGGCGGCGTGGCCCTGCTGGGCGCGGCCATCACCGCGTTCTACATGACCCGCGTGATGCTGATGACGTTCTTCGGCGAGGAGCGCTGGCGCAACCAGCCGACCGCCTCCCCGGCGGAGCCGGACGTGGAGCCCGCCGCCGCACACCACGGCGCCGCTGCGTCTGATCATGCCGCTGCCGCGACGGGTGAACCGCACCCGCACGAGTCGCCCAAGGTCATGACGATCCCGATGATCGTGCTGGCCGTCGGATCGGTCTTCGCGGGCGGGTTCTTCAGCATCGGCGACCGGTTCATCCACTGGCTGGAGCCCGTCACCGACCACGCGCACGGGAACCCGCCGATCAGCGCGGGTGCCGTCACCGCCTCCACGGTCGCCGTGATGGTCATCGGCGTCGGCCTCGCCTGGCTCCAGTACGGGCGCCGCCCCGTCCCGGTCGTCGCCCCGCGCGGATCGCTGCTCACCCGGGCCGCCCGCCGCGACCTCTACCAGGACGACTTCAACCACGTGGTCCTCGTCCGCGGCGGAGAGCACCTCACCCGATCCCTGGTCTACGTCGACCACACCCTGGTCGACGGTGTCGTCAACGGCACCGCGGCCGGCATGGGCGGCCTCTCCGGGCGGCTGCGCCGCGTCCAGAACGGCTATGCCCGGTCGTACGCGGTCTCGATGTTCGGCGGCGCTGCGATCCTCATCGCCGCGACCCTGCTGATGAGGGCGGTCTGATACCGATGTCCTTTCCTCTGCTGACAGCGACGGCGGTGCTCCCGGCCCTGGGAGCCATCGCCACGGCCGCCGTACCGGCCGCCCGGCGGACCGCCGCGAAATGGCTGGCGCTGATCGTCTCGCTGGCCACCCTGGTGCTCGCCGCGGTCGTCCTGGTCCGCTTCGACCCCGACGGCGACCGCTACCAGCTCACCGAGTCCCACGCCTGGATCAAGGACTTCGGGGTCCGCTACGAGCTGGGCGTGGACGGCATCGCGGTCGCGATGATCGCGCTCACCGCGCTGCTGATCCCGTTCATCATCCTCGCGGGTTGGCACGACGCCGACCCGCTGGAGACCGGCAGCAAGCGGTGGCGGCCCACCCAGGGCTTCTTCGCGCTGATCCTGCTCGTCGAGGCGATGGTGATCATCTCGTTCGAGGCCACCGACGTCTTCCTCTTCTACATCTTCTTCGAAGCCATGCTCATCCCGATGTACTTCCTCATCGGCGGCTTCGGGGACCGGGCCCACGAGCACGGCGAGGCAGCGGCGTCCACCCAGCGGTCGTACGCCGCGGTGAAGTTCCTCCTCTACAACCTGGTCGGCGGCCTGATCATGCTGGCCGCGGTCATCGGCCTGTACGTCGTCGCCGGGAACTTCTCCCTCACCCAGATCGCCGAGGCCCGCGCCAACGGCACCCTGGACATGGCGACCAGCACCGAGCGGTGGCTGTTCCTCGGGTTCTTCTTCGCCTTCGCGGTGAAGGCGCCGCTGTGGCCGCTGCACACCTGGCTGCCTAACGCCATGCAGGAGTCGACGGCCCCGGTCGCCGTCCTGATCACGGCGGTCGTCGACAAGGTCGGCACCTTCGCGATGCTCCGCTTCTGCCTCCAGCTGTTCCCGGAGGCCAGCACATGGGCGACGCCCGCGATCCTCGTCCTCGCCCTCATCAGCATCATCTACGGGGCGCTGCTCGCGGTCGGCCAGCGCGACATCAAGCGGCTGGTCGCCTACGCGTCGATCTCCCACTTCGGGTTCATCGTCCTGGGCATCTTCGCGATGACCAGCCAGGGCCAGTCGGGCGCGACGCTCTACATGGTCAACCACGGCATCTCGACCGCGGCTCTCATGCTGGTCGCCGGGTTCCTGATCTCCCGGCGCGGATCGCGGCTCATCGCCGACTACGGCGGCGTCCAGAAGGTCGCCCCGGTGCTCGCCGGCACCTTCCTGATCGGCGGTCTCGCCACCCTGTCGCTGCCGGGGCTCGCCCCGTTCGTCAGTGAGTTCCTGGTCCTGGTGGGCACGTTCGCCCGCTACCCGGTCATCGGGATCATCGCCACCGTCGGCATCGTCCTCGCGGCGCTCTACACCCTCGTCCTCTACCAGCGGACGATGACGGGCCCGGTGAAGGCAGAGGTCGAGGGCATGCCCGATCTGCGGGTGCGGGAACTCGTCGTGGTCGCCCCGCTGATCGTTCTGCTGATCTTCCTGGGCGTCTACCCGAAGCCCGTCACCGACATCGTCAACCCGGCGGTCAAGCAGACCTTGTCCGACGTACAGAAGAAGGACCCCCAGCCCGAGGTGGAGGCGTCCAAGTGAGCGCATCAGCCGTCCACAGCCTGTGGACAACGGCGGCCGAACCGATCGACAAGATCGGCGCGCCGGACATCGAATACGGGCAGCTGTCGCCCACCTTGATCGTCATCGGGGCGGCCGTCCTCGGCGTGCTCGTCGAGGCCTTCGTCCCCCGCAAGACCCGCTACTACGCCCAGGTCTTCCTGTCCGTCGTCGCGCTCGCCGCCGCCTTCGCCGCGGTGATCGGGCTCGCGGCCGGCGGATACGCCACCACCAAGTCGGGCATCGTCGCGATGGGCGCCGTCGCCGTCGACGGACCGGCCCTGTTCCTCCAGGGCACGATCCTCCTCGCCGGCATCCTCGGCGTGTTCACCTTCGCCGAACGGCGCCTCGACCCCGCGGCGCACGGCAACCGCGTCGACTCGTTCGCCGCGCAGGCCGCGTCCGTGCCGGGCAGCGACAGCGAGAAGGCCGCCGTCAAGGCGGGCTTCACCACCACCGAGGTGTTCCCGCTGCTGCTCTTCGCCGTCGGCGGCATGCTGATCTTCCCCGCGGCGAACGACCTGCTGACCCTGTTCATCGCGCTGGAGGTGTTCTCGCTCCCGCTGTACCTGCTGTGCGCCGTGGCCCGCCGCAAGCGGCTCATGTCGCAGGAGGCCGCCGTCAAGTACTTCCTCCTCGGCGCCTTCGCCTCCGCGTTCACCCTCTTCGGCATCGCCCTGCTGTACGGCTACGCGGGCTCCGTGAAGTACGGCACCATCGCCCGGGTCGTCGATGGCACCGTCGGGGAGGTCAGCCCCGCCCTCGCCGGCACCATGGGCAACGACGCGCTGCTCCTCATCGGCGCCGCCATGGTCGTCATGGGCCTGCTGTTCAAGGTCGGCGCCGTGCCGTTCCACATGTGGACGCCCGACGTCTACCAGGGCGCCCCCACCCCGGTCACCGGATTCATGGCCGCGGCCACGAAGGTGGCGGCGTTCGGCGCGCTCCTCAGGCTCCTGTACGTCGTCCTGCCGGGCCTGCGCTGGGACTGGCGGCCGGTCATGTGGGCCGTCGCCATCGTCACCATGCTGGGCGGCGCGATCGTCGCCATCACCCAGACCGACATCAAGCGACTGCTCGCGTACTCGTCGATCGCGCACGCCGGCTTCATCCTCGCCGGTGTCATCGCGACCACGCCGGACGGCGTCTCCTCGGTGCTGTTCTACCTGGGCGCCTACTCGTTCGTGACGATCGGCGCGTTCGCCGTGGTCACGCTCGTGCGGGACGCGGGCGGCGAAGCGACACACCTCTCCAAGTGGGCCGGGCTCGGACGCAGGTCACCGCTGGTCGCGGCCGTGTTCGCGGTGTTCCTGCTGGCCTTCGCGGGCATCCCGCTGACCTCCGGGTTCGCGGGCAAGTTCGCCGTGTTCAAGGCGGCAGCGGAGGGCGGCGCCGGCGCGATCGTCGTGGTCGGTGTGATCTCCTCGGCGATCGCCGCGTTCTTCTACATCCGCGTCATCGTGCTCATGTTCTTCAGCGAGCCGCGCCCCGAGGGGCCGACGGTCGCCGTGCCGTCACCGCTGACCATGACCGCGATCGGGGTCGGCGTGGCGGTCACGCTCGTCCTGGGCGTGGCGCCGCAGTACTTCCTGGATCTGGCGAGCCAGGCGGGAGTGTTCGTGCGCTGACGCTCCGCTCGGCGGCGACGAGGCGCAAGGGACCCGGCCCTCGGGGGGCCGGGTCCCTTGCGTGTGGGTGGCGCCGGTGCCGGGCGGGGACGGTGGGGGTGCCGGGGCGGGCTCGGTGGGCTCGATCGAGTGGATGTGGTCCGCGTTGACGTAGTGGCAGCCCATACCGCCCTCGCCGGGCAGGACCGCGCACTCCTTGGTGT
>NZ_LIRK01000432.1 GCF_001419765.1 Streptomyces torulosus
GCCCCCACATACACCCCGCCGTCCTCGGCGATCCAGAACAGCCCGACCATGGCCATGAGTTGCCTCCCCAGCAGCGGCCTACGCGTATCACCTGGTGAGACACCGTTCGAGGCGGGAAAGTTCCCTGGCGGCGACCGGTGGGACGCAGGTTGCACGGAGTCGGTCGGCGCGCACGCGAGGCTGCGCCCCGGGGCCAAAACGATGTCGGGCCACGGCTCCCTCTCCCCCAACTCCGGCCCCATGGCACGCGTTGCCCCCTGGTCCCCGTCGCCTCCACAGCGGGCAGCTGCCGAAGGCGTAGCCCCCGGCCCGTTGCGGTCGGCGCGTCGGTCAGCGCAGCAGCAGGTCGATCACGCCCGTCAGGTCCTCCTTGCCGCCGGCCTCGGTCAGGCGGCGGCGCATCAGCTCGAAGTAGGGGCTGAGGAGTTCGGGGCTGACGCCCTGCTGTCGCGCGGTCTCCAGGAACGTGGGCGTGCCGGCCACCTGCATGGCCAGGTCGGAGACGACGTTCCTGGTGTAGTCGCCGCTGCGCAGTTGGTCGGCGGTCTGGTGCACGGACGGGGCCATCGCGGTGAGCCAGCCGGCGAGCAGCGGGGCGAACTCGGCGGGGTCGATGTCCTCCTTGCGGATCAGGGCGAAGGCGTGCGCGGTGCCCGCGAACATGCCGTACATGGCGCTGAGCAGCGCCACGTCGTACAGGGCGGCGAAGCCCGCGTTCCCTCCGACGTAGGTGGTGCCCGCCGGGACGCCCAGGGTCTCCCGGTGCTGCTCGAACAGCTCCTGCGAGCCGCTGTACAGGACATAGCCGCCGGACCGCGGGACGCCGATCATCGGGGGGACGGCCATGATCCCGCCGTCCAGGTAGCGGGCGCCGAGCCCGTCGGCCCATCCGGCGCGGGCACGGGCCTGTTCGGGGGTGCTGGTGGTCAGGTTGACCAGGTCCCGGCCGGCCAGGTCGGTGCCGGACAGCACCTCGGCGACCGACGCGTCGTCCAACAAGCACGCGATCACTAAGGCGTTGGCCGCGACCGCCTCGGCGGCGCTGTCCGTGACCGTCGCGCCCTCGGCGGCGAGTGCGTCGGCACGGGCCGGGGTACGGTTCCAGACGGTGAGCGGGTGGCCGGCGGCGAGCCAGGCACGGGCCAGCGCGGTGCCCATCGCACCGAGCCCCAGCAGCGTGACGGGCGTCTTCTCAACAGGGTTCTGTGTCATGCCGAACAGGCTGGTCACAGCGCCGGAATCGATCAAGTACGCACTTGGCGGTGGGTGGTTACCCCGCGGTGAGCGAGCACGTCGGAAAGGGTGGGGCATGACGACGCTGAACCGGCCGGGCACACCGGACGGACACGTCTGCGGCATCGACACCGCGATGGAGGTGATCGGCGGCAAGTGGAAGGTGCTCATCCTCTGGGCGCTCCACGAGCAGCCCTGCCGCCGCTTCGGCGAACTGCGCCGGCTGCTCCCGGGGATCACCGAGAAGGTGCTGGCCTCCCATCTGCGGGAGCTGGAGGCCGACGGTGTCGTGCACCGTGTCTCCTACGACGAGGTGCCGCCCCGCGTCGAGTACTCGCTGACCGAGTCCGGCATCCGCCTCAACGACGCGCTCCAGCCCCTGGCCGCCTGGGGACGCGAGCAGCCGCCCCCGGCCCGCACGACCTGACCCCGCTCCAGGCCGACCTGGGCCGACCTGGGCCGACCTCGGCTGGTCTCGGCATGCGGCCGCCCGTTCCCACCCCGAAAGGCATCCCTTATCCTCGCCGCTACGCGCTCAGGTGTCCCAGCAGCCCCACCTGCGCTGTAGCGCCCCACCACCCCCACACCGAAGGTCATTCGTTCCGTGTCTGTGGGCCGAAAGGGCTGCGAGTGATGTCCGAGGGTTCTCGTTCCGCGTCCGGGAGGACGGGGCGTCGATGGCGCCGTGGGCGTCGACGGCGGCGGGTGGGGGCCACCGCCGTGGCGACGGTCATCGCCGCGGCGATGGGCGGGGTGTACGCGTTGACCGCCCAGGCGGCCGTGACCTGTGCGCCGTCCGTGTTCAAACGGCAGATGTTCGCGAACACGTCGTTCTCGGGTACGCCGCTGACGACGGACTGCGACAGCGCGATCGCCCAGGACTGGGGCACGGACGCGCCCGCGCCGGGGTTGCCGGACGACCGCTTCGGCGTGCGGTGGAGCGTGACACGGGACTTCGGCTCCGGCGGTCCGTTCACCCTCACGGCGTCGGGGCGGGACGGCGGCGTCCGCGTGTACGTCGACGGCCGGCTGCGGATCGACCTCCGAGGTGATGTCCGCGGCGACGTCCCGACGCCGGGCGCGACGGCCGTCCTGTCGCCGGGCGCGACGGCAGTGCCGACGCCGGTCTCGCCGTACGGCCCGACGCCGGTCTCGCCGTACGGCCCGACGCCGGTCTCGACGTACGGCCCGACGCCCGTCTGGACGTACGGCCCGACGCCGGTCTCGCCGTACGGCCCGACGCCGGTCTCGACGTACGGCCCGACGCCCGTCTGGACGTACGGCCCGACGCCGGTCTCGAAGAGCGTCGACGTCACCATCCCGCCCGGACGGCACACCCTGCGCGTCGACTACGTCAACCGGAGCGGCGCCGCCGAGGTCGCGTTCACGGCGGTTCCGCAGTCCCGTGCGGGGACCGTCACCCCGCCGTCGCCGCGATGATCTCCTCCATGTCGTCCACCGCCGCGTGCACGCCCTCCGTGAGGAGGACGGCGGTGGGGTTGAGGAGGATCTCGTCGACACCAGCGGCCCGGTAGCGGGCCAAGGTGCCGGCGATCTCCTCCGGTGTGCCGGTGACGACGACCTCGGCGCGAAGCAGTTCGGCGGCGGGGTCCGGGCCGCCGGTGTCCACGCCGGCGCGGCGGAGCATGTCCGCGTAGTGCGGGGCGCCCAGGTGCGCGCCCGCGGCGACCCGGGCCAGATGGCGCGGGTCGCGGCCCGGCCGGGCGACGGCGACATGCACGGCCGTCGCGATCCGGGGCCGCCCGGCACGCCCCGACTCGGCCGCGCCCGCGGCCAGTTGGGGGACGAGCACGTCCCGTACATACGCCGGCGGGGTCATCCAGGTGATCGCCACGTCCGCCGTCGCGCCCGCCGTCCGCGCCATGCCGGGCCGGAGCACCCCGGCCCCCACCTCCACCGGCGCGTGCGGCCCGACCGGCGGCAGCTCGGCGTGCAGCCGGTGGTACGGGCCGTCGTACGCCACGCTCTCGCCGTCCAGCAGGGCTCGTACGGAGCGGACGTAGTCGCCGACCGCCGTACGGGGGCTGCGGTACGGCTCCGGCGCGAGGCCCTTGGCGAAGTCGGGCGTGCCGATGCCGTACCCGGCCACCACCGGCTGCCCGGTGAGCAGCGCCAGCGAACGGGCCTGGAGCGCCGCCTCGTACGGGTGCCGCAGCGGCAGCAGCGTCACCGCGGTGCCCACGGGCACGGTGTGCCCCATCCCGGCCAGATGGGCCAGCACCTGGTGGGGTTCGGCACGGAAGGACTGGCAGAGCCACAGGCGCCGCGCCCCGGTACGGGCCACGGACGCGGCGAACGGGGCCACGAGTTCGGGGTGGTCGGGCTGGAGGGGGTAGAGGACGGCGGGCAGGTCGCGCACCGCCGGGTTGGCGTTCACGGCGGTCGGCCGGGGGTCCGTAGTCGTCGACTGGGGTTCCGTGGCGGTCGGCGCGGGTGCCGTACTCGTCGGCCGGGCTTCCGTGCCGGTCGGCCGGGGTTCCGTGGTGGTCATCGGGTCCTC
>NZ_LIRK01000433.1 GCF_001419765.1 Streptomyces torulosus
GCGGCACCGCACTGGAACAAAGCGGGGCACCCACGGGGGGTTGCTTCGGGGGACTGAGAGAAAGAGAAGGGGGGTGGCGCCATGAACGCGATCGTGCTCGTGGCCATCATCCTGGGGGTCGTCTTCGTGGTGCTCACGACGGTCGTCGTGTCCGTCAAGAGAAGCACCGCCCGCGCGCTGCGATCGGGCAGCTACCGTACGGGCGGTTACGGCGGCGGGAGCGCCCGCCGTGGCAGCAGCCACAGCGACACGTACCACGGCAGCGACCAGAGCTGGTGGGTGCTCGGCGGTTCGTCGTGCGGCAGCAGTTCGTCGTCGTGCAGCAGCAGCTCGTCGTCGTGCGGCAGCAGTTCGTCGTGCGGGTCCTCCTGCGGAGGCGGGGGCGGATGCGGTGGGGGCAGCTGACACGGGGCAGCCGAGCTCCACGACACGAGCGCCCGCCGGGATCGAACTCCCGGCGGGCGCTCGTGTGTCCGCCGGGCGGCTGATCGTCCGCAAGGGGGCGATCCCGTCGTACCTCCTCCGCGGACCGCGTGCCCCAGGTATACGCCTGGGTACGCCGGGAGGGTCCGGTTGCCCGGCGGGCGCTCCCCGTCGTTCGCGCGCCCGCCGGAACGGGCGCGCGAGTAGCACTTCCATGGCAGGGGCGCACGCCTGGTTGAACAGTTGAGCTGTACAGCCCTCGGGGGGATGGAAAGCACGTCAAGTTGGGTAAAAACGCTGTGGTGGCCCCACAGTTCATGATTCCCTATAAATCGCCAACGCAGCCCCCGGACGTCCCTCCCGGCAGGCCTGTCCTGGCTGACCGGACCGCTGGGACGTCGTCCCCACCCCGAACTGGCTGACCGGGCCCCACCTCCGGTGCCGAAGCGGGGTGCGTCGGACCACCTTTCTTCATCTTCTTTGCGTGCTAGCGGAGCCGACCCATGCTCACGACCCTGAACACGACCTACACCGACACCCGCGCGGCCNNCGCGGGCGCGAAGCTTCAGTTGAGGCTTCTCGGCGCGTCCCACCAGGTGCTCCTGGAGGAGGAGAGGGGCAGTCACTGTTCGGAGACGGTCGCCTGCATCCCGGGTTCCAGCACGCCCCTCCCGCTCGGGGTGGCCAAGAGGGTGGGCGACTGGGAGTACGAATTCGCCGCCCGCGTCGAGGTGTTGTCGCCCGGCTCCTTCGCCGGCCGCGCCCAGGAACTCCTCGCGCTCGTCTCCGACCACCCCCACGGACTCGCCGGCGTCTTCCCCGGCAGCCCTCACGCCTTCACGGCGATGCTCGCGCAGCGCTACGAGGGCCAGGTGCACTGGCGTACGTGGCACGCGTATCCGCAGGACGGCCAACTGGTCGCCACGAGGACGAGGGTGGGGGTGCGGGTGTCGGTACCGCTGTGAGGGGGCCGGGCGCTTCATAGCTCGGCGCGCTGTTCGTTCGGCGGGTGCGGGTGCGGGTGCGGG
>NZ_LIRK01000434.1 GCF_001419765.1 Streptomyces torulosus
GCGGGTGCGCCCGGGAAAAGCTCGGCGGTGTCTTTACCCATATCGCCGCCGGGGAAGGCCGGCTGTATCTCGCAACGGTCTATCGACTGCTGCACGATGGGAGTCTTCGGTCACGCGATGGACGACCACTACCGAAACTCGCTCCCCCACCCTCCCCCCTCACTTCGCGGACGGCATCAGCGTCGCCCACGTCCACCCCACCAGCACCTCACCGACCCGCCTGTTCGAAAGGGAGAGCGACACGCAAGCAGTGGTCGCCGGTGAGTACCATCCGCTGAACGGCGAGGCGTCGGAGTCTCGCCCCGGTGCTTCGGGCAGGACTCGAAGGGGATCGTCCCGTGAGGCGGGACGGTACGGGGGGCAGGGGAGTTGGCGACGTTCGGTGAGATGCTGTTGGTCTTTCGCCGGGCCGCGGGGTTGACACAGGAGGAGCTGGCCGAGGCCGCCGGGATGGCGGCCCGGTCCATCCGGGATCTGGAGCGCGGCTGGCGGGCGCGGCCGCAGCGCCGCACGGCGCAGTCGCTGGTGTCGGCGCTGGGGCTGGGTGACGCCGACGCCGCCGTGTTGCTCGCGGCGGGCCGCCCCGGCAGGCAGACGATTCCTCCTGCCGACGACGGCACGGCGCCGTCCGGCCTGCTCGGTCGTCGGGACCAGTTGATGGTCCTGGAACGTGCGGCCGGTGAGGCACGGGTGGGCCGGGGCGGCGTGGTGCTGGTACGGGCGGGCGCGGGAATGGGGAAGACCGCGCTGCTGGATACGTGGGCGGGCGGCCGGCAGCCGGAGGAGATCCTGGTGGTGTCCGCGAGCGGGGCGGAGCTGGAGCAGGGCTTCGCCTTCGGGGTGCTCCGGCAGCTGGTCGAGCCTTTGCTGGCCCGAGCCGGTGACGAGAGGCGGGCGCGGTTGTTGTCGGGTCCGGCGGAGTTGGCGTCGCACGCGCTGCGTGTGGAGGGGACCGGTGAGTTGTCGCCCGAGGCGTCTGTGGGCCTTCTGCACAGTCTGTACTGGCTGATGGTGCATGTCGCCGACGAGGGGCCGGTCGCCCTGGTGATCGATGACGTGCACTGGGCGGATGTCCCGTCGGTGCGGTGGCTCGAGTACCTGGCGCGACGGCTGCGGGGTCTGCCGCTGCTGCTCGTGCTGGCGGGGCGGCCGGACAACGGGGCCGAGGTCGAGCCGATGCTGGAGCGGATCGCCGCACTGCCGTACTGCCGTACGGTCGGCCTGCCCGGGTTGGACGTCGACAGTGTGACCCACCTGGTGCGGGCGAGCCTGGGGACCGGTGAACCGCTGTTCGTCGCCGCGTGTGCCTCGGCCACCGAAAGCAACCCGCTGCTGCTGCACGAGTTGCTGCGGACCCTGGCCGACAACCAGGTCAGGGCCACCGACGACCAGGCCCATCTGGTGGAGGAGTTCCGGGGCCGGATCCTGGCCGGAACCGTGGTCAAGCGGCTGGCCGACGAGCCGGAGCCGGTCCTCCGCCTCGCGCGGGCCCTGGTGGTGCTGGGGGACGAGGCCACCTGGACGGTCGCGGCCGAGCTGGCGGAGCTGGGCGAGTCGACGGCACGGGAACTCGGCGGCAGGCTGCGGCAGATCGGTGTGCTGGCGCCGGGTGAGCCGGTGCGGTTCGCGCATGCGCTGGTCCGCACCGCTGTCGCCGAAGCGGTCCTGGGGCCGGTGGAACTGGCCGCCGGTCACGCGCGGGCAGCCGAACTGCTGCGGAGCGACGGCGCGGCCGACGATCTGGTGGCGGCCCATCTGCTGCTGGCCGAACCGGGCGGTGAGAGCTGGTGGGTGGACACCCTGCGGGAGGCGGCACGGGCGACTCGTGGCCGAGGGGCTCCGGAGGTCACCTCCGCCTATCTGCGCCGGGCTCTGCGCGAGCCGGTGTCCGTCGACGAGCGTGGTCCCTTGCTGCTGGAGTTGGGCAAGGACGAGATACAGATCGACGTCGGCGCGGCCAAGCACCACCTGACGCAGGCATCGACGGCGTTAACCGACCCGTATGCGCTGGCAGAGGCGGCCTCGCTGCTGGCCAGCGCGCTGTTCCTCAGCCATGAGCACGAGCGCGCCGTCGACATCCTCGCCCGTGCGGTGGACGATCTGGGGCAGACCGACGACGGCATCGGCCTCGCCCGTGAGGTGTCGTGGTTCCTTCAGGCGCAGATGCTGTTGATCGGCTACGACCAGCTGTCGACGCTCCCCGCCGCACGCCGGCACGCGCGAAGGCTGTGGGACCACAAACTGGCCGGTGACACCCCTGGCGAGTGCATGGTCCTGGCCGCGCTGTCCGCCTCGGCCACCACCGGGGAGGCCAGTGCCCAGGTCGCCAACGACCTCCTCGACCGGGCCCTGCGAGGCGGCCTGGTCGCAGCGGACCCGTCCTACATGTTCGTGGGCCTCGCCGGGCTGGCCTTCGTGGCCACCGACCGGCTCGACGACGCGGTCGCGCTCTTCGACCGCGTCGGCGACACGGGCGGCCGATGGGGCTCGTTCCTGATGGTCTCGTCCGCGATGACCTGGCAGCTGCTCGTCCAGGCCCGCCGTGGCCGGCAGCTCCCGCTCACCGCGGACTTCGGACACCCCGCCACCACGGCCGACCAGGGCTTGGAGCCTCGGGTCAGGCTGTCGATGACGACCCAGGTGGGCGAGTCTCTGATCGAGCGGTGCGACCTGACCTCGGCGACGGAAGTCCTCACCGCGGACGCCGACTTCGACCGGGTGGGCTGGACCTGGCAGGGCCCGGCGCTCCTCGCACGCAGCCGCCTGCACGCGGCGCGGGGCAACCCGACCGCCGCCCTCGCCGTTCTGCATGAGTACGGCGCGGAGACGAACCGGGTACAGGTCATGAGCCTGGCCTATGTGCCCTGGCGGTCGCGGGCGGCCTTGCTGCACCTCACGCTCGGACAGCGGACGGACGCGCTCCAACTGGCGACCGAGGAACTGGAGCTGGCCCACCAGTGGGGCACCGAGCGAGCGATCGGGGTGGCCTCACGCTGTCTGGGCGTCATCCAAGGCGGACACAGAGGACTGGCCCTCCTGCGTGAGGCCGTGGCCGTGCTGAAACGGTCCCCCGCCCGACTGGAACTGGCCCGCGCCCACTACGCGCTGGGAACCGCCCTCATGCGCGGCCGCGAGGTCGACGAGGCCCGCCAGGCCCTCACCCAGGCGCTCCACCTCGCGGACACCTGCGGCAGCGTGCTGCTGGCCGGCCAGGTACGCGGAGCGCTCGCCACGGCAGGAGTGCGCCCGAAACCGGCACCACCGGCGGCCCCGAGCCTCTCCCCGACCGAACACCGGCTGGTCGAGCTGCTCCGCGCAGGTCACAGTGACCGTCAGATCGCCCAGGCCCTGCTCCTGACCCCGCACGACGTGACCGGACTTATCGAGCAAGCCGGCCGCAAACTGGGGGTGAGCAGCAGGGCGGAGCTGGCGTCCCCGGCCTAGCTACTTGCTCCTGCAAAGGCTGGTGATCACGTCGAAGTCCTGGTGGTCACGAAACCGGGCCTCGATAACCTTGTCGAGTTCGGCGACCTGCTGATTGAGGGCCATCACCTCCATCGCCGGCGTGCGCACCAGTTGGGCGGTCAGTTTCTCTCCGGGGGCCCGAATTTCAATGACTGTCAGCGACGGGTTTCCGCGGGGGGTGTTCGGGCGTGTAGCTGTTCCCATGTGCGGGCGGGCGATCCGGGTATGGGCGTGACGAGGATCCGATCTCTCTTCGCCCCGGCCTCTCGAACCACCTCTGCAGGACGCGAGCGGACGGCCGGCGTCACTGGAGACCGGGCTCGCCGTCCAGGGGCTGCATGTGCGGGTCGAACAGGGACTTCCTGGGCGGGCCCTCCGGGCCGTTGTTCAGTACGCATTCCCCGCTGAGGGCCTCGGAGAAGAAGCAGCCGGACTTCGGGTTGCCCCAGCGGCCGGTGTAGTTCAGCCAGGCCCATTCGCCGGTGTAGCTGCCCACGGGCTGCCAGGCGAACACCTTGAGCGCCTGCCGGGTGTCCCAGAGCATGCCTGCGCCGGTGTCGTCGTTGAGGGTGTCGCCGTTGGGCAGATTCCGGTAGGTGTGGCGTCGCGCGTCGGGGTACATGCCGTGGGATCCCTGCGCCGAGTAGACCACCGGCTGATCGCCGATCAGGTCGACCTCTGGGCCGCCGTACCGGAAGGTCTGTCCACCGTCGTGCTGGCCCATGGAGACCCGGTACGGCACGTCGTCCACGAGGCGGACGGTGACGTGCTCCCAGTCGCCGACGTGGTTGCCGAACGTGGAGTAGCCCCCGACACAGCCCCAGCGGGAGAACCATCCGACGCAGACCCGCTTGCCGTTGTTGTACGGGAAGAACGTCCAGTAGTTGATGTCGGTGATGTTGGTCGGGCCGCCGTTGTCGGTGCGGTGTACGACCTCCGCGTAGGCCGGCACCGCGCTCTGGCTGGGGCGCTGTCCGGCCAGGAACGGCGGATTCGTGCAGGAGTCGCAGCCCAGCGCCTGGTTGGTCACGAGGAACTGCTGGTTGGGGTTGCCGTTGTCCGCACGGGTCTCGAGGTGGGTGTTGGCCAGGAACGGCTCGACAGCGGCCGGGAAGTAGGACTCGTCCTGATGAAGCCAGATCCGCGGCGCGTAGCGGCGTGCCAGCGAGTCATCCGCCGACGAGACCGAGGAAGTGGAAGCCGAGCGGGTGGTGTCCTCTGCCGCCCGAGCGGGATGCGGCGACAGCACCGACAGCAGGGCGGCGGCGGAGACCGTCGCCAACAGACCGGCCCCCCAACGCCGTACGGAAGTCGACCGGTCTCTGTCTCTCGGTGAAGCGGTCAACAGTGTCCCCCTCGTGAGAAGTGTGTGAGCTTGTCGTCGCTGAACCTCGGGACGACCCGTCGCATCCGGGCGCGGATGCCCGCCGCTTCCGGTAAGGCCGGGTCGTCGAGGGTCAGCGCGTTGTGCCATCCGGCGTATCCGCAGGTGAGCAGGGCGAGTTCGAGATAGCCGGGAAAGGACGGGACGAGCGGGCGCAGCCCCTCCCCGAGGTAGTGGTAGTGGATCTCGTCACCGGGCGGAGCGTCGGGCTGCTGGCAGAAGGCGGCGCACGCCTCCGGGCTGAAGAAGTCGAACGGCTTGACCGGCTCGAAGCGGTCTCCGCCGGGGAAGTCGTCGAACCAGATGGTCTCGCGCCAGTCGGAGAAGACCTCGGCCAGCGGAAGGATGTCGATCGAGCCGGAGTCCGTCGGCCGGCCGCCCTGGTCCGGCGGCGTGTAGTCCCAGGCGAGGGTGAACCCGTTGAGCCGGGTGTAGAAATCCTCGACACCCTCGGGCAGGCGGTCGCTGGCGAGGGCGCGCGCCTCGGCCAGTTCGGCGGCGGCCACCGGCGGCCTGATCTCGCTCTGCCGGACCGCGACGCCGGGTACGCCGCGCAGCTCCTCGATCCGCGCGGCGACCCGCTCCCGGTGGCTCACGCCCCGTCACCTCCGTGCTCGCACTCGCCTTCTTACTGGTTCGCCGCTGTCACTTCTCTTCCTCACGCGCAGGGGGCGCCGTTCGCTGGCCTCCTCGGAGTCCTGCCTGATCTTGGACCATTTCTCGTAGCCCTGGAGAAGGACGGCGTTGACGTTCTTCTGGGTCTTGATGAAGGCGAGCCGGGTCGCGGCCTTGTCCGGGAGCCCCTTCGAGCTGATGCGTTCAGTGGCCCAGTCGTCGAGCGCTTTCAAGCGCTTGGGCTTATTGAGCGTCTCGAAGAACTTGGTCAGTTGGTCGGTGGACATCTCGTTCAGCAGGCTCGATCGTGATTTCGGACTGTAATACTTGAATACCTCGGGGTCCTTCTTCGCGAGATTCCTGAGCGGCGCTCCGACCAGGGCGAGCAAGTACTTTGAGTGCTTGAACACCAGATCACGCTGTTCGTGCGTGGTCGGCACCCGCAGCGTGAACAGGGCGTCGACCAGCTGGGTCCGCCCCGCGTTGGCCAGCGGCTCAAGGGCGTGCTCGACCAGTTCACCGGAGGTGAGTGCCACCGACGTCAGGAAGCCGTCGACGTCGGCGATCCGGCTGTTCGCGTCGTACAGCCAGCCGAGCAGGTCCGCCTGGGTGGCCGACGATATGTCCCGGTAGAGGTCGGGGTAGGCCTCCAGGACCGCCACCTTCAGGTCTCTGGTCGGGACGAGGGAGATCACCTGGGCCCTGGTCTGGTCGTCCTTCGTGCTCAGGTCGGTCACCAGGTTCGCGGCTGAGCCCGTCCACCCCTGGTAAGGGAGTTTCTTCGCTCCCTGCAGCGGCTCACCGGGTACAGGGATCTTGCTCTGCCACGAACCGCCCGGACCGGCACGTCCTTTGGCTTTCCAGACCATGCTGATGCGGTTCGGGACGACCGACGAGAAAATCGTGTCGTCCGCGGGCGAGACCGAATAATTCACCTCGGTCCTGAGCCACACACGGTGGCCGGCGTCGACCAGGTACTTGACGCGATCCTCCGCCTGCGCGGACATCGAGCTGTTGACCTTGGCCGGTCCGGGTGCCAGGTTCCACTTTTTGTTGCCCGGGCCGCCCAGCCGTCCGTTCCACAGGTGCATGCGCACGGCCCGGTAGGGCGCGTGCGCGGGCATCTTGCCACCCTTCACCAGGCCCGCGTTCCGCAGGTTCGCCCACCCGATCGGATCCACCGACGGCTGGTTGTGCCCCTCTGCGAGAGCCCTGCCTCGCAGGTTGTCGACCTCCACGATGTGGGCCCGCCCGCTGTCTTCGGTGAACCTCGGGTCGTCGCCCTGCATGGTGCCGTCCTTCCACCGCTGGATCACCAGGCGCTGCACGGACGGCCTCGCCGGCGTACCTGGGCCGGACCTGAGCGGTGATTGCCGGGATCGAAGACGCGCGACGGTGGGACGAGGGGGTGCGCCGTCAGCATGCCGTTGCTGCTCCGCCGGAGGCACGACTGCGGTGTTTCGCAGGTTGTGCTGCGGGTGCAGGACCGTCTGCGGCGACAGCGCGCCCGACGCCCGGGCGTCTCCGCTC
>NZ_LIRK01000435.1 GCF_001419765.1 Streptomyces torulosus
GACGCCCGGGCGTCTCCGCTCATGGGCGCGACCACCTGTCGTACGGCCTGGGACACGGGCGGCGATGTGTCAGCTCGCCTGCGAGGCTCACGTTCGTATGCGCCCACGGGGGCTCCTCCTTCTACTTTTGTCCGACGTGTCCGATCGTGACCCGCCCGACAGACTTACCGAAGCGGCCCACGTGCGGAAGAACCATGAGGGCAGCCGCCACGGCAATGTGTCCGGCGGTCCAGGGGCGCCTTCCGTCGCTCACCCGCAATTGAGCCGCTGGCGAGGGACGACGGGGGTCGATGGGTGGCGCGGCCAGTCCGGTGGCAGCAGGGCCCACGAACCGTGCCGCAGCCACTCCGCGAACCGGACCGGTCGGGCCGCGCCGAGATGGTCCAGGGACAACGGCACGATCCGGTCGCAGGTCGCGCGCCCGTCCCACCACACCGTGCCCGCCAGCGGGCCGGTCACTGCCAGTAGCGTGGAGAAGCCGCACCCATGCTCCTGCACGACCACGGCACCGGCGGTCTTCAAGTCCTCGAACTCGCCGGCCTCGTCGTCCCAGGCACGCCATGCGTCGGCGTACGCCGCCTCGTCCTCGAACGCCTCGGCCTGCGGCTCCCGCGCGGCCAACTCGTCGTCGGCCTCGTCATAGGAGTCGGGGTGGGGAAAGGGCACGGCCGGCAGAGCCCGCCTCGCCTCATCGTTCCCGGCCCACCACCAACCGCGATCGGTCCGCTCCAGCCGGGCCAGTGCTCCACCGGCGCTCACCTCGCGCAGGTAGTCCCGGTATTCCGGGGGAAGAGACACACCCAGTTCCTGCTCGGCCTCGGCTGTCTCGGCCTCGGTGAGGGGTGGCGGGGGTGGTTGCTGCCTCATGGGGCGAGTGTAGGCGCCCGCCGCAACTTGCCTGCCGTGTACGGGAGTTCGGTCCAATGCGGCTAAGGGTTTGCCGGGCACGCGCGACGGGCCGCTCGCTGTACGGCGGCCCAGTCTTGGCGGGCATCACCGGCTCACTGCCGCCGACGCCCGCAGAGTCAGCGTCGATCATCAGAACCTACGATCCCGCAAGGCATCCGCCGAGCGCCAGTCACCCGACATCAAGGCTCCCGCACCCCCGTCGACAACAAGAGCGTTCGACGAGCTCACGTTGGCGTACAGAGCCGAAAGGGCGCCCGTCAGCGGTGGGAGTCCTCTGGGACTTTTCTGGGACTTCCGGCCCCATCAACTGGCACGAACATGAAACAGCTGAAAGGTCATTCGCCCTGGTCAGCTGCCATCAGCCACGCATCGTCGCAGGTCAGCGCGTTCACTGGTCTCTTCCGGGACATCTGAGCGCCGTACGACCGGGACCGCCGCCAGCCGGGGAGTCGCGCGACGGGGGCGACGGGGCGGTGGTCCGGGCGGCCGGATCGCTGGTAGGAGTCGACCCTGGGGAGAAGGGCCACGGGCCGCCCCCGGCCAGGGCGACCGGGCCTCCGTTCAGGCGCGTCAGGCCGCCCGTTCAGTCGCTCACGCCGCCGTTCGGCGTACGACCTCCGCGACCTCGTAGCCCGCCTCGACGATGGCCGCGCGTACGGCGGCGTCCTCGACCCTGTCTCCCGAGACGATCACCAGGCCCGACCTGACGTCGACGTCGACGGCCGTGACGCCGACCACGCGTACGACCTCCTCGGTGATGCTCGTGGCGCAGTGGCCGCAGGTCATTCCGTCCACGGTGAAGATCTTGTCCGCCATCGGGTCGCTCCTGTCCTTCTCCTCCCCGGGCCGCCCCCCGAGGGGCCGGCGGCGCCGGGGCGTGTGGCACGGGGTACGGCCCGGCGGCCCGCCGTGTTCAGGGGGCCGGAGGTCGAGCGACCGCGAACCACAGTTCCGGCCGCTCCCAGGTGACCTTCGGCGGCACGGGCCCGACCGTGCCCACGCGCTCCGCGCCCATCCGCCGACAGAACCCCTCGGCGGCCGGATGGGACACCACCCGCACACCGGCCAGCCGCTGCCCGCGCCTGCCCGCGCATGTGGTTGCCCAAGAGTCGACCGACGCCCATGCCCTGTGTGTCGTCCGCGACGAACGCCAGGTCCAGCTCCGGCGGAGGCGGTGACGGGCCGATGAGCGTCCAGGTCCTCAAGGGCGCCGATGTCCTCGCCCACGCCGACGCACTGCGCTCCGTCTACGTCGACGTCTTCCGCGCCCCGCCCTGGAACGAGGACGAGAGCACGGGGGACGCGTTCGTGCGACGGTTGTCGGGGGATGCCGCGAGGGGCGGGTTCACCGCGGCGCTCGCGTTCGCCGGCGCGGAGGTAGCCGGGTTCGCCACCGCGTGGACCACCGGGACGCCCTTCCCCACGGGCCGCTGCTACCCGCAGGTGGCCGTCGGTCTGGGCCCCGAGCGCACCGCCGACTGGCTGTGCGGGGCCCTTGAGATCGACGAACTGGCCGTACGGCCGGGCGCCCGGGGCCGCGGCGTCGCCGGTGAACTGCTGGCGGCCGTCACCGCGGAGGCACCCGGGGGCCGCTCCTGGCTGCTGACGTCCACCCGGTCGCCCCGCGCCGTGTCCTTCTACCGCCACCGGGACTGGACCCAGGCGACGCACCCCTCCCCCGACGGCCAGGGCATCGTCGTCTTCCTGGGCCCCCACCATCCGGCCCGCAGCCTCGCGGCACTCCCGTCACCGCCGCCGGGAACAGCGGTGACGGGGTGACGGGGGTGACGGCGTGACAGTGGCGATAACGGAGACGGCGGCGGCGACGGTCCTGGCACGCCACCCACCGGCCGCCGCCCGGTACCCGCCACCCGCCGACCGCCGCCCCGCGAACGTCAGCTCCGGTCGAGCATCTTGTTCATCTGCTCGATCTCTGCGGTCTGGGCCGTGATGACATCGTCGGCGAGGTCGATCGCGGGGCCGTACTTCCCCTCGGCCTTCTCGGTCTCGGCCATCTCCACGGCGCCTTCGTGGTGCTCGACCATCAGCTTCAGGAACTTCTCGTCGAAGGCGGCGCCGGACGCCTTCTCCAGGTCTGCCATGTCTTCGGCGCTCATCATGCCGGGCATGCCGGACGCCATGTCGTGGTCCATGCCGGCCATGTCCTCGGGGACCTTCTCGCCCCAGGCGGTGAGCCAGCCGGACATCGTCTCGATCTCCGGGTCCTGGGCGCCCTTGATCTTGGTGGCGAGCTCCTTGACCTCCGGTGAGGCGGCGCGGCTGTCGGCGAGTTCGGCCATGTCCACGGCCTGGCGGTGGTGCTGGATCATCTCCTCGGCGAAGCCGACGTCCGCCTTGTTGTGGCCGCCCGCCCCGGCCTTGCCGGACGAACCGGCCTTGGGGGAGCCGGACTCGGAGGCCATCGAGCCCATGTCGTGGCTGTTGCCGTCGCTGTCGCCGCCGCACGCGGTCAGGACGAGGGCGGCGGCGCCGGCGGTGACGGTGAGGGCGGCACGACGGAGGAATCCGCGGGATGCGGTCATGGTGGTACTCCTGCGTTGTTCGGATCGAGAAGTCGGAAGAGGGGCGTTCCGGGGCACGGCGCCGTGGCCCGGTGGGCGTGCGGCGGCGTGCGGGCTTCTCTAGATCCGCAGAAGCTGGAGTTCGGCGAGGGACGGTGGCGCGCGGCCGCCTTCGGGGCCGGAGCCCGTCAACGACGGCCACACGTGCGCCCGTTCGGCCCACGTCACCACATCGGGCACCAGCACCGGCACCACTGCCGGGGCCTGGCCCACGGACGCCGAGGCACAGGTCGGGTCCGCGTGGTGCAGATGCCCCGTACCGCCGTCGGTGTCGTGACCGCACGCCCCCGGCATCGACACCCGAACGGGCGCCTCCGCGCCCGCACGCGTCGCGCCCGCCGTCATGCGGTCATGCCCGGCGGCGGCTTCGTGGAGCGCGGGGACCGGTCCGAGACCGTGCATGCCGAGCAGGCCCAGCAGCAGCGCGCACACGAGAAGGCCGCGGGCCCGCAGGGGCGGGCGCGGCCGGCGGTGCGGCGCTCCGAGGCCGGTCACGGCCTCGTCGTGGGCACGGTTCACGGGTCCCTTGCGTGTCGTGTGTGTCGGGTTTCGCTGGGGTGTGCCCGGGGTGCGCCGAGACACGGCTCGGCACCGATCACCCCGTGGACGGACCGCCAGTTCTACTAACCTACTATGGACTTACGTATTCGTTGTGCACGTCGGGTGGGGCGAGGGAGTCAGGGCATGCGCCGGCTGGGGGAACTGGAAGCGGAGATCATGGACCGCCTCTGGACGTGGAACCGTCCCGCGACGGTGCGCGAGGTCGTCGACGACATCAACCTGACCCGGCCCGTGGCCTACACGACGGTGATGACGGTCACCAACATCCTCTACAACAAGGGCTGGTTGCTGCGCGGCAAGCAGGGCCGAGCGTGGCTCTACTCACCCGTCCGCAGCCGCGAGGCCTACGCCGCCGCGCTGATGGAGGACGGTCTGGGTGCGAGCAAGGACCGCCCGGCCGCGCTGGTCCACTTCGTGGAGAACATGACCGAGGAAGAGGTGGCCGCCCTGCGCAAGGCCCTGCGGACCGTGGGACGACAGGCGAAGCCGTGAACGCGACGCCCGTCCTGGTCGCCTACACGGCCCTGGTGGGCTTCGTGGCCCCGCCGCTGCTCGTGCGGGCCGACTGGCCGCACCGGGCGCCCGCCGCCGCCCTCGCGGTCTGGCACGCGCTGGCCCTGTCGTTCTCGCTGGGCGTCGCGCTGACCGCGTACCACCTGGCCATGCCCGCCGGGCATCCGCACGCGGGCCTGCTGGGGCTGCTGCACTCCTGCGGGCTCGCCGTCCTCGGGAGCGGCGCCGATCCGCGGACCGCCGCCCGGGTCGCCGTGGCCCTGCCCGCCGCGCTGGGCCTCGCCCTCGCGGGGAGCTTCGCCTTCCACGCCGTACGGGCCCGCCGGGCACGGGCGCGGCACCGGCGGGCGGTGGATCTGGTGGGGCGCCGGTCGGCCCGGCTGGGTGCCGTCGTCCTGCCGTACGACGTGCCCGCCGCCTACTGTCTGCCGGGCCGCTCGCCCCGGATCGTGGTCAGTGACGGGGCCGTCCGTGAGCTGACGGCCGAGCAGCTCGGCGCCGTGCTGGAGCACGAGCAGGCCCATGTCACGGGCCGTCACCATCTGGTGCTGGCCGCCGCGGAGGCGTTCCACTCCGTCTTCCGTCGGCTGCCCGTGGCCCGCCATGTCCGGGAGCAGACGGCTCTGCTGCTGGAGATGGTCGCCGACGACCGTGCCCTGCACGGGCATTCCCGCGAGGCCCTGGCGACCGCGATGTACGAGATGGCGGCGGCGCGTGCCCCGCGGGGCGCGTTCGGGGCGGGCGGCCGGGCGGTGCTGATCCGGATGCGGCGCGTACTCGGCCCGCCCCGAA
>NZ_LIRK01000436.1 GCF_001419765.1 Streptomyces torulosus
ACACACCCCCGCGCCCCCACCCCATAGGCGCCCGGCCAAACTCCGTAGGACCATGGCTGCATGCTGTTCGCCCAGCTAGCCCACCTGTCCCACCAGGTAGCCGCCACCTCGGCCCGCTCCCGCAAGACCGCTCTGCTCGCCGAGCTGTTCCGGGAGGCGGACGCCGAGGACGTGCCGATCGTCATCCCGTACCTCGCGGGACGTCTCCCCCAGGGCCGTCTCGGCATCGGCTGGAAGGTCCTCGACCAGGACATCGCCCCCGCCGCCGAGCCCACCCTGGCCGTACGCGACGTCGACGCCCGTCTCACGGAGATCGGCGGTGTCACGGGCACCGGCTCGCAGGCGGAACGCCGGCGCCTCGTGGGCGAGTTGCTCGCCGCGGCCACCGACGTCGAGCAGCGCTTTCTGTTCGGGCTGCTCACGGGCGAGGTCCGGCAGGGCGCGCTGGACGCGGTGGCCGTCGAGGGCCTCGCCTCGGCGACGGGCGCGCCCCCCGCCGACGTCCGCCGGGCGGTGATGCTCGCCGGCTCGCTCCAGACGGTGGCGCAGGCGCTGCTCGCGGACGGCCCGCCGGCCCTGGAGCGGTTCCGGCTCACGGTGGGGCGGCCCGTCCTGCCGATGCTGGCGCACAGCGCCTCCTCGGTCACGGAGGCCGTGGAGAAGCTGGGCGCCTGCGCCGTCGAGGAGAAGCTGGACGGCATCCGCGTCCAGGTCCACCGTGACGGCCCCGACGTACGCCTCTACACGCGGACCCTCGACGACATCACCGACCGCCTCCCCGAACTGACGGCGGCGGCGCTGGAGTTGCGGGGCGAGCGGTTCATCCTCGACGGGGAGGTGATCGCGTTCGACGAGGCGGGACGGCCGCGTTCCTTCCAGGAGACCGCCGGGCGGGTCGGCTCACGGCTGGACGTGGCGACGGCGGCCGAGCAGGTGCCGGTGTCGCCGGTCTTCTTCGACGCGCTCTCCATGGACGGCCGGGACCTCCTCGACCTGCCGTTCACCGAACGCCACACCGAGCTGGCCCGGCTCGTCCCGGAGCCGATGCGGGTCCGGCGCACCCTCGTGCACGGCCCCGACGACCTCGCCGAGGCGGAGCGCTTCCTCGCGGACACACTGGCCCGGGGTCACGAAGGGGTCGTCCTGAAGGCCCTCGACGCCGCCTACAGCGCGGGCCGCCGCGGCGCCTCCTGGCTGAAGGTGAAGCCCGTGCACACCCTCGACCTGGTGGTGCTGGCAGCCGAGTGGGGCCACGGGCGGCGCACCGGCAAGCTCTCCAACCTCCACCTCGGCGCGCGCACCGCCGACGGCGGCTTCGCGATGCTCGGCAAGACCTTCAAGGGCATGACCGACGCGATGCTGACCTGGCAGACCGAGCGGCTGCGGGAGTTGGCCGTCGAGGAGAAACGCTGGGGTGTGACCGTCCGCCCGGAACTCGTCGTCGAGATCGCCTACGACGGCCTCCAGCGCTCGACCCGCTATCCGGCCGGTGTCACCCTCCGTTTCGCGCGCGTGATCCGCTATCGGGAGGACAAGACCCCCGCCGAAGCCGATACGGTCGAGACCCTGCTCGCCGCACACCCGGAGGTCACCCGGTGACGACACCCAAGCGCAGTGCCGGTCTGCTGCTGTACCGCCGCACCGAGCACGGCGTCGAGGTGCTGCTGGGGCACATGGGCGGCCCGTACTTCGAGCGGAAGGACGCGGGCGCGTGGACGGTGCCGAAGGGCGAGTACGAGCCCGACGAGCCCGCCTGGGAGGCGGCGCGCCGCGAGTTCCGTGAGGAGCTGGGGCTGGAGCCGCCCGACGGGGAGGCTGTACCCCTGGGCGAGGTGCGGCAGACCAACGGCAAGATCGTCACGGCGTGGGCGATCGAGGCCGACCTCGACCCGTCGACGGTGGTGCCGGGGACCTTCCGGATGGAGTGGCCGCCCAGGTCGGGGCGGATCCAGGAGTTCCCCGAACTGGACCGGGTGGAGTGGTGCGCCCTGGAGCGGGCCCGCGCGGTGCTCGTGAAGGCGCAGACGGAGTTTCTCGACCGGCTGGCTGAGCACTCGGGCTGAGCCCGCGTTGCGGCGTGCGCCGCCGCGCGGGAAGGTCGAGGGACAGCCCACGCAGGAGGTCAGGCATGCCCATCGCGACGGTGAACCCGGCGAGCGGCGAGACGCTCAAGACGTACGAGGCCCTGGGCGAGGAGGAGATCGAGCGTCGGCTCGCGACGGCCGACCGCACGTTCCGCACGTACCGGACGACGTCGTTCGCGGAACGCGCCCGGCTGCTGCGCGGGGCCGCCGATCTCCTGGAGGAGGACGCGGAGGACGTCGCCCGTGTCATGACGACCGAGATGGGCAAGCCGGTCAAGCAGGCCCGCGCCGAGGTCGCCAAGTGCGCGAAGGCGATGCGCTGGTACGCCGAGCACGCGGAGGTCCTGCTCACCGACGTGGAGCCCTCCGACGCGGACGTGAAGGACTCCGGCGCCTCCCGTGTCCTGGTCCGCTACCGCCCGCTCGGCCCGGTCCTCGCGGTGATGCCGTGGAACTTCCCGCTGTGGCAGGTGATCCGCTTCGCCGCGCCCGCGCTGATGGCCGGCAACGTGGGTCTGCTCAAGCACGCCTCGAACGTCCCGCAGACCGCCCTCTACCTGGAGGACCTGTTCCGCCGGGCCGGCTTCCCCGAGGGCTGCTTCCAGACCCTGCTCATCGGGTCCGGCGCCGTCGAGGGCGTCCTGCGCGACCCGCGGGTCCGGGCCGCCACCCTCACCGGCAGCGAGCCCGCGGGCCGGTCCGTGGCCTCCGTCGGCGGTGACGAGATCAAGAAGACGGTGCTGGAGCTGGGCGGCAGCGACCCGTACGTCGTGATGCCGTCCGCGGACGTCGACCGCGCGGCGAGCACCGCGGTGACGGCGCGTGCGCAGAACGCCGGTCAGTCCTGTATCGCCGCCAAGCGGTTCATCGTGCACGCCGACGTGTACGACGCCTTCGCCGAGCGGTTCGTCGAGGGCATGAGGGCGCTGAAGGTCGGCGACCCGCTGGACGAGGACACCGACGTCGGGCCGCTCTCCAGCGAGCAGGGCCGCGAGGACCTGGAGGGTCTGGTCGACGAGGCCGTGGAGAGCGGTGCCACGGTGCTGTGCGGCGCGGAGCGCCCGGACGGACCCGGCTGGTTCTACCCGCCGACCGTCCTCGCCGACATCACCCCCGAGATGCGCGTCCACCGCGAGGAGACCTTCGGTCCTGTCGCCACCCTGTACCGGGTCGCCGACCTCGACGAAGCGATCGCAATCGCCAACGACACGCCCTTCGGGCTCAGCTCGAACGTATGGACACAGGACGCGGCCGAGGTCGACCGCTTCGTACGGGACCTCGACGCGGGAGGCGTCTTCGTCAACGGAATGACCGCCTCACACCCGGCTTTCCCGTTCGGCGGGGTCAAGCGGTCGGGCTACGGACGTGAGCTGTCCGGACACGGAATCAGGGAGTTCTGCAACATCACCACCGTGTGGCACGGGGCGTGAGCCTTCCGCGGTTACCATCCCCGTTGTGAACCGCGAAGTGACTCTGCCTCTGATCGTCGACGACCGCGGGACCCTCCAGGTGGCCGCCGCCGATGTCAGCAAGCTGCTGCGAACGCTGGGCGGACGGTGGCTGCACCTGGTGGAGGCGGGCGCGGACGACCTGGACGAGGACACGGTGGCCGCGCTGACGATCGAGCTGGCGAAGCTGGCCGACCGTATCGACGTGGCGTGCATCGCGCACAGCAGTGGTGCCGTGTCCGGCTGAGTCGGCCCCCGCCCGCCCCAGTCACAGGCGGGCGAGTGTGCTCCAGAACATGGATTCGTAGCTCTGCAGCAGTCGGCCGTGGCGCTGAGCGAGCCTCTCGTCGAGCCGGCCCGCCTCCCAGCCCTCCTCCACGGCCGTCCGTGCGCTCTTGTCCAGGTCGGGGGACGGCTCGGCGAAGAAGTCGAAGAACGCGCACGCCTCGTCGGTGAGGTCGTAGTGGTGGCGCAGGGCTCGCCCGATCGTGGCGCAGTAGCCGCCCCAGGAGGCGAAGTTGGCGGTCAGGGCGAGGACCGCGTCGGCCGGCGCCGCCTCCAGGGCCAGGCGGGCGACGTACGACGGGTAGGCCTGGCAGCCCGGCAGCGGTTCATGGGCGGCGGCCCGTTCCTCGTCCACGCCGCAGGCCCGCGCGAACACCGTGAGGTGGCCGGCCGCGACGGCCTCGCCGTCCGCGAGCAGCCGGAAGAAGGCGGCGCTCGCGGGGGCCTCGTTCGCCGCCCGCTGGGCCAGACGGGCGAAGGAGCGGTGGTCGGAGGCGATCACCAGGTGTTGTTCCAGTGCCAGTACGGCGAGAGTGGCGCGGTCGGCCGTCCCGGCGGCGATGAGCGGCAGCAGGGGGTTGTCGCCGGGGTCGGGGGCCAGTTTCGCGGTGAGGGTGTCCAGCAGGTGCCCTGCCGTGCGCGTCATGGCGTACTCCCGTCGGTTCCGGCGGCGGCGCTGTGCCTCCTCGACCATGGCACGGCCGCCCGGTCCGGAGTAGGGGGCGGTGGTCCGTCCGGCTTCGCCGGTCCGGAGTAGTCCGGCGCGAGATCGCCGGGCCGACGGGTGATCGTGGGTACTCCACCGCATCACCGCGTGCCCGGGCCGAAGGCCCCCTTCCGGACAGCGAAAGCAGGCGTTCCCATGCGTGGCGACACATGACGACGAGCGAAGAGACCCTGGGCGCCCCGCCGGTACGGCACTGGCCGGTCCTGAGGCTGAGCGGGGTCGACTTCGACCCCGTGCTGGCCGAGCTGATGCGAGAGGGCCCGATCAACCGGATCCAGCTGCCCAACGGCGAGGGCTGGGCGTGGCTGCTGACCCGCCACGACGACGTACGGCTGGTGACGGACGACCCCCGGTTCAGCCGAGCGGAGGTGGCCGGCCGTCAGGTCACCCGGTGGGCACCGCACTTCGCCCCGCGGCCCGGCGCGATGACCTTGGCCGACACGCCGGACCACGCCCGGCTGCGCCGCGCGCTCGCCCCCGCCTTCGACGCCCCGGGCATCGCCCGGCTGCGGGCGACGGCGCGGCGGAAGCTGGAGTCGACGGTGGACGCGATGCTGCGCGACGGCCCGCCCGCGGACCTCGTCGCGCGGGTGCTGGAGCCGTTCGCGGTCACCGTGATCTGCGACCTGATGGGCGTCCCGGACGTGGACCGTGAGGAGATGCGGGTACGGACCCGGCGGATCCTGTCCCTGACGGACGGCGCCGAGGCCGGTGAACGGGCCGAGCGGGCCATGACGGCGTACTTCGCGAAGGCCGTCGCCGAGCACCGGGACTCCGACGGGGACGACGTCGTCTCCCTGCTCGGCGCGGCCGTGGCCCGGGGGGACATCACCGAGGAGGAGGCGCCGGCGCTGGCCGGTTCCCTGCAGATCGGCGGTGAGGCCCTCACCCACAACACGGGCCGGATGTGCTTCGTCCTGCTGAGCCGCCCCGACCTGCTCGCCCGACTGCGCGAGGAGCCCGGGCTGCGACCGCGCGCCGTCGAGGAACTGCTGCGGTACGTCCCGCACCGCAACGCCGTCGGCCTGTCCCGGATCGCCCTGGAGGACGTGGTCCTCCACGGTGTCCGCATCCGGGCCGGCGAGCCGGTCTATGTGTCGTACCTGGCCGCCAACCGCGACCCGGACGTCTTCCCCGACCCCGAGCGCATCGACTTCGACCGCGACCCGAACCCCCATCTGGCCTTCGGGCACGGCGCCCATGCGTGCGTGGGCGCCGGCCTGGCCCGGCTGGAGGCCGAACTGGTCGTGGACGCGCTCCTCGACCGGGTGCCGGGCCTGCGGCCGGCGGTGCCGCCCGCCGAGGTCCGCTGGCGGCGCGGCGCCCTGATCCGCGGCCCCGAGGCCCTCCCGGTCACCTGGTGACCGTCACCCCGGGGGCGCGGCGCGTCTCACGGACGGGCCTGCGCGCGTCTCACGGAGGGTCCCGGGGTGCTATCGGATGGACATCCCCGAGACGGTGCGGGCGATCACCAGCCGCTGGATCTCGCTCGTCCCCTCGAAGATCGTGTAGATGGCCGCGTCCCGGTGCATCCGCTCCACCGGGTACTCCCGGGTGTATCCGTTGCCGCCGAGGATCTGCAGGGCCTGCGCCGTCACCTTCTTCGCCGTCTCGCTCGCGAACAGCTTCGACTGCGACCCCTCGGCGGCGGTGAACGGCTTGCCGTTGATCGCCATCCACGAGGCCCGCCACACCAGCAGCCGGGCCGCGTCCACGGACGTCCGCATGTCCGCCAGCTGGAACGCGACGCCCTGGTTGTCGATGATCGGCCGCCCGAACTGCTCACGGGTCTTGGCGTACTCCAGAGCGACCTCGTAGGCGGCGCGTGCGGTGCCCACGGCCATCGCCCCGACGGCGGGTCGGCTCGCCTCGAACGTGGCCATCGCCGCGTTCTTCACCCGCTCGCCGCCGGCCTTGGCCCGCTCACGGGCCCGCGCCAGGCGCTCGTCGAGCTTCTCCTTGCCGCCGAGGAGGCAGGAGCCGGGGACGCGCACGTCCTCCAGGACGACCTCGGCGGTGTGGGAGGCGCGGATGCCGTGCTTCTTGAACTTCTGGCCCTGGGACAGGCCGGGCGTGTTCGGCGGGACGATGAAGGACGCGTGGCCCTTGGAGCCGAGTTCGGCGTCGACCACGGCCACCACGACGTGGACGTTGGCGATGCCGCCGTTGGTCGCCCAGGTCTTCGTGCCGTTGAGGACCCACTCGTCCTTCGCCTCGTCGTAGACCGCGCGGGTGCGCATGGAGGCGACGTCGGAGCCGGCGTCGGGCTCGGAGGAGCAGAACGCGGCCACCTTGACGTCGTTGGCGTCGCCGTACATCTGGGGGATCCAGGTGCCGATCTGCTCCTCGGTGCCGTTGGCGAGGACGCCGACCGCCGCGAGGCCGGTGCCGACGATGGAGAGCGCGATGCCGGCGTCACCCCAGAACAGCTCCTCCATGGCCATGGGGATGCCGAGGCCGGTGGGGTCGAAGTACTGCTGGGCGTAGAAGTCGAGGGAGTAGATGCCGACCTTGGCGGCCTCCTGGATGACCGGCCAGGGCGTCTCCTCGCGCTCGTCCCACTCGGCGGCCGCGGGCCGGATCACATCGGCGGCGAATCCGTGCAGCCAGTCGCGGACCTCTCGCTGTTCCTCGTTGAGTTCCATCGTGAACTCGGCCATGACGCCTCCAGCACTGCACTAAGATGTTACCTGCGGTAACGCGAGTCTGTTACCGGTCGGTAGGAAAAGTCAACTCCCGGGTCGCCCTCGGTAGCCCGTTCGATCGTGACGTGTCCGTCAGTGCTACTTTGCGCAGGCGTCACCGAAATCTGTACTGGGGGAGAGACATGGACACCACGCAGTCGACCGACCAGGAACGGTCCGCCGACCGCCGTCGGCGCGAGCTGCTGGAGGCCGCGGACCGCGTGGTGCTCCGCGACGGCCCCGGGGCGTCGATGAACGCCATCGCCGCCGAGGCGGGCATCACCAAACCCATCCTTTACCGCCACTTCGGCGACAAGGGCGGACTCTACGCCGCGCTCGCCCAGCGTCACACCGATGCCCTCCTGGACTCCCTGCGGGCCGCCCTGGACGCCCCGGCGGAGCGCCGGGAACGCGTCGAGGCGACCCTCGACACCTATCTCGCGGCCATCGAGGCCCGCCCTCAGGTGTACCGCTTCCTGATGCATCCCGCCGAGGGCGGCCAGCCCGGGGGCGACCAGGGCTTCGACGTCGGCAAGCACTCCGCGCCCCTGCTGCGGCGCATGGGCGAGGAACTGGGCAAGGTCATAGAGGACCGCCTCGACCTCGGCCCCGACAGTCGCCGGCTCGCACGGATCTGGGGCCACGGCATCGTGGGCATGATGCACGCCGCGGGCGACTGGTGGCTCGGCGAACGCCCCTGCACCAGGGCCGAGTTGGTCCGTAGCATGGCCGATCTCCTGTGGGGCCGCCTGGCGGCCGCGGGCGACAAGGTGGGCGGCCCGGGCTTCTGACCCCGGCCGCGCCGGAAGGGGTGTGGGGCGCCGCGCGACCCGCGACGACGTCCCCGCGCCCCTCGGCATGTCAGCCGCCCCACGGCGCCTTCGCGATCTTCCGCCGCACCCGGGAACGGCGCCACCCCGAGAGGTGGTCCACGTACACCCGGCCGTCGAGGTGATCGCACTCGTGCTGGAGGCACCGCGCGAAGAACCCGGTCCCCGGCACCCGTACGCGGTCCCCGTCGACCGTGTACCCCTCCACCACGGCCTCGTCGTACCGTTCCACCCCCGCCTCCAGCCCGGGCAGCGACAGACAGCCCTCCGGCCCGCGCAGCAGGATCCCGTCCGCCGACACCAGCCGCGGGTTCACCACATGGCCGAGATGGCGCTCGTCCTCGTCGTCCGGGCAGTCGTACACGAACACCCTCAGCGCCCGGCCCACCTGGTTCGCGGCCAGACCCACGCCCCGCGCCGCGTACATCGTCGCGAACATGTCCTCCACCAGCCGCTCGAGTTCGGGACCGAACTCCGTGATTTCTTCACAAGGGGCGTGCAGGACGGGGTCCCCGAGCAGTGTCATGGGGAGAACGCGCCCTCGGGCGCCGGGAATCGAGCCGCTTCGCATGGGCGCAAGAGTACGTTCGGACCCGATATCGCCGGTCCCGTCGGTGCTACCTGCCCGGCGAGATTCGGGCGCGTGAGTGGATCTCGATAGGCTTTGGTCCACACGTTGCCGGGACTGGGCGCGGTGCTGTACGCAAGGAGGATCGAGAACTGATGGCAGGCAACTCGGACCCGCTGACGCCGCGGGCCAAGCTGGCCGTGACGGCGGGCAAGGCGGTCGCGGCGGCATCGCGTGCCGCGGGACGCGGTAGCGGATCGGTGATCGGCGGCCGGGTGGCCCTCAAACTCGACCCCGATCTGCTCGCACGACTGGCGCAGAACCTGGACGTCGTACTGGTCTCCGCCACCAACGGCAAGACGACCACGACCCGGCTGATCGCGGAGGCGCTGCGCGCCGCGGGCCCCGTCGTGTCGAACGCGCTGGGCGCGAACATGCCCGCGGGCATCACCTCGGCGCTGGCCGGCAACTCCGACGCCAAGTTCGGTGTCATCGAGGTCGACGAGAAGTACCTCGCCGGCGTGGCACGGGACACGGACCCCAAGTGCATCGCGCTGCTCAACCTCTCGCGCGACCAGCTCGACCGGGCCGCCGAGACCCGCATGATGGCGGAGGCCTGGCGCGAGGGCCTGGCCGGCACCAAGTCCGTCGTCGTCGCCAACTGCGACGACCCGCTGGTGGTGTGGGCCGCGTCGTCCTCCCCCAACGTCGTCTGGGTCGCCGTCGGCCAGATGTGGAAGGACGACGCCTGGTCGTGCCCGTCGTGCGGCGGTGTGATGCAGCGCCCGGGCGACGACTGGTTCTGCGGTGAGTGCGGTTTCCGCCGGCCCACCCCGAGCTGGGCGCTCTCCGGCGACCACGTCCTCGACCCGCACGGTTCGGCCTGGCCGATCCACCTGCAGCTGCCGGGCCGCGCCAACAAGGCGAACGCCGCCTCGTCGGCCGCCGTCGCCGCCGTGTTCGGGGTGCCCCCGCAGGTCGCCCTGGAGCGGATGTACCAGGTGCAGGCCGTCGCCGGACGCTATGACGTGGTGCAGTTCATGCAGCGTGATCTGCGGCTGCTGCTCGCCAAGAACCCGGCGGGCTGGCTGGAGACGTTCTCGCTGATCGACCCGCCGCCGTCGCCGGTGATCCTGTCGGTGAACGCGCGCGGCGCCGACGGCACCGACACGTCCTGGCTGTGGGACGTCGACTACACGCGGCTGACCGGGCACCCGATCTTCGTGCTGGGCGACCGGAAGCTCGACCTCGCGGTGCGGCTGGAAGTGGCCAACCAGCACTTCCAGGTGTGCGACAGCCTCGACCAGGCGGTGCAGATGTGCCCGCCGGGCCGGATCGAGGTCATCGCGAACTACACCGCGTTCCAGGACCTGCGCCGCCGCGTCGGCAACTGACCACGAGGACTCGAGGGGTACTCATGAGTGACAACAGCCTGCGGGTCGTCTGGGTCTACCCGGACCTGCTCAGCACCTACGGCGACCAGGGCAATGTGCTGGTCGTGGAGCGCCGGGCGCGTCAGCGCGGCCTGGACGTGGCCCGGCTGGACGTGCGCAGCGACCAGCCGATCCCGACCTCCGGCGACATCTATCTGATCGGCGGCGGCGAGGACCGTCCGCAGCGGCTCGCGGCCGAGCGGCTGCGCCGCGACGGGCATCTGTACCAGGCGGTGAACAACGGGGCGATCGTGTTCGCGGTGTGCGCCGGCTACCAGATCCTCGGCCACGAGTTCGTCAACGACCTCGGTCAGCGCGAGCCGGGCCTCGGCCTGCTCGACGTGACCACGGCCCGCGGCGAGGGCGAGCGGTGCGTCGGCGACGTCCTCGCGGACATCGACCCGCGTCTCGGGCTGCCCCAGCTGACCGGGTTCGAGAACCACCAAGGCGTCACCCACCTCGGTCCCACCGCCCGCCCGTTCGCGAACGTGCGGCTCGGCAAGGGCAACGGCACGGGCGACGGCACGGAGGGCGCGTACAACGACACCGTGTTCGGCACCTACATGCACGGTCCGGTGCTCGCCCGGAACCCGCTGATCGCCGATCTGCTGCTGAAGTTGGCGCTCGACGTCAACGCGCTGCCGCCGACCGACGACCGCTGGTTCGAGGCTCTGCGCAACGAGCGGATCGCGGCGGCCACCGAGCCCGCGTAACGCGTCCGCGCGGACCGGCCCGGACGGCGTCGGCCGAGGTCCGCGCACCTTCGGCGAGGCGGGCCGAGGAGCCTGAGAAACGGTTCCTCAGTGCCCGTACCGAAGCCCGTCTGACACCGCCCCCGCTCAGGTGTGACAGCCCGTCTGACCAGGCGCGCGCTCACCTGTGCGGGGGCGTCCAGCAGGCGGACGCCCGCTACGGTCCGGCCCCCCTGCGCCGGTAGGGTGGCGGGGATTCCGCCGGACAGCGTGGTCCGGATCCTGCCCACGTTGAGAAGGTAATTCGGGCTATGCGCATTGGTGTCCTCACGTCCGGCGGCGACTGCCCCGGGCTGAACGCCGTCATCCGGTCCGTCGTGCACCGCGCCGTCGTCGACCACGGCGACGAGGTCATCGGCTTCCGGGACGGTTGGAAAGGCCTCCTGGAGTGCGACTACCTCAAGCTCGACCTCGACGCGGTGAGCGGCATCCTGGCTCGCGGCGGCACGATCCTCGGTTCCTCCCGGGTCCAGCCCTCGCATCTGCGGGACGGTGTGGAGCGGGCGAAGGGCCATCTCGCGGAGCTCGGCCTCGACGCGATCATCCCGATCGGCGGTGAGGGCACGCTCAAGGCGGCCCGGCTGATGTCGGACAACGGGCTGCCCGTCGTGGGCGTGCCGAAGACCATCGACAACGACATCGCGGTCACCGATGTGACATTCGGGTTCGACACGGCCGTCGGTGTCGCCACCGAGGCCCTGGACCGCCTGAAGACCACCGCCGAGTCCCACCAGCGCGTGCTGGTCGTGGAGGTCATGGGCCGCCACACCGGCTGGATCGCCCTCCACTCCGGCATGGCGGCCGGCGCGCACGCCATCGTCGTACCGGAACGGCCCTTCGACATCGAGGAGCTGGCCGCGCGGGTCGGCGAGCGCTTCGAGGCGGGCAAGCGCTTCGCGATCGTCGTGGCCGCCGAGGGCGCCAAGCCGAAGGCCGGGTCCATGGACTTCGACGAGGGCGGCAAGGACATCTACGGGCACGAGCGGTTCGCCGGCATCGCCCGGCAGCTCTCCGTCGAGCTGGAGGCACGGCTCGGCAAGGAGGCGCGGCCGGTCATCCTCGGGCATGTGCAGCGGGGCGGTACGCCGACCGCGTACGACCGGGTGCTGGCGACGCGCTTCGGGTGGCACGCGGTGGAGGCCGTGCACCGCGGTGAGTTCGGCAGGATGACCGCGCTGCGGGGGACGGACATCGTGATGGTGCCGCTCGCCGAGGCGGTGGAGACGTTGAAGACCGTTCCGGAGGAGCGGTACGACGAAGCCGAGTGCGTGCTCTGAGTGACGTGAGCGCTGTACCGCCCCCGGTCGCCGACGCGGCCGGGGGCGGTTCTAGTCTGGTGCCGGACAGACAGCGCTCAACCCCCACGAATCAGGAGCCGACGGAATGGATCACAGCGGGCACGGCACGGATCTCCTGCCCTTCACCCTGGGGCGGGGGCTCGGGTGGTCGGCGGACCCGTTCTTCCTGGTCGGCTGTCTGGTGGCGCTCGCGCTGTACGCGTGGGGCGTCGTCCGGCTCGTTCGGCGCGGGGACAAGTGGCCGGTGGGGCGGACCGTCGCGTTCGTCGCAGGTGTGCTGATGCTCCTGCTGGTGATGTGCACCCGGCTGAACGACTACGGGATGGTCATGTTCAGCGTGCACATGGTGCAGCACATGGTGATCAGCATGCTGGCGCCGATCCTGCTGCTGCTCGGCGCGCCGATCACCCTGGCGCTGCGGGCACTGCCGACGGCCGGCAAGGGTCGCAAGGGGCCCCGCGAACTGCTGCTGATGTTCCTGCACAGCTGGTACATGCGGATCGTCACGCACCCGGCGTTCACGATCCCGATGTTCATCGCGAGCCTGTACGCGCTGTACTTCACCCCGCTGTTCGACTTCCTGATGGGGTCCAGGCCGGGGCACATCGCGATGATGGTGCACTTCCTCGCCGTGGGCCTGTTCTTCTTCTGGCCGATCATGGGCGTGGACCCGGGCCCGCACCGGCCGGGCTATCTGATGCGGATGCTGGAGCTGTTCGCGGGCATGCCGTTCCACGCGTTCTTCGGCATCGCGCTGATGATGGCGTCCACACCGATGGTGAAGTCGTACGAGAACCCGCCCGCGTCGCTGGGCATCGACGCGCTCGCCGACCAGAACGCGGCCGGCGGCATCGCGTGGGCGTTCAGCGAGATCCCGTCCGTGCTGGTGCTGCTCGCGCTGCTCTTCCAGTGGTACGGCTCCGAGCAGCGCCAGGCGCGGCGCAAGGACCGGGCGGCCGACCGGGACGGCGACAAGGAACTCGAGGCGTACAACGCCTATCTGGCCTCACTCGACGCACGCAGCCGCTGAGCCCTTCTCGTGGTCTCGGGGTCACTCCCCCTTTCCGTGACCCCTATTCTTTTGTTCGACCCCACGACCGCACATTCATATTTTTCTTGACTGAAAGGCTTTTGCCTTCAGTAGCATGATGCGTGAGCCCCGCTTCCGCCCTGCGGGGTGACGGGGGAAACCGCCGGGGGGAGCGGTCATGACAATTCACGTATGCCTGCGAACGTGTTTGCGAAATGCCGGGAAATCGGCCGTCCGTAGGATCGCCGTTCTCCTGGTGGGCGTGGTGGTCCTCAGCGGATGCGGTGACTCCGGTCCGGCGCTGCTCCCGGTGCGGGCGGTCGCCGCGGGCGTGGCCTCCCTCGCACCCTTCTTCGACGAGGACGCCGGGCTGGGCCGGGACCAGAGGAACCTCACGTCCCGTGAGCCGCACAGCGGACTCCAGCAGGGGAACGCGCCCGGCCTCTACGGCGGAACGCGGAAGCGCCCGAAGATCTGCGACATCGACAAACTCGAGCGTTTTCTGATCGATCCCGAAAACCGGAATAAGGCTCAGGTCTGGGCCGACATCGTGGGTGTGAAGGTCGACGGAATCAGCGAATATCTCGACGACCTCACCCCCGTTCTCCTGCGCCACGACACCCTCGTGAAGAACCACGACTACAAGAACGGCGAAGGCGTCCCCTTCGACGCGCTGCTGGAAGCGGGCATCGCCGTATTGGTGGACGAACAGGGGCTGCCGGCCGTGAAGTGCAGTTGCGGAAATCCCCTGCGGGCGTTCGACGACGACCCCGAGCGCATCGATGTGGAGTTCGACGACCGCAACGACGAGTGGGACGGCTACGACGAGTCGGCGACGGTCGTGGTGAAGCCCGCGCCCGAGCAGCTGAAGGAGATCAAGCTCGTCGACGTCCAGGACCCGGGCCAGGGCATCAGCCGGGACGTCGGCACCGCGGGAGAGTCGGACGAGACGTTCGACGCGCGTGAACGGCGGACCGTGCCGCAGGTGGCGGGGAAGTCCTTCGGCGAGGCGAGCGCGGCCCTGGCGGACGACGGCCTCGCGGTGGTCGTGGAGGGGGACGAGATGCCGCCGAGCGACGCTCCCGTGACGGGGTCCAGCCCGGGAGCGGGCGCGAAACGGGAGTTCGGTGACGCGGTGACGCTGACGGTGGACTGGAAGCCGACGGATATGCCGCCGTCGGACGGCGGCACCGGTATGGGCACCGACTCGGGGGGTTCCGGATCCGACTCCGGTTCCGGCTCGGGAGGCGCGGATGAGGGGTCCGACTCGGGCTCGGGAGGCGCGGACGAGGGCTCCGACTCGGGCTCCGGGTCCGGTTCGGGGTCGGATTCGGGATCAGGTTCGGGATCGGCTTCGGGTTCGGGTTCTGTGGGGTCTTCCGGTGGCGGGATCCCCTCGCCGACCGGGTCCACGCCCACGCCCGGTCCGACACCCACCCCGACGCCG
>NZ_LIRK01000437.1 GCF_001419765.1 Streptomyces torulosus
CAGGCCCTGGACGGTGGGCAGCCGCAGGGCCTTGCGCCACTTCTCGTAGGCGCCGTCCTGATCCTTCCCCACCTCGCCGCCGAGCAGTACGACGGGCAGGGTGGAGGTCTCCAGGACCTCGGCCATGGCGTCCGCGTCGTCGGTGACGGGCAGCTTCAGCCAGGTGTACGCGGAGGTGCCGCCGAGGCCCGCCGCGATGGCGATGGAGCGGGTGACGGCCTCGGCGCTCAGGTCGTTGCGGACCCGGCCGTCCACGCGGCGCGAGATGAACGGCTCGACGAACAGCGGCAGTCGGCGCGCCGCCATGTCGTCGACCGCGCGGGCGGTGGAGTGCAGGGTCCGCAGGGAGCCGGGGTCGTCGTGGTCGACGCGCAGCAGGAGTTTGCCGGCGTCGAAGCGGAGGCGCTCGATGTCCTGCGGGCGGTGGCCGGTGAAGCGGTCGTCCATCTCGAAGGACGCGCCGGCGAGCCCGCCGCGGTTGAGGGAGCCCATGACGACCTTGTTCTCCAGGACGCCCAGGAGCAGCAGGTCCTCCAGGATGTCGGCGGTGGCGAGCACGCCGTCCACGCCGGGCCGCGACAGCGCGGTGCAGAGGCGCTGGAGGAGATCGGCGCGGTCGGCCATGGCGAGGGGGTGGCCGCCGACGCCGAGGGCCCCGCGGGCGGGGTGGTCGGCGGCGACGATCATCAGACGGCCACTGTCGCCGATGAGCGGGCGGCGGACGCGGCGCGCCGCGGCTTCGGCGACGGCCTCGGGGTGGCGTGCGCGCACGGACACCAGGTCGGGGATGGTGATGGTCAACTCGGGCTCCGTTCCAGGGGCGGTGCCCCTTCGACCCCCCGGGGCGCCTCAGGGCTCGGGGTGCGCTGTTTGTATGGCGGCCGCGGATGGGGCGCGGGGAACTGCGCGACCAGCCCCCACCCACCCGCAGACGACGTGCCGATCACCCACCCGACAGCAACTCCTCCACCTCCCCCGCCGTCGGCATCGCCGAGGAGCAGGCGAGGCGGGACGCGACGAGGGCGCCCGCGGCGTTGGCGTACCGCATGATCCGCTCCAGGTCCCAGCCGCGCAGCAGACCGTGGCAGAGGGAACCGCCGAAGGCGTCGCCCGCGCCGAGCCCGTTGACGACCTCGACCGGCACCGGCGGCACCTCGGCGACAGTGCCGTCGCGGTGGACGGCGAGGACGCCCTTGGGGCCCTGCTTGACGACGGCCAGCTCCACCCCCGCCTCCAGCAGCGCCTCCGCGCAGGCCCGGGGTTCCCGGACACCGGTGGCGACCTCGCACTCGTCGAGGTTGCCGACGGCGACCGTGGAGTGCCGCAGTGCCTCCGCGTAGTACGGGCGGGCCGTCTCGGGGTCCCGCCAGAACATGGGACGCCAGTCCAGGTCGAACACGGTGGTGCCGGCCTTGTCGCGGGCCTTGAGCGCGGCGATGGTGGCGGAGCGGCTGGGCTCCTCGCTCAGTCCGGTGCCGGTGATCCAGAAGACGCGGGCCGCGCGGACGGCGAAGAAGTCCAGCTCGTCGGTGTGGATCTCCAGGTCGGGGGCCTTGGGGCGCCGGTAGAAGTAGAGCGGGAAGTCGTCCGGCGGGAAGATCTCGCAGAACGTGATCGGTGTGGGGTGGGCGGCGACGGGCGTGACGAACCGGTCGTCGACGCCGAACTCCGTGAGCGCTTCGTGCAGGAACACGCCGAAGGGGTCGTCTCCTGTCCGCGTGATCACGGCGGAGGCGTTGCCGAGCCGTGCCGCGGCCACCGCGACGTTGGCGGCGGACCCGCCGAGGAACTTGCCGAAGGACTCGACGCGGGCGAGCGGCACACCGGTCTGCAGCGGATACAGATCCACTCCGATGCGCCCCATGGTGATGAGATCGAAGGACTCGGCGGACTCGGGCATGCGCGTCGCTCCTCGGGTGGGGGGATGCGGGCCGACCGGAGACCCGGGGCGCGCCTGTGATGCGCACGCACGGGGGCCGGCGGTATCCCAGGTGTAGGGCCCCGAGAGAGCCGCTGTCAAGAGTTTGTACTGACATTCGGACCTGCTCGTGAAATGATGTCTTAACAAAGTCTTGACAGCTGGGTGTGCCAGGGGTTTGATCCCGTCCCAACGAAACAGCGCAGCCGGCCTACCGGCACAATGATCCGGACTTCAGGTCCGGGCCCGCGCGGGCACACCGCCCGACGCTGTCCCGTTCCCTTTCCCCCTGTCGCACAGTGAGGTGCAGGAAAGATGGACCGCACGTTTCAGCCCCGCTCACGCCGAGTGGCTCCCTTTTTCGCCATGGCCGCGGCCTCCGCGATGTTCATAGCCGGATGCTCCAGCAGCTCCGGCGGCAAGGAGGCCGAGGAGGGCGGGGCGAACGCCTCCGCGGGCAAGGCCAACACGCCGCAGATGACGGTGGCGCTGGTGACCCACGCCGGGCAGGGCGACACCTTCTGGGACATCGTCCGCAAGGGCGCCCAGACGGCCGCCGACAAGGACAACGTCAAGCTGGTCTACTCGAACGACCCGAACGCCGCGAACCAGGCCAACCTCGTCCAGAACGCGATCGACCAGAAGGTCGACGGCATCGCCGTCACCCTCGCCAAGCCCGACGCGATGAAGGACGTCATCGCCAAGGCGGAGAAGGCGGGCATCCCCGTCGTCGGCCTGAACTCCGGCATGGACGTGTGGAAGGAGCAGGGCCTGCTCTCCTTCTTCGGCCAGGACGAGACCGTCTCCGGTGAGGCCTTCGGCAAGAAGCTCAACGAGACCGGCGCCAAGCACGCGGTCTGCGTGATCCACGAGCAGGGCAACGTCTCCCTCGAGGCCCGCTGCGCCGGCGTGAAGAAGACCTTCAAGGGCAAGACCGAGAACCTCTACGTCAACGGCACGGACATGCCCTCGGTGAAGTCCACCATCACGGCCAAGCTCAAGCAGGACTCCTCGATCGACGAGGTCGTCACGCTCGGCGCGCCCATCGCCCTGACCTCCGTGCAGTCGGTCGACGACGCGAGCAGCAAGGCCAAGGTCGCCACGTTCGACCTGAACAAGGAGCTGACGGACGCCATCAAGGCGGGCGACATCGAGTTCGCCGTCGACCAGCAGCCCTACCTCCAGGGCTACCTGGCGATCGACTCCCTGTGGCTCTACAAGAACAACGGCAACTACAGCGGCGGCGGTGAGGCGCCGGTCCTGACGGGCCCGGCCTTCGTGGACAAGGACAACGTCGACACGATCGCCAAGTTCGCCGCGAAGGGCACCCGGTGATCTGAATGTCCCAAGCAACGGCACCGGCGGCGAGCTCCCCCTCGCCGCCGGCTCCGCCGGCCGCCCAGAAGGACGGCCGTACCGTCGAACGTTCCCTGGGTCGACGCCTGTTGGCCCGCCCCGAGGTCGGCGCGCTGATCGCCGCGATCGGTGTGTACGTCTTCTTCTTCGCCGTGGCCCCCTCCTTCCGTGAGGCCGGCTCGCTGGCGACGGTGCTCTACCAGGCGTCCGTCATGGGCATCATGGCGCTGCCGGTGGCGTTGCTGATGATCGGCGGGGAGTTCGACCTGTCCGCCGGTGTCGCGGTCACCACCTCCGCCCTGACCGCCGCGATCCTCAGCTTCCAGCTGACGGTGAACGTGTGGACGGGCGTGTTCGTCGCGCTGATCGTGTCGCTGGCGGTGGGCGCGTTCAACGGCTGGCTGCTGATCAAGACGGGCCTGCCGAGCTTCCTGGTGACGCTGGGTTCCTTCCTGATCCTCCAGGGCTCCAACCTGGCCGTGACGAAGATCTTCACCGGCAATGTGGCGTCCGACTCGATCGCCGACATGGACGGCTTCGACCAGGCCAAGAGCATCTTCGCCTCCGAGGTGACCATCGGCGGCGTCGACTTCAAGATCACGATCTTCTACTGGCTGGCGTTCGCGGCGATCGCGACGTGGCTGCTGCTGCGCACCAGGTTCGGCAACTGGATCTTCGCGGTCGGCGGCAGCCAGGACAGTGCGCGGGCCGTCGGCGTGCCCGTGAACTTCACCAAGGTGGCCCTCTTCATGGGCGTGGGCGCCGGGGCCTGGTTCGTGGGCATGCACCTGCTGTTCTCGTTCAACACGGTGCAGTCCAACGAGGGCGTGGGCAACGAGTTCCTGTACATCATCGCGGCGGTGATCGGTGGCTGCCTGCTGACCGGCGGCTACGGCTCGGCGATCGGCCCGGTCATCGGCGCCTTCATCTTCGGCATGGTCAACCAGGGCATCGTCTACGCCAACTGGAACCCCGACTGGTTCAAGGCCTTCCTCGGCGTGATGCTCCTGATCGCCGCCCTCGTCAACTTGTGGGTCCGCCGCCAGGCGACCCGGAGGTGAACCACCCCATGACACCCACGAACACGACCGCCGCCCCGTCCGCCGCGACCCCCGCCACCGACACGCCGGTGGTGGAACTGCGCGGTGCGGGCAAGGCGTACGGCAACGTCCGTGCCCTGCACGGCGTGGACCTGACCGTGCACCCCGGCAAGGTCACCTGCGTCCTGGGCGACAACGGTGCCGGCAAGTCCACCCTGATCAAGATCATCTCGGGTCTGCACCAGCACACCGAGGGCGAGTTCCTGGTCGACGGCACCCCGGTCCGCTTCACCACCCCGCGCGAGGCCCTGGACGCCGGCATCGCGACGGTCTACCAGGACCTGGCCACGGTCCCCCTGATGCCGGTGTGGCGGAACTTCTTCCTCGGTTCGGAGATGACGAAGGGCCCCTGGCCGATCCGCCGCCTCGACATCGAGAAGATGAAGCAGACCGCGGACGCCGAACTGCGCAACATGGGCATCGTCCTGGACGACCTGGAGCAGCCCATCGGCACGCTCTCCGGCGGCCAGCGCCAGTGCGTGGCGATCGCCCGCGCCGTGTACTTCGGCGCGCGCGTCCTCATCCTCGACGAACCCACCGCCGCCCTCGGCGTCAAGCAGTCCGGTGTGGTCCTGAAGTACATCGCCGCCGCCCGCGACCGCGGCCTCGGCGTCATCTTCATCACCCACAACCCCCACCACGCGTACATGGTCGGCGACCACTTCAGCGTCCTGCGCCTCGGCACGATGGAACTCTCCGCCGCCCGCGACCAGGTCACCCTGGAGGAACTCACCAACCACATGGCAGGCGGCACGGAACTCGCGGCCCTCAAGCACGAACTGGCCCAGGTACGCGGAGTGGACGTCGACGAACTCCCGGAGGAGAAGGACCTGACGGCTCCGGGGGCTTCGGCGAAGGACGGGACGGCGTAACGCCCAACCGCCCCCCGGACCCGCACGACGACAACGGCCGTGTCGTCAGGACGACTTTCCTGACCGACGGCTCCTCCCCGTCGAGGAGCCGCCAGGAGAGACTTCCTGACGATCACGGCCGTTCTTGTTGTCGCGAGGAACTTCATGGCGACAGGTGAGCGGTGACCTGGTGTCCTCGGTATCCTGATGGAGGATGATTTGTCGGCCTGAGCTAGGGGACTCCACCGAAGGGCGGCCCGTGAGCGGCTTCGACGAGGGCAGGATCATCACCTTCTACTCGTACAAAGGCGGTACCGGGCGCACGATGGCCTTGGCCAACACGGCCTGGATCCTGGCCTCCTGCGGGTACCGCGTCCTGGTGGTCGACTGGGACCTGGAGGCCCCCGGTCTCGACCGCTTCCTGCATCCCTTTCTCTCCGAGAGCAAGCTGCGCAGCACACCAGGTGTGCTCGAACTGGTAAGCCGCTCCACGCAGTTCATGCCGGAGGGGCAGTATGCCGCCCGAGGCGCCACCTCATCGTCGGTGATCGGAGAGCGGATCGGCGCGGAATCCGACGGGATTCCTCTCGCCCAGTGCCTCATTCCGGTCGCCTGGAGATTCCCAGGCGGTGGGTTGCTCGACTACCTCGCGGCGGGGACGAAGGACAAGGGGTATCTGTCGGCCTTCTCGCAGTTCGACTGGAAGCCTTTTCTGGAAGGGCCGTTGGCCACCAGGTTCCTGGAGGAACTCAAGCGTGAGTTCGTCGAGAACTACGACTACGTCCTCGTCGACAGCCGCACCGGCCTGAGCGACATCTCGGACATCTGCACGGTCAGCCTGCCGCACACACTCGTCACGTGCTTCACCCCGAGCAATCAGAGCATCGAGGGCGCGGCGAGTGTGGCCGAGCGCATCGAGTCGCTCTACGGAAACCGGAACATCCGGATTCTGCCGGTCCCGATGCGCGTGGAGAACGCCGAGGCGGACCGGCTCGACGCCGCTCGTGGACTCTTCCAGTACCGCTTCGACCGCATCGTGCGCAAACACGTCGGTGAGCTGGAACCGGACGACTACTGGGGCAGGGTGGAGATCCCGTACCGGCCCATCTACTCGTACGAGGAGACACTGGCCCCCTTCCGCGAGCCTTCGGGCAACCCGACGAGCCTGCTCGCCGCGTACGAGAGGCTCACCGAGGTCGTGTCGGAGGGCCGGGTGTCCACGATGCCGCGTATCGAGGACGAATTACGTCGCGAGATCCTCGACCGCTACACGCGGCAGCGTCCGCCGCGCATCTCCGACGTCTATCTCAGCTTCGTCCCCGCGGACAGGAACTGGGCCGGCTGGGCGAGCGCCGTCCTCGCCCGCTCGGGCTTCAAGGTCCACCTCGCGGAGGAGGGGGCGGTGGGAGCGCAGCCGGCGGAGGAGATCCAACGCGGTGTCCAGTCCGCCTCGCACACCTTGGTGATCCTTTCCGAGTCGTACCTCAGGTCGCCCCGGTTCCGGACGACCTGGGAAGCGGCGTACGAGGTGGGAGGTCTCAAGGGACACCGGTTGGTCACCATGCGGGTCGAGTCGGTCTCACTGAAGGCGCCCTTCAGCGACCAGGTCGTGGACCTGACGAGGTGTCGTACGGGAGACGAGGGCATGGCGGCCCTGCTCGGCGCCTTCGGCCGACGCTCGGACGCATCGACGCGCGACCACTTCACCGCCGAAGAGTCGAGGCTGCCCCGCTACCCGGGCGCCGAGCCCCTGATCTGGAACCTTCCTCTGCGCAGCTCCTCCTTCACCGGCCGCACGCGGCTGCTGGAAGAGGTCAGGGGGCGCCTGTGGAGCGGCCGGGGTCTGGTGCTCAAAGGCATGGGTGGGGTCGGGAAGACGCTGCTCGCCCAGGAGTACGCCTACCGCTACAAGAGCGACTATGACGCGGTCCTGTTCATCCCTGCCGAGCAGAGGCTGCTGACCCTCGAGGCGCTGGCGGGCATGGCCGGCCCACTCGGCGTACCGGAGTGCACGAGTCCGACCGACACGGCGAGGGCGGTATGGGCGGAACTGAGCAGCGGAGAGCGCTACGAGGACTGGTTGCTGATCTTCGACAATGCGCCGGGCGCCGATTGTCTGCCTGACTTCATCACGCCGGGCCGCGGTCACCTCCTGATCACCAGCCAGCGTGCTGAGGGCTGGGACCGACTCGGGGACACCCTTGAGGTTCCCGTGTTCGAGCGGGAAGAAAGCATCGCCCACCTGAGTACCCGCCTGCCGGACTGCGGGGACTCCGAGGCCGACCCGATCGCGGAGCTGCTGGGTGATCTGCCCCTCGCGATCGAACAGGCCGCGGCGGCGATGAGACAGTCCGGTCTGGCCCCCCGTGACTATGTCGAACTGCTGCGTGCTCACACAGCGGAAGACACGGGTAGCCGTCACGGCGACCGAACGGCCGCGGAAGCCACCGGGGTGACAGGCACCTGGGAGTTCGCGGTGGCGCAACTGGAGAAGAGGTTCCCGCCAGCGGTGAAACTGCTGCAGATCTGCTCCTACTTCAGCCCTGAGCCCATTGCCATGGACGTGCTGCACGGCGTCGAGGTGACGCGGGTGCTGGGCGGGGCCGGCGCGCTCGCCCGCGCGTGCCGGGAGCTGAGCCGTCTCTCACTGCTCAGGGTCGACCGCAGGGCCCGGAGTGTGGCGGTCCACCGGCTGGTGCAGGCCGCGATGAGGGAAAGGATGACGGAGGCGGAGAGTCAGGCGGCGCGGGACGTGGTCCACAGGTCCCTGGTCGCCGCCAGGCCCGCCGGGGACGACCCCGAGAACCCGAGTACGTGGGAGCAGTACCGCATCATCTGGCCACATCTGGACACACCCTGGGCACGGAGCACGGCCGACGAAGGTATGCGAGAGCTCTGCGTGGACAGGGTCCGTCAGCTGCGTCGACGTGGCGAGCTGGCGCAGGCTCTCGCATACGGCCGGCGATGCGTGGACGAGTGGTCCGCGAGCGGTTCGTCCGAGGAACGCTGGACGCTCCACATGCGCTTCCAGATCGCCAACGTCCTGCGAGCGCAGGGCAACTACACGGAGTCCCTCTCCCTCGACCAGGAGGTCCTGGAGAGGCAGCTCGCAGTGCTCGATGATCGGGATGATCAGCACATTCTCATGACCACCAGCAGTATCGGGGCGGACCTGCGGGGGCTGGGCCGGCTGTCGGAGGCGTTGCACCAGGACGAGGAGACATACCGGAGGTACGAGCTGATCTACGGTGAGGACCATCCGCGTACGGTGAGCGCGGCCAACAACCTGGCTGTCTCCCTGCGGCTCTCCGGCGACTACTACAGGGCCCGGGACCTGGACCGCAGGATGCTGGAACTGCGTGAGGAGATGCAGTCCCCCGAGCACCCCCTGACGATCGAGTCGGCGGTGAACCTCGGGCGGGACCTGCGGGACTGCGGAGACTACGAGGAATCCGTCCGTCTGCTGAAGGGCGCCTACGAGCGCTGTCTGCGCGATGCCCGCCTCGCGCAGGGTTCGCCGACGGTCGTCAACGCGGCGAAGGGGCTGGCCGGTTCGCTGCGACGGGTCGGCCGGATCGCCGAGGCCGAGGAACTCGTGCGGCACCTGCTGGAGAGCACGTCCGACGGTGGGTACGGGGTGGGGAACTCGGAGCGGCTGCTGCTGGAGATGGGCCTGGCGGGCGACCTGGCCGCTCTCGGGCGCGGCGACGAAGGTTCCAAGCTGATGCGCAGGGTTCTCGGCGACATGCGCGTGAACCTGGGCCACACGCATCCCTGGACGACAGCCTGCTCGGTGAACTACGCGGCGCTCCTGCTCGGCGGCCGGCAACCCGCCCGTCGGGCAATCGCCGAGGAGGCGCGTCAGATGCTGCGCGAGGCGCAGGAGGAGTTCGCTCGGCTCAACGGCGACCAGCATCCCTACACGCTCTTCTGCCGGGCGGATCTGTCCGTCGCCGAAGCGGCGCTCGACCACTGGGCGGAGGCTCACGACACGTGCTGTGCGTCGTACGAGCAGTTGACGGGGACACTTGGCCCAACACATCCGGCGACGTTGCTCTGCGCGGGCAACCTCGCCATCATCCTCAAGCGGCTTGGCTCGCGAGAGCAGGCGGAGACGATGCACAGCGATGTACTGGCCGCGCTGACCGATCGAATCGGTGAGAACCATCCGCAGGTGCGGAATCTCAGGGCCTGGCAGTTCGGCTGTCTCGATGTGGACCCGCACCCGATCTGACGGACGCGGGCCGTGTCACCCCGCCTGGTCGCGGAGCCAGGCGAGTACCTGCGGCAGGGCTGGCAGTGCGGCGAAGTGCGCGGCGGAGGGCTGCAGTACGGCTCTGGCCGAGGGGATGTGCTTGGCCAGCCAGTGGAAGTGGGCCACGGGAGCGAAGACATCATGCTCACCGTGCCAGAGCATCACCGGTACCGAGCCGTCGATCGTCGACACATCGAACCCCCAGGGTGAGCGGAACGCGAACAGGTCGTCGACCCAGCCCGTGGGAACCCTGGGGCCCGTCGCCGGGGCGTCGTCCTCCCCGTACTCGCCGACTGCCGACAGGTAGTTGACCAGCAACAGGCGGCGAATCCCCGGGTCCTCCACCACGACGCGGTCCGTGTCCGGCATCTCCCCGCTCAGTCCACCCAGGAAAAGCCTCGGGTCACGTCGGATGATCTCGGCGTTCTTGGCGAGGAGTTCGCCCACCCGGGTCTGGTCGGGCATGCAGCGGTCGAGGAGCCGGTACGTCGTCACATTGGACTCGGCCATGCCCGCGAACCAGTCGAGTTCCGGGCCGCTGTCGGGAGGGGCGATCGACACCATCGCGGCGACACTCGCCACCTGACTCCCGGGGTTGAGAGCCGCGCAGGCAAGGGCATGAGGGGCGCCGCCGGAACGGCCCACCACGGAGTAGCGCTTGAGATCCAGGTCCTGCGCGATGGCGTCCACGTCAAGGACGCCGTCGACGATCGCGCGGTGGGCGTGGCGCTCGGACCCGCCGTATCCCGGCCGGTCATGAGCGATGATGCGGACGCCCAGCTTGTGCAGGTCGAACGTACGGGGTCGTGGGCCGAGCCGGCTTCCGGGCGTTCCGTGCAGCAGGAACACCGGGTGGGCGTCCGGATCGCCCCAGGTCTCATACGTGATCAACCGGCCGCCGCCGGCCGACCGCACGATCTTGACCACTGGTGTCCTCCCCCTGCTCACGGCATTGGAACGAACGTCACAGAGAGCATGCCGAGCAGGCACCACTGGAAGTGGCCTGCCCCGGCCGTTGCGGCGGCGCGCGTGAACAGCCGCGACGAGAAGGCTGCCGTGCAGATGCTCGAAATCAACGGTACGGCAACCACGTCGGCGAACAGAAAGATCTGGCACGGAAGTTGGCCGTCCGGACGAGCGGGACGTGCAGCGCCACCCGGAGTGTCACCCGGTCGACAGTTTCAGGCCGACGGGATCCGGCCTGTGCGCCCCGCGAGGCCGGTACCCCAGCGCCTCGGACCGGCCCAGCAGATCCGCCAGCAGCCATACGATCGCCAGCGACATCTCTGTTCCCTGCAATCCTGGTTCGGGGCCCGGCCCCGAGGTGCCGGGGCCGAAGCCGAAGCCCTGGCCGTCGTGCCAGCGGGAGAGGGTTCTGGTGAGGTGGGTCTGCGCCCAGGCCTGGATCTCGGCCGTGCGGTAGCCCGTGCCGTCCGGGCCTGCGCCCAGTTGGCGGGTGCAGAGCCACAGCGGGTGGGCGACGTCCAGGACGTTGCAGGCGTTCTCCTTGCCGGGTGCGAAGTGGCGGGCGTCCCTCGTGTGGTCCAGGACCGCGTCCACGACGCGTTCGGGATGGGGCACCGGGACGCCGAACTGGGCGTAGGAGCCCCGCGTGAGGCGGTAGTAGCCGTTGACGACCTGGAGGCGCCCGGCGGTGGCGGAGAGGCTGCCCCACATGCCCGTCCAGGGGTCGGCGCGGGTCAGCAGCCAGCCGAAGAGGGCCTCCAGGGTGCCCCCGGACGCCGGTGCCGGCGCGTCGGTCTCGGCACGCCGTCGGTTCCAGTGGGCCGCCGTCGCCCACGCGTCGATCCAGGCGCCCGCGCCCCACGCGCCGTCCCGCCACGGCAGTGCCTCCAGCCGGGCGATCAGCTGAGGCGCGGTCATCTCGGCCACACCGCGGACCGGGTGAGGGAAGGCGGCGCCCAGGAGATCCAGCGCGTAGCCCACCGACAGGACGTGGTAGAGGGGCGCGCCCTCGCCGATGAAGCCGTCGTCCTCCATCCGGGGAGCCCTTCGCCCAGCTCGGGGACCAGGCCGGTCCGCGGGTCCTGGAGCGCGGTCAGGCGGGCCATGTGCTCGTGGGCGGGCAGGTGCGGGGGAGGGGAGCCCAGGAGCAGGTCCGCCACTTCCACGGCGTCGCAGTGCGCCCGGACGGTGGGTGCGGCCCCCGGGCGGTCGACGTATCCCTCGCCGTCCCAGGAACGGTCGAGGATGTCGACGGCCTGCGCCCGAGCGGTGGCGGCGAATTGGGCGAGAGGGTCCTCGCCGCCGTACCGGCTCCCGGAGAGCCGCCGGTGGTCATTCCCTCGGTTGTCGTCTGCCTGCGGTTTCGGTGCCTGCCCGTGCTCCGTCTGCCGGCTCTCCGCCCGGCGGCCCCCCGGCTCCCGTCTGTCGCGGATCCTGCGAGCCGGGTTTCCCGCCGCCATCGTCCAGGGCGGTGGGTCCTTGGTGACCACCGCTCCCGCCCCGATCACGCAGTGGTCCCCGATGGTGACGCCGTCGACGACGACCACGTGCGAGCCGATCCAGACGTCGTCCCCGACCGTGATGCCCCGGCTCGTCTGCGGCTGGCGGAACACGGGGCGGTCCGGGGCCATGGAGTGGTTGAAGCCCAGGAGCGAGGTGTGGGCGCCGACGCGTACGGCGTTGCCGAGGGTGACGGTGCCGCGGACCGCGGTGAAGGGGTGGTAGCTGCTTGCCACAGAGTGAGCACGAGAGGATGGTTCAGGGCCTCCCCGTCGCCGCTGGCCGTACCTGTATGGCCAGGTCGCGCAGGGAGCCGGCCTCCCGGGCCCGGACCACGCACAGGATGCGTGCCGCGTGGTGACGTCGCCGGTGATGTAGGCGTGGGCGGCGATGTACGAGTCGTCGCCGAGGCGGAGGTGGTCGGGGTGGACCGCCGCCGACCCGGCCACGTGGCACCGTTCGCCGAGTTCGCTGTCGCCGCCCAAGGACTGTTGCCGCTCGCGTTGCGCGGTGCGCTGTTCCTCCGACGCCTCCTTCTCGAACAGCCAGGGGCAGTGGTCGAAGTGCCGTACGGATGTCGGGTGATCCATACGGCGCACGCTAGGCAGAGCGCCCAGGAGGAAGGAAGAGGGCGGCCGTATGGGGGACGGCCGGGTGAAGCCGTCGGGTGCGGCCGGGTGACGGCGTCCGAGGCGGCCGGGTGACGGGTCCGGGGCAGCCGGGTGATGGCCTCCGTCGCTCGGTGCGGCGTGCCCGGGTGGTCCCGCGCGGTGACTGATCCTTTCGTCGGTCAAGAGGATCCTCGGCTCTCTGTCGTCCTGTGCCACCGGGATGGGTCATGCGCATCAGCTCCAACGCCCCGCCGCTCGTCGCACCCGTCACCACGCCGCCCGCCGCAACGCCGGTCCTCGCCCCGCTGGCCGCCGTGGCCGGCGCGTTCACGCTCGCCCAACTCGTCCTCGTCCCACCGGGGATGGGGCTGGGCTGGGACGAGTCCGTGTACATCAGTCAGGTCAGCCCGCACGCCCCGGCCGCGTTCTTCAGCGCGCCACGCGCACGCGGTGTCCCGCTGCTCGTCGCACCGGTCGCCGCGTGGTCGTCGTCCACCGAGTTGCTGCGGGTCTATCTGGCCGTGCTGTCCGGGGCGGGGCTCTACCTCGGGCTGCGGGTGTGGCACGGGCTGTTCCCCCTGCGGGTGCTGGCGCTCGCGGGGGCCCTGTTCGCCACCCTGTGGGTGACCCTCTTCTACGGACCCCAGGCCATGCCCAACCACTGGGTCGCCATCGGCGCCCTCGTCACCGCCGGATGCTTCCTCCAGGCCAAGGCCCGGGCGACCGCCCCGCCGTACTCGCTCCGCCGTACGACCCTCTGGGGCGCCGCCGCCGGTACCGCGCTGATGGCCTGGATGCGGCCCACGGACGCCGTGTGGGTCTCCCTGCCGTTGCTGCTCCTGCTGGTCGGGGCACGCGGGTGGTGGCAGCCCCGGCTGGCGGCGGCGATGGCGGCCGGACTGGGTACCGGCGCGGGGGCCTGGGTGATCGAGGCGTACGTCCAGTACGGGGGGCTCGTCCGGCGGCTGGACGAAGCGTCACGCGTCCAGGGCGGACTGGGCTGGCACATCGCTGTCGACGATCAGTTGCGCAGCCTGGTCGGGCGCACGCTGTGCCGTCCCTGCACCGGGGAGCTGCCGCACGTGGCGATCTACGCCTGGTGGTTCGCCCTGCCGGTGCTCGCCGCGGTCGGGGCGGCCGTGGCCGTCCGGGCACGCCGCCGGACGCCCACACTGGTCCTGCTGGCCTGCGCCACGACCGCCGCCCTGCCCTACCTCTTCTTCATCGGATACGCCGCGCCCCGGTTCCTGCTCCCCGCGTACGCCCTGCTCGCGATCCCCCTCGCCGACGGCCTCCTGAGCCTGGTCACCGGGCCGGGCGGGGCGTGGCGGCCGGTGGCGGGGACGCTCGTGGCGCTGGCGCTCGTCGCGCACCTGGGGGTGCAGTACGCGGTGTTGAAGCGAACCGTCGAACGCACCACCGCCTGGCACCGGGACTGGGACCGGGTCGCCGCCGACCTGCGACGGCTGGGGGTACGACCCCCGTGCCTGCTCACCGGCGACTACGCCATCCCCATCGCGTTCTACGCCGGCTGTGCCTCCGCCGCCGTCCGCGGCAACAACGCCAACATCACCCGCGAGGGCATCCTGCGCACCGCCGAACGCGTCCCGGTCGCCACCCTCGTGTCAGCGGACGGCACCCCGCCCGCGTACGCCCGCTCCTGGCCCGCCCACGAGGTCGCCGGGTTCCGGCTGCACGTGGCGCCGAGGGAGCGCTAGGGGTATTTCCCCTGGTAGCGGTTCCCCCTGGTCGAGGGCGGCGACACGGTCCCGCCTCGCCGCAGGGCGGTCTCACCGGGGCCCCGTCCGGCGGTGGGATCCGCCCCGGAACTCCCCGGGACGGCGGCGTGCCCCGGCGGTGTTGCCCGCCTTGACCACCAGCGCGCCGAGCACCACGAACAGCACCGCCAGCAGCAGACAGGCCGCGGTGACCCGGCCGTATCCGCCGACGCCCCGGTCCGGGTCCAGGAACGGGTACGCGTACCAGTCGGCCACCGCGCCCCGGACCAGGCTGTAGCCGACGTAGAGGAGGGGGAGGAGCAGCCAGGACGCGGCGCTCGGGTAGCGGATACGGCGGCGCGGCGGGTCCACCAGCCAGTCGGCGATCATGGTCAGCGGCAGCGCCTGGTGCAGCACATGGTCCGCCCACGACGGCATCAGCGTGTCGTGGAACTCGGTGTCGACCAGCCCGTACACGAACCCGCTGACCGCCATGTACAGCACCACCGCACCCCGCGCCATGTCCGGCACCCCGCGCCCGCCCCGCGTGTCGCGCAACCCCGTGGCGCCGGAGGCCAGCAGGACGACGCACGCCGCCATGGCGCTCAGGATCGTGAAGTGGCTGAAGAAGTCCGCGAGGCCGGTCGCCGACGTCGCGGCGTCGTGGCCCGCGAAGCCCAGAGCCACGGCCGACAGGACGGCCAGGGCGATACGTGACAGGGAGAGAGCGAGCGTCATGCGCCCAGAGGAACGGGCGGACCGGGCTCCCGGCCCGCATTGGTCCGTACGAGGGCGCCGCCCCCGGCCGCCGGTGCGGTGGGCGGCCGGCCTCAGGACGCGGAGGTGATGAAGCCGTCCTTCACCTTGTCGAAGACGGGACGGTACGTGTCCCACTCCAGGTCGGGTGCCGAGAGGGAGATGTCGTACTCCCGCTCGCCCTCGCGCCCGAAGCCGAGGTCGATGGCGCGGAAGGTCCGGGCACGCCCCCGGAAGGTGAACTCCCAGACGGCGGCCGGCCGGCCCCGCAGCGTCGTCTTCTGCATACGCAGCTTGCGGTACGAACCGGGGTAGTTGAGCTTGGTGTTCGCCTCGATGTCCTTGAAGTGGGCCATGGGGTGCGAACCGGCGGGGTCGACCACGCCGATCTCGAGGCGGACGAGGCCGGTCCCGTCGACGTAGACGACGCTTTCCGAGGTCCGCTTCGCGACCTTCCAGCCGTCCGGGACGGGGAAGGACGCGTCGAGGCTCTTGTCCTTGACCAGGTGGTAGCCGTCGGGCACGGGAGGGGGCGAGTAGGACGGGGTGGGGGAGCCGCCCGCGCCGTTCGGAGTGGCGTTCGAACCGGGGTTCGACGCCACGTAGAGGGTGGCCCCGATCACCGTCGCGGCCACGGTCACGGCGACGGCGAGTGTGACGAGGAGGCGACGCCGTGTTCGACGGCCACGGCGCGCGGGGGCACCCGGGTCCCGGTGCGGCCCCTGCCCCTGCCCCGATCCCGGCGCCGATCCCGGTTCCGGCTCCGGTCCCGTTTTCGTCAGGGTGGGCCCGCCCGCCAGGGTGGTGTGCCGGCCGCCCGTGTCACCGTGCGGCCCGTAGGGCCCCGTGGCGCCCGTGGCGGACGGCCTGGGCAGCGTGGTCGTCGTCGTGCCGGACAGCACGGCTCGCAGCGCCTGCTCCGTCTGCTCCGCGGTGGGCCGTTCCTCCGGGTCCTTGACCAGCAGGGCCTCGATGAGGGGTTCCAGGGCGCCGCCCTGCTGCAGGGGCTCCAGCGGGTCGACGGCGATGGCGTACGCGGCCTCCATCGCGGTCAGGCGACGGAACGGCGGGCGGCCCTCCACCGCCTGGTACAGCGTCGCGCCCAGCGCCCACAGGTCCGAGGCGGGGCCGGGTTTCTGGCCGCGAATGCGTTCCGGGGCCATGTAGTGGATGGAGCCGACCATCTCGCCGGTCTTGGTGAGCGTCGAGGCGTCGGCCGTCATCGCGATGCCGAAGTCGGTGAGGACGACACGGCCGTCCGCGCCGAGCAGGACGTTGCCGGGCTTGACGTCCCGGTGCAGTACGCCGGCGGCGTGCGCGGCGCGCAGCGCGGCGATCATGCCGAGGCCGATCCGGGCCGCCTCCTCGGGCGGCACCGTCCGGCCGTCGGTGAGGAGGTCGGCGAGGGTGGGCGCCGGGACGTACTCCATGACGATGCAGGGCCTGCCGTCGCCGTCCACCTCGTCGTCCACGACGTCATGGACGACGATCACATTGGGGTGCGCTACGCGGGCGGCGCTGCGGGCCTCACGGCGCGTGCGCTCGTACAGCCTGACCAGGTCGTCGGGGGCCAGGTGCGGCTGCACATGGAGTTGCTTGAGCGCGACCTGACGGCCGAGGACCTCGTCCTCGCCCCGCCACACCGTGCCCATGCCGCCGCGGCCGATCTGCTCCGTGAGCCGATAGCGCCCGGCGACGAGCCGCCCTACGTCCGACACCACGTGCCTCCGCCAGCCCTGCGTACGTTCGATTCGCGTCGTCACCATATCCGGCCGAGTGCGGGGGCCCGGTGGCCGGTTCCGGTCCGGGCGTATAACCCCGGTCAGCCGGGGGTGCGTCAAGGGGGGCCGGGGCTTCGCCGGTGCGGCGTTCCGGGGTCGCGGGAGCCCCAGGAGCCCTAGGGCGTGTACCGAAAGTGGATCTTGAACGTGTGATGATCTCGGTTCGTGGCTCGTGGAGACCTGACGGACGCGCAATGGGCCGTGCTGGAACCGCTGTTGCCGAAGGGTACGAAGCCCGGACGGCCGCCGACGTGGGCCGGGCGGCAGCTGATTGACGGCATACGGTTCCGGGTCCGCACCGGCATCCCGTGGCGGGACCTCCCCGCCGAGTACGGGCCCTGGGGCCGAGCCTACGACCTGTTCCGCCGGTGGCAGCGGGACGGCACCTGGCATCGGATCTTCACCGAGCTCCAGGCCCAGGCCGACGCGAAGGAGCTGATCACCTGGGACATCAACGTCGACTCCACGGTGTGCCGGGCCCACCCGCACGCCGCCGGGGCGAGGAAAAGGGGGAGCTGCGGAAGGAGCCGCCCGGCGGCGTCACCGTCGAGCCGGACGACCATGGGCTCGGGCGCTCGCGCGGCGGCCGGCCGCCGAATCGACCCGCAGGACTACAAGGCTCGGCACGCGGTCGAGTGCGGCATCAATCGCCTCAAACGGCACCGCGCCGTGGCCACGAGGTATGACAAGCTCGCGGTCCGCCACGAGGCCACTGTCCTTGTCGCCGCCATCAACGAATGGTCGTAAAACGGCCGGTGTTGTGGCGGCGCGTGGGCGTCTTCTAAGCCCAGCGTTCTGCTGTTGGCCAAGACAGTCGCGGCTTTGATGGCATGGGCGACAGGATCGTCACATGCAGCCGATCTTCGTTCTCGTGCACAGTCCGTCCGTGGGCCCCTCGACCTGGCACCCTGTGGCCGAACACCTGACGGCGGCGGGATACCAGGTACGGGTGCCGTCCCTGCTGGACGTAGGCGCCGGTGCTCCGCCCTTCTGGCCCCGCATCGTCAGCGCCGTCCGCGACGACCTCCGGCAGGTCCCGGCCGGCAGCCCCGTCACGCTGGTGGCACACAGCAACGCAGGCTTGTTTCTCCCGGCGATTCGCTCGGGCCTCGACCATCCGGTGACCAGCTCCGTCTTCGTCGATGCCGCGCTGCCGGCCCGAACCGGACCAACCCCTGTCGCCTCACCCGAGTTGCTGGAGTTCCTCCGCCCGATGGCCGTGAACGGCAGGCTGCCGCGCTGGACCGACTGGTGGGACGAGACAGACGTCGCACCCATGTTCTCCGATCCGAGGATGCGGCAGACAGTCATTGAGGAGCAGCCGACCCTGCCGTTGTCCTACTACGCGCAGCACATCCCGGTCCCCGACGGATGGGACGATCATCCCTGTTCCTACTTGTTGTTCGGTCCTCCGTATGACGACCTTGCCGTCGAGGCGCGCGAACGCGGCTGGCGCGTGGCACACCTGCCCGGCGCACACCTCCATCAGATCATCGATCCTGCCGGCACGGCCCGGCACCTCGTCGAACTCGCCACTACGACCTGATCCACTTCCGATACCCGCCCTAGGACGCGCACCCCCTCGGCGTTCCGGCGTAACGTCGAGAAGGTGGACCCCACGGCTGACGGTCTTGTGTCCCGTGTCGCGCGCGAGCTCGGTTCGAAGGCGGACGAGCTGATCGCCGAGGTGGAGTGGTGCCTGCGCAGTGAGCTGCCCGACCTCTGGGAGTACCCGGACGCCATGACGTCGGCGAACGTCGCGCAGCACGTGGTCGTCGTCCTCTCCGCACTCGAACGCGGTGCCGACCCCCGTGCCCTGGAGCAGCCGATCGCGGAGCTGGCCCGCGTACGCCGGCTGGCCCGGCACGGCGTACCCGTCAGCGTGGTGCTGCGGGCCTTCCGGCTCGGGCAGGGCATCATGCTCGACCGGCTGCTCGAAGGGATGGCTCGGCTCACGGACGACGCCACGCTGATCAGCGAGGCCGCCCGTCGACTGATCGTGACGGCCACCGCGTACGTGGACCGCTTGTCGGAGCAGGGCTTCGTGGCGTACGAGGAGGAACGGGACCGGCGACTGCGGGGGCGGCTGTCGATGGTGAACGACGCGAGCATGCGCATCGGTACGACCCTGGACATCGCCCGCACCACCCAGGAACTCGCGGACTTCGCCACGCAGCCGCTGGCCGGCCTGGCCGACCGTTCCTTCGCCGACCTGGTCACCGTCGACCTCATCGACTCCGCGCTGCACGGCCACGACGCCCCACCGGAGGACCCGCTCGTCCTGCGCCGCCTCGCCCGGAGGACCTCGGCCGCGCCGGAGGAGCAGTCCGAGTCGGGGGCCTCCGGGGCCTCCGGGGCTGGGGCCGGGGCCGAGTCCGCCGGGTCCGAGCTCGGGCGCGGGGCCGCCCTCGAACAGGGGGCCGCCGTCGACTCGGCGACGAAGGTCGCGCTCCCGAAGCCGCACACCTTCCCGGCCGGTTCGCTCCCGGCGCGCGCCCTCGCCACGGGGCACCCCTTCCGGCACCGTCTCGACGGCGGGCCCCCCGACCTGATCCATCCGGCCCGACCGGTCCCCCGGGGATCGTCGGTCCCTTCGGTCCCGTCCGCCCCGGCGCCCCTGTCGGCGCACTCCATGCTGGTCGTGCCGCTGCGCGCCCGGGGAGCCACGTTGGGGGTGGCGCAGTTCTTCCGCGGCCCCGCGTGCGACCCGTTCGACGACGAGGACCTGCTCCTCGCCCAGGAGATCGCGGCGAGGGCGGCGGTCGCCGTGGACAACGCCCGCCGGTACACGCACGCCCGCGCCACCGCGATCAGCCTCCAGCGCAGTCTTCTCCCGTCCCGTACGCCACCGCAGTCCGCCGTCGAGGTCGCCTGCCGCTACCGGCCGGCCGGTGACAGGGCCGGCGTCGGCGGCGACTGGTACGACGTCATCCCGCTCTCCGGGGCCCGCGTGGCCCTCGTCGTCGGCGATGTCGTCGGCCACGGGATCCACGCCGCCGCCACCATGGGCCGCCTCCGTACGGCCGTCCGCACCCTCGCCGACCTCGATCTGCCACCGGCCGAGGTGCTCGCCCACCTGGACGAC
>NZ_LIRK01000438.1 GCF_001419765.1 Streptomyces torulosus
TACGGGGTTCAAGGCCCGCGCCGTGCGCGGGCCTTGAACCCCGTAGAGAAGGTTGTAACTCAGTAGCTAGCGCCAGGGAAGACGGGTGGCTTTCGTGTCCTCCGACCTGGCGTTCTCCTGACAGCCTCCCTACTTGGGGGGCACCTCGGGAAATGATTTAGGTCAGACGAACTCGTACTGAAGCTCATAGAGATGCCCTGCCTTGACCATCACCGTAGCCTCGATCGGACGTTCGCCGTCGCTGTAGACCACGCGGAACGTACGAAGCACGGGTAGGTCGCTGGGCAATTGCAGCGCCTGGTATTGCTCCTGGGTAGGCACACGGGCCGACACCCGGTCTACGGTGTGGCGCGGCGGGTACCCCATCTCAGCGAGCAGGGCGGGGGTTCCGCCGCGAATCTTCCGCTTCTCGGTCATCACTGTCCCCTGGGCAAGCTCGACAGGGTAGTAGGACTTCACCAGTTCAACCGGCACGTCGTCGTATGAGAGGACTTGACTCCTCATGACGGCCGTTCCCCCCTCGCTCAACCCGAGCGCTGCGGCTACGTCCGCCGGCGGCTGCACTTCCGCGACCTCCAACAGTTCGATGCTTCCGCGCTTGCCCCTCCTGCTGGCCACGGTGAGCCACGAGTACTCCTCGCCAGGAGGCGCCGGCTGCCCGGTGTCGGCTGGCCGGATGGTCTCCTGTCGGTGCTCCCGAACCGTGACGCTCGCCCCGGCACGGCCGATGACGAGTCGTTCATCTTTCAGGACCTGGAGGGCCTTCTGCACGGTCGCGTTGGAGGCCTCGAACCGATCCTTGAGCTTCTGCGTTGACGGGAGACTGGCTTCGGGCTGGAGGTCGCCCGACATGATCTCGTCGCGCAGGTCGGCTGCGATGCGCTCGTGGAGGGGGCGCCGGTCGTATGCGTCTTGCTCTGCCTTGGGCACGTCAGATCCTCGGTTCGAATTCGTAGCGAAGGCGCTGCCCGCTCGCGGGGAAGACGGACGTGTCAACCTGGAAGGGCCGACTGTCAGCGTCCAGAGTCACCCGGGTCATGCACAGAACGGGTTCGGCGTCGGTGAGGACGAGCACCTGCCGTTCTGCCGCGGTAGGCATCCGCGCTGACACTTCCTCGCGGACGCGGTGGGCGGTGTAGCCCAATTCGGCAAGGAGCGTGACCGCGCCACCTCGAATCTTGGCGGTCCCTTCCAGTGGCGTGCCGCGGGCGACGTTCACCGGATAGTAGGTATCGGTCAGCTCAGTCGGCTGGTCATCCAAGTAGATGACCCGCTGTCGCACCACTACGTCAGCTCCGTCACCGATCGAGAGAAGTGCCGCCACCTCCGAGGGCGCGGGCACCTGGCCAGCCCGGACGATGCGCTGACTGCCGACACCGCCCTTCGCTGCGGCTTCGTCCTGCCACGCATCACCCTGACCCTTCGCCCTGGGTACCACGTACGGCACCGAGCTACTGCCCCAATCGCTGCTGCTCACTTGGTCCCCATCTCAGTCTGTGCGACCGCCAACCTCACCGCTTTACACAGTAAGCGATACAGCTCCCGGCAACCTTGCTGCCTTTCGCGAATAGCGATACGGTCAGTCTATCGCCACCGCGGAAGCGGAAGCGATACGGAGGGGCCTTCTTTGGGCTGCTCCAACCACGCTCGGCGGGTCCCGTTGCGACGGGAGTCCCTTTGACCAGGGGTTACCGCGCTCGTCGGGGAGTGGCAGTGCCTTGAGAACTCAACAGAGTGTCGAATCGACGGGGTGTGAGTCCCCGTCCCCGTGGCGACCGGGTGACGTTCGCCGGCGGCCACTTCCTGCGTGCCAGCTCTGGAGAACGCTCCTCGGGATCATCCCTTCCTCACGGGAGGTCAGCCCTGGGGGCGCCACCTGGTACGCGCCGCCCTGCTGGCGTCAGAGCAGTGACGATGACGCGCCCGATTCCCCCGGCTCGGGGCCGGTCTGCCGTCGCAACGGCAGACCGGCGAAAGCCGTGTCCCTGCGATCTGCGGGAGGTCGGTGTGAGCCGACGACATATCCAGCGCCGCCGGTACGGACCGGCCGACGGCGCCACGCGGTAGCTCGGTCCGCTCTGGTTCACGGCGCTTCGGGCGCCGTGGCCGGCTGCCTCTCCCGCCCGTCCGACCGCGCTTCACGTGCTGGTCGTACGGACGGGAGCGCGGGGAGCCGGAACGTCCGACTTCACACGGTGCGCGGCCCCGGTGCTGGAACACCGGGGCCGCTGTTCGGGCCGTACCACCCTGAGAGGAACCACGACCCATGAAGCACATCGGTGCTGTTCAGGCGGTTGTTACCGCCGCCGACGACTTCGACCGCGAACCGACGCTCGCGGAGCTGGACGCCATCGCCGTCGAGACGCCGCTGATCGACGCGGAGGTCGAGTTGCTGGACGTCCGCATCAGCCTGCTCGACCGCACCCCCACCGACGTGGACCACCAGCGCATCCGCCGGGCCCGCCGCAAGGTGCTGGCCGCGCGCCGGACGCTGGCGAACCAGGGCGGCGCCGTCTCGCCGGCGGTGGCCTGATGGAGGCTCTGTTCACGGCGCAGATGTCCGTGCGCAGGGGCCGGTGGCGCCTGTACGTGGTGCTGATGAACACCACCGAGCGGTGGCCGGAGTACGAGTTCGGCCCGACGGTGCCTACGTTCACGGACCGCGTGAACGCGCTCACCGCGCTCGGGTTCGAGCCGCTCCCGGATGCCCAGTGGGAGTGGACCGAGGACACCGAGACCCACGCCGACCCGTCCTCCCCGGTCATCCTGATCGCCGCGATCGGGGTGCGCTCATGGACGGGGGCGAGCGCGTGAACAGCGTTCAGATCCGTTCAGCCGAGCGCGCTCTGTCGGTCGGAACGTGGCTGATCGTGGCCGGCGCGATGCTGTACTCGATCCTCACCGTCACCCCCCTCGCCGCCGCCCACACCCCCGACAAATGGGACTGGACGGCCCCGATCCTCCCCCTCGTGGTGGACGCGGCGGTGGTGATCGTGGTGCGGCTCGATGCGGTGCTGGCCCGTCTCGGCGGGCACGGCGGGCGGTGGCCGGTGGTGCTGCGGTGGATGACCGGCTGCATGACCCTCGCCCTGAACGTCGCCGACTCCGCTCTGAAGAACGACCTGGTCGGCGTGGCCGTGCACGCGGTCGCGCCGCTGCTGCTGATCGTCACTGCGGAGACCGGGCTCGCCTACCGGAGGGCCATCAGCGCAGCCGTCGCTGAGCTGGAAGACAGGCAGCGCACGGAACGGGAGGCCCGTGAGCGGGCGGCCGAGGAACGGCGTGAGACCGCTGTACGGCGGGCCCGTGAGGAACGCGAGCACGCCGCCGCGATGGCCCGTGAACAGCGTGAGCATGAAGCCCGGTTGGTCCGTGAACAGGCCGAGCGGGAAGAGCGGGCCCGCCGCGAGGAACGCGAGCAGCAGGCCGCCCGCGAGCAGGCTGAGCGGGAGGCTCGTGAACGTGCTGAACGCGAGCGTGAACAGCAGCGGGCCGAGCGTGAACGCCGTGAACGCGAGGAGACCGAGCGCCGTGCCCGTGAGGCTGCCGAGCGTGAGGCCCGTGAACACGCCGCCCGTGTCGAGCGGGTGGCGCGTGAACGCCGTGAACACGCCGCGCTGCTGGACGGCCCGCCCGTGAACACCAAGCTGCCCGAGGACCACGCCCGGCGGATCATCGCCGCCGCGGTGGCCGAGGGTGTGGCGGTGCGGCGCGCGGCGGATCTGTGCGGCTGGTCGGTCGGCTGGGTCTCCGCCCGCTACGCCGAACTGCGCGACCCCGGCGCGGGCGGGGCTGAACTGTCGATCGCGACCGGCTGATGGGCTCCATACCGGTCTACGTCTGGCGGCTCGCCCCGGACGGGTTGGCCACCCGCCGTCAGCTCCGCGCCAAGGGGCTGCGGCCCGGTGGTCAGGACGTGGTGGCGCAGATCGAACGCCCCCGCCACCGCCGCCCGCCGCTGGTCGCCTACCTCTACGAGATCGACCGGGCCAAGCCCGTGCGGCCCATGACGCCGGCGAAGTGGGCGGCGCTCGGCAAGGCCAACGCCGCCCGCCGCACCTGCCCTCAGTGCCGTACCGACGCCGGCTACGTCATCCCCGCCGAGCTGGGGGTGTGCGTGCCGTGCGCGTTCCCCGACGACGAACAGCGCGCCGCCTGAATCCCCCGTTCAACAGGCCCGGCCAATCGCCTCCTACAGCACCGGCCGGGCCCTACTCCCCAAAGGAGTGCTCTCAGCATGACGGAACTCAGCACCGAGCCGGTAGCCGTTCAGGCTGTTCCGGCCGCACCGCCCCCGCCGCCGCCCGACACCCCGCCCGCCGTGGCGCCGGTGGTGAAGGAGGTGGAGCATACGCCCGGCGGCTGGCCCATCGTCCCGCTCGCCCTGTCCACCGCGAACAGCACCGTGGGCACGGTCGCCGCTGCTTCGCTGGTGGGCGGGCCGGTCGCGGCGGCTGTCGCGGCGACCGGGATGGTGGTGCTCGGCACCTTCGCCGCCGCCCGCTCCCGCAAGCCCGACCCCCGCCGCGAAGCCCGCCGGACTGCTGCCCGCGCCGCCGGCCGCTCCGCTGCCCGCAAGGCCGGCCTGCACACCAGCGGCACCGGCACCCGTGGCAGCGGGGGCCGTTCGACCGGCTCTCGTGCGGGTGGTTCCGGTGGCCGGTCGGGCAAGACTCCCGGCCACAACCGCCGCACCACCGGCACCGCCACCGGTCACACCGGTACAGCGGCCGGCCGGAAGCCCGGCAGCAAGACCAGCAACAGCCCCGCCAAGCGCGCGGCCGGCGGCGCGGGGAAAGCCGCAGGCAAGGCTGGCCAGGTCAAGGCGCTGCGGGACAGGCAGAAGGCTGCGGCTGGTTCGCGTGCCGGGCAGCGGACACAAACCACCGCTGCTCGGCGCGCGGTCGCCGACGCCCGCCGCAACACCAAAGCCACTGCCGGCACAGCCCGTTCGGGGAAGCGGCCGGGGCTGGCCGGGCGGCTGATGGGCGGTGCCGCCTGGAAGGCACGGGCCGCGAGGGACGCCACTGTCGCCAAGTCCCGTGCCCGGCGGGACGTGAAGACCGGCGCCACGATCGCCGCGCAGCGCGCCGGCGTCCGTAAGGCCCCAGCCCGCAAGGCCGCCCGGCGGGTACTGCGCCGGTCCGCCGCCCGCTTCCACGGCCGCCGCCTGCTCGCCGCGCTGCTCGCCCTCCCGGTCGGGCTGCTGGGCTGCCTGACCACCCCGATCGGCCGCAAGTTCGATATCCCGTGGCTGATGTACCCCGGCCGCCGCCTCTACCGGCGGATGGCCCAAACAGCAGCCGAGCAGCGCGCCGAGCGGGACGAAGCCACCCGCCAGCAGCAGCGCGAGCAGGAAGCCGCCGCTGATGCCGAGGCCGCCGAGGACGGCACCGGCGGGATCGCCGACCAGGTCGAGCGGCCGGCCGCGAATGTTCCGACCCCTGCAACATCCCAGGTCAGTGAAGGAGAGAACGTGTCGATCAACACCGGTTTCAAGTTCGAGGACCACGCCATGGACATGTGTGCCGCTGCCAACACGTACGAGCCGGACGGCTGCATGGAGATCCTGGCCATGGTCGAGGGACTGCCGACCGCGCTGACGTTCGTGGCCGACGTGATGAAGATCCTCGCGGAGCGTTCCGACTCGGAGTTCCCCCTGGAGAAGGAAGTCGCGGACGGCTTCAACGACATCTTCGGCGCCGTCATGAGCGCCGTCGCGGTCGCAGAGGACATGGGCCCGCTGTTCCGGCAGGCCCACGCGCAGGACATCGCCCGTCACGAGGACCCCCGCAACGGCAGCGAGGCTGAGAAGGGCTGGAACGTCTGAGATGAGCACCACCACCGCCACGACTAAGAAGCAGCACGTCAGCAGTGGTCCGGTGCTGGACTGGGCGGCCGGTCACGGACCCGTGACCGGCGCCCTGTCCGCCACCACCGGCGCCTTCGCCGTCGCCACCACCGGCGCCGCCACCGCCATGCCCCCCGGCTGGGCCCTGGCCGTCGGCGCCGCCGGCGCCCTCGGTCACACCGTCGCCGGCCTGCGGGTACGCAACGCCGGCCGCACCCTGGCCACCCGCGCCGCCTCCTGGCTCGTCGGAGCAGGCTGGACCACCTGGGCCATGACCCACGGCCCGCTCACCTGGGCCGCCCTCGGCTCCCTCGCCACCATCGGCGTCGGCATCGGCGCCGCGGCACGCTCGTCCGCGCTGTTCGAGGAGGCCCGCGAAGAGGAGGCACTCGCGGCGGAGCAGCGGCAGATCGCCGCGGAGTTGTCCGCGGAGCGCCGGGCGATCGCCGCGGAATGGGCCGACCGCATCCAGCGGGTGTGCTCGGTCACCGTGCGGGTGCTGGGGGTGGAGATGTGGGAGACCGGCGCCGGGTTCTCCATCGATGCCGAACTCCCGCCCGGCGGCGCCACCTGGAACAAGATCGCCGCAGAGTCGCCGCGGCTGTCCGCGGATGCCCGTCTGCCGCACGGCTGCACCGCCACCGCCTCCCCCGGCATCCACCAGGGCCGCGTCATCATCGACGTGACCACCGTCAACGTCCTCGAAGAAAAGCGCGACTATCCGGCCGACTACAGCCCGCTCTCGATCCACACCGGCATTCCGTGGGGCTACCGCACCAACGCGGAACAGATCCGGGCCTACCTGCGCGAGCAGTGCGCGCTGATCGTCGGTCCGACCGGGTCGGGCAAGACGAACATGGTCCACGGCATCCTCGCGGGGTTCGCCCGCGCTGAGGACATGCTCACGTGGGTGATCGACCTGAACGCCGGTTCGGCCGGCCTGCCCTGGGTGCTGCCTGCACTGAACGGGGAGATCACCCGCGAGGACGGCAAGCCCGTACGCCCGGGCGTGGACTGGCTCGCCGGCACCTACGACGAAGCCATGACCATGCTCGATGCGGCCGTGAACGTGGCCAAACAGCGCAAGATGGGCTACCAGGCACTGCTGTCCCAGGCCAACACCGACCTGCTGCCGATCAGTCCGCGGATTCCGCAGATCATGCTCGTCGTCGACGAGGGCGCGGAGATCCTGGCCAGCCCCGACCGGCAGATCCGCAAGCTCGGGGAGAAGATCCTCGAAGTGATCCGGATCGCCCGAGCCATGGGCGTGCGCACCGTCATCACCGCGCTCGGGGCCACCGGCAGTGTCCTGAACAACCTGATGATCCGGCGCGAGGCAAAGGTGCGCGTCGCTCTCACCGGCGGTGAGACCGAGGGCATGGACCTGTCCAAGATGTTCCCCGGCTCTCGCGGGCTGCGCGTGGAGCAGGCCCCGCACAAGGGCGCCGGGTTCATGAGCACGCCCGAGTCGCCGGCCGCGCTGTTCAAGGGGTGGCGGATCCGCCCGAACCAGATCCGGGAGATCACCGCCGCCACCTCCGACCGCCATCCCGTGCTCGATGACGTGTCCGCCAAGGCCGCCGGGCCCGCCTACGCCCGACGCTGGGACACCGGCCGCACCGCATGGATGCGCGACCAGGCCGACCCCGCCGCCGGCACTGCCGCCGACGGGGTGTCCACGGCGGCCGGGGGTGGGTTGAACCTGTCCGCGCTGCGGAGCGAGCCGATGCCGTCCGGATCGGAGGAGGACGAACTCGCCCGCCGCTTCCGCGAGCAGATCGACGCCGAATTCGGCACCACTCGCGACCCGCACACCCCCGGCACCACCCCGCCGCCCGCCGCGGGCGGGCTGAACCTGTCCGCGCTGCGCGGCGAGCAGGACAGCCCCGCACAGCGCGCCGCGCTCGCCGCCCTGCTCGCCGCCGGCCCCGAAGGCACCGGAGCATCCGCGATCGCCCGCGCGCTCGCCGACGAGCACGGCACAACCCGTCAGACAGTCGTCGGCTGGCTCAAAGACTGGGTCACCGACGGCACCGCGGTCCGTGTCGGAGAGGGCACCAAAGCCCGCTACGTCCACCACCGGCACGCCCGCGAACAGCCCCCGCACGACTGATCACTTGTCGCTTGTCGCCCCGCCCGCACACATGTCGCCTCCCGCCCCCCTGAGGGCTGGAAACGGCTTGTGACCTGGGAGGCGACAAGCGACAAGACAAGCGACAAGACAAGCAAGGCGACAAGCCGCACGACAAGAGAGACGACAAGCAACGCGACAAGCACCGCATCCATCCGCACGGGCCCGCGCCACCATTCGGCGCGGGCCCGCGGCACACCCCGAGGGAGCCTGAAATGAGCCAGCACACTTCGCCCGGCCAGATGGCCCCGCACATCCCCGCCGACGACTGGCACCGCGCCCAGGCCACCGGACAACCGGTCGTCATCGTCGTCCCGACCACCACCCCGCCCGGCGTCCCGTGGCGGCGCCTGCTCATCCCGTTCGCGATTGCCGGCGCGACGGTCGCGGGCGGCTGGGGACTGGTCGCCGCGCTCTGCTTCCTGCTGGACGCCGCCGCCCACACCGTCACCGTCATCGCAGGTGCCGCCGGGCCCATCGGGATCGGCGGCATCACCCTCAAGCTCGCCCGCGGCAAGCACTGACCCGCAAAGGGAGATCACTGTGATGCGACTACGTGTTCAGCGCACCGCGCTGCCCCGCAACGCACTCATCCTCACCGACACCCCCCGTCCGGACTGCCTCGACTGCGACGGCGTGGGCGGCACCGAGCACGACTACGGCGACCACACCGGCGAATACGCCGGCACCGAATGGGAGCCCTGCCCCTGCTGGACCGAATGGCGCATGGTCCTGATGCCCCTACCGCACCGGCCCCGGTGGCTGCGCCGTCGCGGCAACGGCCGTGACCCGTGGGGCCCGCACGGCTACAGCGACGAACCGCCCTTCTAGCTACGCCAAGGGCGACCCCCGCATCTCGCCAAAGAACCGGGGTCGCCCTTGCTCGCCAGCACCTTTCAAGGAACTGGAGACAATCAGCATGACCGACCACACCAGTATTCCGCGAGTGCCGGACGGCACCGAGCGGGTGACCATGGTCCGCACCGAACCCCTCCCCGACGGCAGCTCCGTCCTGGTCCTGATCACCCCCGGACCGCCCATGGTCCTGATCGAACACCGCATGTTCCTCGACCAGTACCTGACCCGCGCCCTGCTGCACACCCTCGACCGCGACCTCGACGGCATCCCGGACCCCGGCCCCACCCCCGAGACCGCCGCCCTCCAGCACGCGTTGGACACCGGCGACCAGGAAGCCTTCAACGCCGCCATGGACAACTACAGCTCCCGCCTCCTCAGCCTGTGGACGAACGGGGGCACCACCGCGTGAGCGAGCACCTGCGTACCGCCCTCGATCTGGCCGCGTCGCGGATCCCCGTGCTGCCGCTGCGGGTGGGCAAGGTCCCGTTCGGCAACTGCCGCCGCTGCCAGGACAACGTCTGCGGCGGACGGCCGAACATGAAGAACCCCGGACCGTGCGTCTGCCCCGGGCCCTGCCACGGCTGGGCCGCCGCGACCACCGACCCGGACGTCGTCAACTCCGGCATCTGGCGCTGGGCATGGCTGCGGGCGAGCGCGGTCGCCTATCACCCCGGCGGGGCGGGGCTGACGGTCGTGGACCTGGACAACGCCGACGCGATCATCTGGGCCCGCGAGAACCTGCCCGCCACACAGAGCGTGCCCACCACCCGGGGTGAGCACTGGCTCTACCTCGGCCGGATGCAGTCCGCGAACGCCGTCCGGCCCGGCGTGGACATCAAGTCCACCATGGCCTACGCCCGCTGGCTCGGCTTCGGTACCGGCACCATGGCCGACCTGCCGGACGCCGTGCGCGCGCTGACCGTGGACAAGCCCGCCACGGTCCGGCCGGCGCCGCCCACCGTCACCGTGCCCGTGCTGGCCGGGGGCGGACAGTGCCCTCACCGCACGCCCGCCTACCTCGACCGGGGGATCGCGATGGCGGAGCAGCGCATCACCGCGGCTTCCAGCGCGGTGCACGCGACCGTCTACCGGACGTTCCTCGCCGTGCTGTCCACCCATGGCAGGTGCGGCTGCCTCACCGAGGCGCACACCGCGCGGCTGTTCACCGCCGCGCAGGCCAAGGGCGAATCGCTCCGGCACTGCACGGACGCGTGGGCGAACGCCCAAACCACGTTGGGACTGTGACCGTGTCCGACGACGAGAAGAGCCCCGCCCGGCAGGTCATCACCGACTACGCCCAGTCCCACTTCCGGTACTTCCGCACCGTGGACGGGACCGTGTACGCGCAGCGCACCGGCCACCCCGTGGCCCGCCCGATCCGCTCCCAGGGCACGACCGGCAGCCACCGCCAGGAACTCATGGTCGGCCTCTTCCGCGACGGGGTCGGCGTCTTCAACGGAACCGCCCTCAAGGAGGCGTTGGACTTGATCGAGGCACTCGCACTCACCGAGCAGGTACAGCCCACTCACATCCGCGTGGCCCCCGGATTCGACGGCGCCACCTGGCTCGACCTCGGCCGCGACGACGGCCGGTCCGTCCGCATCCACCCCACCGGTTGGGACATCCGCGTCCCCGACCCCGAGGAGGTGTGCTGGCGGCGCACCCAGCTCACCGGGGAACTCCCCCTGCCCGCCAAGGACACCAACGGCAAGGGCATCGACCTGCTGATGCGGCTGTGCAACTTCGCCGACGCCAAGACCGAGGCCCTGGCCATCGCGTGGCTCATCGGCTGCCTGGAGCCGTCCGTGCCCGTCCCGGCCCCGTTCCTGACCGGCCCTCAGGGCGCCGGCAAGTCGACCGGCGGGCGGATGCTCGTGCGGATCATCGAGGGCATGACCGGCGACCTGCGCAGGGCGCCCAAGGACGAAGAGAACATGATCACGGCGGTCGCGGCGGGGTGGATCACCGCCCTGGACAACCTCTCTCACCTGCCCCCGGACCTGTCCGACCTCATGTGCTGCGTCATCACCGGGGCCGAGAGCATCAAGCGCGCGCTGTTCACCGACGGCGACGTCGTCCGCTCCCGCTACCGCCGCCCGATGCTGCTGACCGGCATCGACGTCGGCGTCATCCGCCCCGACCTTGCCGAACGGCTCCTCACCCTGCGCCTGGAACGTCCCCGAGTGCGGCGCACCGAAGCGGAGCTGTGGGCGGAGTACGCCGAGATCCTGCCCGTCGTCCTCGGTTCCCTGCTCGACCTGACCGTCAAGGTCCGCGCGGTACAGGCCGAGACCCCGACCGATCTGCGCATGGCCGACTTCGCCCACCTGTGCGCCCAGCTCGACACCGCCACCGGCTTCGGGACGTTGGAGGCATACCGGGCCAGCCTGGACGACCTCAACGACGACGTGATCGAGGGCGACCTGCTGGCGCAGACGGTCCTCAAGCACGCCGCCGAACTCACCCCGGGCGCGGAAGAGCGGATGACGTCGGCGGAGTGGCTGCACGCCCTGACCGCCCTCTACAGCGGCGAGGAATGCCGCCCCCTGCCCAAGGGATGGCCCACCACCGGCAAGGTTCTCTCTGACCGGCTGCGGCGCATCCAACCCACCCTGGCCGCGCGGGGCGTCCTCGTCGACTGGGGCCGCACCAGCGCCGCCCGCTACATCGAACTCAGCCGCCAGGCCCCGCCCCCGCCGCCCGAGCAGCAGACCGCGTTCTGACCGCACGCCCGGACAGGCAAGAGGAGCACGCCGCGCCCGGGGGTGCTCCTCTTGCTGTTCGGCGGCGACAGCCGCCCTGCGCAGGTCGCGCCGCGAAGCGGCCCGTTCTTCAAGCCCTGAGCGGTGACGTAAGACCACAGACACCACCCCTTTCTCTTTCCCAAGTAGGGAAGATCTGCGTCACTGCGTCATCACGGGTTAGAGAGACGGCCACTGACCTGCGGCAACAGGGGGTGACGCAGACGGTGCATCCCGCGTCATCCCGCGTCATCAGCGTCACCCCGTGACGATCGCCCGTGTCATCGGTGACGCAGGGCCCACCCTGCTGCGTCACCGGAAACCGCACGTCAGAAGCCTGATTGACGCAGGTGACGCAATGACGCAGAAATCCCCGCTTCGGACAACACAGACCACCGCGCCCCCGAAACAGGATCCCCGCCCGCGCACGGAGGACATGCCATGAGCACCGCACGTGAACAGCCGGACCCGCGCGCCACGCTCCGCGGCGGGTTGCCGGACCGCTACCTCACCTCCGACGACATCGCCGTGATCTTCGAGGTACCGAAAGAGACCGTCTACCAGTGGCGCCGGAAGCGCATGGGACCGCCCGGATTCCGCATCGGCAAGTACATCCGCTACGACCCTGTCGACGTGCTCGCCCATGTCGCCGAACGCAAGCGCTCCGACCCAAACGCCGCCTAGTAGACCGACACCCCACCGCAGACAGCAGGGAGAGCCGCTACCCAGCGGCTCTCCCTGCTGCGTGTTGAGAGGACCGCCGCCACATGGCAGGCCACATCCAAGACCGCTGGTTCAAGACCGCGACCAATCCCGACGGCAAGACCGCCCGCGTCAAGAGCGACCGCCACGGCAGCGGCCTGCGCTACCGCGCCAGGTACATCGGCCCCGACGGCACCGAGAAGTCCAAAAGCTTCCCCGACGGCAAGAAGCGACTTGCCGAGAAGTGGCTGAGCGCCATCGAGACGGACATGACGCGCGGACAATACGTCGACCCGTCGGCTGGCAAGGTGACGTTCAAAGACTTCGCCACGGCGTGGCTGGCGTCTCAGACCACGGACCCTTCCACCATCGTGAACATGGAGTTGCGGTTCCGGCTGCACGCATTTCCGTACATCGGTTCCCGCTCCATGACCGCATTCCAGCCCACCCATATCCGCACGTGGGCCCGAGCACTCATGGACTCCGGAATGGCAGCGTCCTACCAGCGGACCGTGTTCGCAAACGTCTCTGCTGTGTTCGGCGCGGCTGTGGACGACGGCATCATCTCCCGTAATCCCTGCCGCGCGGGTTCCGTTCGTGCACCCAAGCTCGATCCTCGGAAAATCAAGCCGTGGTCGCATGATCGAGTGGTGGCTGTTCGCGGCGGGCTCCCGGAGCAGTACGCAACAACAGTGGACCTCGGTGCCGGGTGCGGCCTGCGACAGGGCGAGATCTTCGGGCTGGCCGTCGATGAAGTCGACTTCGACGGGGGAGCGCTGCACATCGCGCGCCAGGTCAAGCTGGTCGGTCCGCAGATGGTGTTCGCCCCGCCCAAGGGCGGCAAGCTGCGCGACGTGCCGCTGCCCGAGGTGGTGTCGGATGCTCTCGCCACGCACGTCACCCGTCGACCCCCTATCGACGTCACTCTGCCGTGGAAGACCCCGGACGGCCCGCCGGTCACAGCAAAATTGCTGTTCTACTCGCGAGAGCGTAAGGCACTGAACAGGAACTACTTCAACATGTACCTGTGGAAGCCCGCCCTGATCGCTGGCGGCGTCATCCCGGAGCGGGCGCCGGGGGAGCGGTTCAAACCGTCGCGTGAGCACGGCATGCACGCCTTGCGGCACTACTACGCGTCGGTCCTGCTGGACTCGGGAGAGAACATCAAGGCCCTGGCCGAGTACCTCGGTCACTCCGACCCAGGGTTCACGCTGCGGACGTACACACACCTCATGCCGAACAGCAGGGACCGGGCGCGCCGGGCCATCGACTCAGCGTTCGGCAAGGGAGTGTCTCCCGGACCCTGAGCGCAAAAGGCCGTCGGCCGTGCCCTTCCACGCAGGAAGAGCACGGCCGACGGCCCACAGAGGGCCCAGGGAAGCGGAAACCCGCTCTGACCTGGGGCGATATCACACGTCGAAGTACAGCTCGAACTCGTGCGGGTGCGGACGCAGCTGGAGCGGCGCGATCTCGTTGGCGCGCTTGTAGTCGATCCACGTCTCGATCAGGTCCGGCGTGAAGACGTCGCCCTGGAGGAGGAACTCGTGGTCGCGCTCGAGGGAGTCGAGGACGGCCGGGAGGGAGGTCGGGACCTGCGGGACGCCCGCGTGCTCCTCGGGGGCGAGCTCGTAGAGGTCCTTGTCGATCGGCTCGGCCGGCTCGATCTTGTTCTTGATGCCGTCGAGGCCCGCGAGCAGCAGGGCCGAGAAGGCCAGGTACGGGTTGCCGGAGGAGTCGGGCGCGCGGAACTCGACACGCTTGGCCTTCGGGTTCGAACCCGTGATCGGGATACGCATGGCCGCGGAGCGGTTGCGCTGCGAGTACACCAGGTTGACCGGGGCCTCGAAGCCCGGCACCAGACGGTGGTACGAGTTCACCGTCGGGTTGGTGAAGGCCAGCAGCGACGGGGCGTGCTTGAGGATGCCGCCGATGTAGTAGCGGGCGGTGTCCGACAGGCCCGCGTAACCGGCCTCGTCGTAGAAGAGCGGGGAACCGCCCGACCACAGCGACTGGTGGACGTGCATGCCCGAGCCGTTGTCACCGAAGATCGGCTTCGGCATGAAGGTCGCGGTCTTGCCGTTGCGCCAGGCCACGTTCTTCACGATGTACTTGAAGAGCTGGAGGTCGTCGGCCGCGGCGAGCAGCGTGTTGAACTTGTAGTTGATCTCGGCCTGGCCGGCGGTGCCCACCTCGTGGTGCTGGCGCTCGACCTGGAGACCGGACTTGGCCAGCTCCAGCGAGATCTCCGCACGCAGGTCGGCGAAGTGGTCGACCGGCGGGGTCGGGAAGTAACCGCCCTTGTAGCGGACCTTGTAACCGCGGTTGTCCTCCAGCGCACCGGTGTTCCAGGCGCCCGCCTCGGAGTCGATGTGGTAGAAGGACTCGTTCTCCGAGGTCTTGAAGCGCACGCTGTCGAACACGTAGAACTCGGCCTCGGGGCCGAAGTACGCGGTGTCGGCGATGCCGGTGGACGCGAGGTACGCCTCGGCCTTCTTCGCCACGTTGCGCGGGTCACGGGAGTACTGCTCGCCCGTGATCGGGTCGTGGATGAAGAAGTTGACGTTGACCGTCTTGTCGCGGCGGAACGGGTCGACGCGCGCGGTGGACAGGTCGGCGCGGAGCGCCATGTCGGACTCGTGGATGGCCTGGAAGCCGCGGATCGAGGAGCCGTCGAAGGCCAGCTCCTCGGCCGGGTCGAAGGCCTCGGCCGGGATCGTGAAGTGCTGCATCACGCCCGGCAGGTCGCAGAAGCGGACGTCGATGAACTTGACGTCCTCGTCCGCGATGAACTTCTTGGCCTCGTCGGCGTTCTGGAACATCCAGCTCCTCCTACTCCCGACCATCCCGCCGGGGTGGTAGTTCGTTCGTGCGGCCAGTGCGGTGGCACACGCTGCTCTCGACCCTAGGGACGGGTGATTTCTCGTACGTGACCCATTTGTTTCGCACAAGTTAACCGGACATCCCGTACGTGACCCCACCTGTCCGAATGGCAGAACAGGCGCAGTACGGTGTTCGGGTGGACAAGAGGCAAGCAATCGGATCGTGGCTCTCCGGCCCCCGCGCGGCCGCCGAGGACGCGGGTGTCGACTTCGGATACCGGGGTGAGCAGCTCGGTCTGCCGGAGCAGGGGCCGGGCTCCATCGCCCGCCCGGGCCGCCGTCTCGGAGCGCTGGCCGTCGACTGGGGGCTGTGCCTCTTGATCGCATACGGCCTGATCACCGACGGCTACGACCAGGCCACCAGCAACTGGGCCCTGCTCATCTTCTTCCTGCTCCACGCCCTCACCCTGGGCACGGTGGGCTTCACCCCCGGCAAGCGCCTCCTCGGCCTCCGGGTGATCGCCCAGGACACCGGCACGGTGAACCCCTGGCGCGCCCTCGTCCGCAGCGTCCTGCTCTGCCTCGCCATCCCCGCCCTCGTCTGGGACCGCGACGGCCGCGGCCTCCACGACCGCCTGGCGCGGACGGTGGAGGTGCGGATCTAGCACCGCCGCGCACGAGAACGCCCGCTACGCACGAGAAGGGGGCGCCCGGAGTTTCCGGGCGCCCCCTTCGTCGTACGAGGAGAGTGGTGTCAGCCGGGGGAGGTCAGCGCATCTTCCCGCCGCGCGGCATGCGCATGCCCTTGGGCATCGGGCCCTTGGGGAGGGGCATGTTGCTCATCAGGTCGCCCATGGCGCGGAGCCGGTCGTTGGTGGCGGTCACCTGGGGGCCGGACAGGACGCGGGGCAGCTTCAGCATGGTCGTGCGGAGCTTCTTCAGCTCGACCTGGCCCTCGCCGGTGCCCACGATCAGGTCGTGCACCGGCACGTCCACCACGATCCGGGCCATCTTCTTCTTCTCGGCGGCCAGCAGGCTCTTCACCCGGTTCGGGTTGCCCTCGGCGACCAGGACGATGCCGGCCTTGCCGACGGCCCGGTGGACCACGTCCTGGTTGCGGTTCATCGCGACCGCCGGGGTGGTCGTCCAGCCTCGGCCCACGTTGTCCAGCACCGCCGCGGCGGCACCCGGCTGGCCCTCCATCTGCCCGAACGCGGCCCGCTCGGCCCGCCGTCCGAAGACGATCGCCGTCGCGAGGAAGGCGAGCAGGAGGCCCAGGATGCCGAGATAGATGGGGTGGCCGATCAAGAAACCGATCGCGAGGAAGACACCGAAGGTGATGATTCCGACAGCCGCGAGTACAAGACCGATCTTCTTGTCGGCCCTGCGGGTCATCTTGTACGTCAGAGCGATCTGCTTGAGTCGCCCGGGGTTCGCAGCGTCCGCTGCGGGTTCCTTCCTCGCCATGGCACGAAGTCTACGTGTCCGGGGAAGCGAGGACGACGGCGGTGCCGGTGGGGTCCGGTGACCGGCGACGACGCGGGGGGAGCGGCGCCGGGCGGCGGCGGGTGCCTCGGTGGTGCGGGGTCGTGCCTGAGCGGCCACGGTGTGGCCTCGACGGCCACGGTGCGGCACCTGAGCGGCGGTCGCTGTGCGGCGCCTGAGCGGTCGCGGTGCGGATCGCGGTCGAGCCTTCGGGCGGTCGGCTCGTACCCCGCTCACGGGGCCGTGGGTGGCCGGGGTGGTGCGTCAGCCGTGGTGCGTCACGAGGTGCGCGAGGAGACGGCGGCCTCGAGGACGCGCTCGGTCTCGACGCGGTCCTTGGCGCGGCGTCGGTCCTCCAGGACGGAGGTCCAGGCGTTGCGGCGGGCGGTGCGCTGGCCGCTGCTGAGGAGCAGCGACTCGACGGCACGGAGTGCATCGGTGAACGACGGGATCGCCGTGGCGCGGACGGGTGCGGCCTGCATGATGAGGTCCCCCCTAGGGATCGGGTGAGCGGGCTGGGTCTGTACCGGGCGTGAAACCAGGGTCACTGATTGGTGTTACCAGGGCGTGACCGACCGGTCAAACGCCCATGAAGCCTGGATTGGCGGCACTCAAACGTCGACGCGGCCCTGACAGTGCCCCCATCTGGGAGAACGGTCAGGGCCGCGGGCTATTGGCCATTACTGGCCAGTAGGTTCTTGTGCTCAGATTCACACGTTTGCCTGGCACTCCGTGCCACTCGACTGGCCGTACGGCGTGTCGGCGCATCGCCGCCGGGGGACGGCCTCCGGGGGCTCGGAGCCGAGCCCTCGGGGCCGCGGGGGGACGGTCAGACGGCCTGCGACGCGACGTAGGCGCCGCGCTTCTCGACCGCCATCTGGTACAGCCGGCCGGCGCGGTACGAGGAGCGGACCAGCGGGCCGGACATCACACCGGAGAAGCCGATCTCCTCGGCCTCCTCCTTCAGCTCCACGAACTCGTGCGGCTTGACCCAGCGCTCCACCGGGTGGTGCCGGACGCTCGGCCGCAGGTACTGGGTGATGGTCACCAGCTCGCAGCCCGCGTCGTGCAGCTGCTTGAGCGCCTCGCTGATCTCCTCGCGGGTCTCGCCCATGCCGAGGATCAGGTTGGACTTGGTGACCAGGCCGTAGTCGCGGGCCTCGGTGATGACCTTCAGGGAGCGCTCGTAGCGGAAGCCGGGGCGGATGCGCTTGAAGATGCGGGGGACGGTCTCGACGTTGTGCGCGAAGACCTCGGGGCGGGAGGCGAAGACCTCCTGGAGCAGCTCCGGTACGGCGTTGAAGTCCGGGGCGAGCAGCTCGACCTTGGTGTGGCCGCCCTCGCGGCCGGCGGTCTGCTGGTGGATCTGGCGGACCGTCTCCGCGTACAGCCAGGCGCCGCCGTCGGGGAGGTCGTCGCGGGCGACGCCGGTGATGGTGGCGTAGTTCAGGTCCATGGTGACCACGGACTCGCCGACGCGGCGGGGCTCGTCACGGTCGAGCGCCTCGGGCTTGCCGGTGTCGATCTGGCAGAAGTCGCAGCGGCGGGTGCACTGGTCGCCGCCGATGAGGAAGGTCGCCTCGCGGTCCTCCCAGCACTCGTAGATGTTGGGACAGCCGGCTTCCTGGCAGACCGTGTGCAGGCCCTCGCTCTTCACGAGCTTCTGCATCGCGGTGTACTCGGGACCCATTTTCGCCCGGGTCTTGATCCACTCGGGCTTGCGCTCGATGGGGGTCTGGCTGTTGCGGACCTCCAGGCGCAGCATCTTGCGTCCGTCGGGTGAGACTGCGGACACATCGGCTCCCTGTAGCTTCGATTCTTCGGCGCACCCCAGGGTACGCCCGTGCTGTTGTCGCTCCCCGAGGTGGGCAACCTTCGGCTCTCGGGCCGCATTCCCCGGGCGGCGGGCCCCCGGCCCGCCGGGACCTCACGCCGAGGCGCGTTCCACGACCCTCGGCCGGAGGTCCGCGTTCTCCAGTACGTCGCGCAGGTGCCTCTCGGCGACGGGGAGGACCTCGGCGATCGTGATGTCGCGGCCCAGCTCCGTCGCGAGGGACGCGACGCCCGCGTCGCGGATCCCGCAGGGGATGATCCGGTCGAACCAGCGGTTGTCGGGGTTCACGTTCAGAGCGAAGCCGTGCATCGTCACGCCCTTCGCCACCCGGATCCCGATCGCCGCGATCTTGCGGTCCTCGCGCCGCTGCCCCGCGTTGGAGGGTGCGTACTCGGGACCGTTCAGCCGGGGGTCGAACTCGTCGTCGTGCATCCGGGGGTCGAGGTCCAGGGAGAGGCCGCCGAGCCTCTGCTCGACGGGGTCGCCCAGCACCCACACCCCGCTGCGGCCCTCCACCCGCGTCGTCTCCACGCCGAACTCGGCGCACGTGCGGATCAGGGCCTCCTCCAGGCGGCGCACATGGGCCACGACGTCCACCGGGCGCGGCAGCTTCTGGATCGGGTACCCGACGAGCTGGCCCGGCCCGTGCCAGGTGATCTTGCCGCCGCGGTCCACGTCGATGACGGGCGTGCCGTCCAAGGGGCGCTCGTTGTCGGCCGTGCGCCGGCCGGCCGTGTAGACGGGCGGGTGCTCCAGGAGCAGCACGGTGTCGGGGACCTCGTCGACGAAGCGCGCCGCGTGCACCCGGCGCTGCTCGTCCCAGGCCTCCTGGTACTCGACGGCCTCCGTGCCGAACCCCATGCGGACGAACCGCAACCCACTCACGGCAAGCGCCTCCCTCGGCGGTACGGCCGTGCGGCGGTACCGCGATAGCTCTGTCAGGCGCGTGACGCGCCCACGCCACTGTACGACCGTAGGACCGCGCGATGTTCGACGGCCGTCCCACCGGCGCACGGCAGCGACCGCCGGCGTACGCCGCGCCCCCGCCCCGTCAGCCATGCGGTCAATCCTCACACGATCGGATGAACCGACGCGGAAGTGTGCGATCGGGTGTTCACTCTCCGCTACATTCACGCCGTTCACAAGGCCGCAAAGGCTTCTCACCAGGCAATCCGGGCACCGCGCCGACACCCGGAAGGCAGGAGACCGCACCGCAGATGACGGAACGACCCGCGCAGCGCACCCCCAACCGCCAGCTCGCCGCCCTCATCGCAGAAGCGGGGTTCTCCAACGCGGGACTAGCGCGTCGTGTGGACCAGCTCGGTCTCGAGCACGGCCTCGATCTCAGATACGACAAGACGTCGGTCACCCGCTGGCTGCGAGGCCAGCAGCCGAGGGGCACCACGCCCGCGCTCATCGCCGAGGTGTTCACCCGCCGCCTCGGCCGCAGGCTCACCGCACAGGACCTCGGTCTCGACGCCTGCGCCCCCGTGTACGCGGGGCTGGAGTTCGCCGCGACCCCCGAGGAGGCCATCGACATCGTCAGCGGTCTGTGGCGCAAGGACTCCGGCAGCCACGCCGAACTGCGGAAGATCGCCTTCACTCCGGCCGGACTCGTCGTCCCCAGCCGGGACTGGCTGATCGGCCGCGCCGACGACCGGGTGGGCCGGGGCGACCCGGCCGCCACCCGCGTCCCCCCGCAGGGCCGCCCGGCCGTCCCCCGGCAGCGCAGCCAGACCGAGCGCGGCCCCGGCCAGAAGGTCACCTCCGGGGACATCGCCGCCCTGCGCTCGGTCGGCGAACTCTTCCGCGCCCTCGACAACGCCTACGGCGGCGGCCACGCCCGCCAGGCCCTCGTGCGCTATCTGGAGCACGAGGCCGAGCCGATGCTGCGTGGCGCCTACGGCGAACAGGTCGGCCGACGGCTCTTCGCGGCCGCCGCCGACCTCACCCGGCTCGCCGGCTGGACCTCGTACGACATCGGCGCCCACGGGCTCGCCCAGCGGTACTTCGTGCAGGCGCTGCGCCTGGCGCAGGCGGCGGGCGACCGGGCGTACGGGGCGTACGTCCTCATCACGATGAGCCGTCAGGCGGTCTACCTGGGGCACGGACGGGAGGCCGTGCAGCTCGCGCGCGTCGCCCAGCAGGGCGTCGGGTCCGCCGTGCCGCCGGTCGTGCAGTCGCTGCTGCACGCCGTCGAGGCCCGCGGGCACGCGGTCCTCGGTGAGGTACGGGCCTCCACGGCCGCGCTGGTCCGCGCCGAACGGGCCCTGGAGGCCGCCCGCCCCGGCGACGAGGTCCCCTACTGGGCGCGCTTCTTCGACGAGGCCCAGCTCGCCGACGAGTTCGGGCACAGCCACCGCGACCTCCAGCAGTACCGCGCCGCCGCCCAGCACGCGGAGCGGTCGCTGCAGCTGAGGGCGCCCGCCTTCGCCCGCAGCCGCCTGTTCTGCCGGGTGGTGCTCGCCTCCGCCCGCCTCGGGCTCGGCGAGCTGGACCAGGCCTGCCAGTTGGGCGCGGAGGCCGCCGGGCAGGCCGCGGAGATGCGCTCGGTGCGCGCCGTGGAGTACATCCGCGACTTCGAGCGCCGTCTGGAGCCGTACCGGGACGCCGCCCCGGTGAGGGGCTACCGGGACAAGGTGGCCGCCCTGGGATAGGGGGTGCGCGGCGGCCGTGTGCCGCACGCTCAGGGGCGCCCGGAGACCATCCGGGCGCCCCTCGCCGTGCCTCGGTCAGGCGGCCGTCTCGAGGGCCTCCTCCATGGGGGTCGGGTGGGCGTCCAGGTCCGTGAGGACGGCGTGGGCGGCCCGGCGGGCCGAGTGCAGGGCGCCCTGGACGGTGCTGGTGTCGCGGTGGTCTCCGCAGACGTACAGACCGGCCAGCAGCCGCACCGGGCGCCGCAGGTCGTGCGGCGCGGGCATCGCGGGCACGGCCTCGGGCTCGTGATGGACCGCCAGCAGCTCCCACCGGGCCGTGGACGTGCGGTACAGCCGGGCCAGTTGGGCGCGGACCGTGGCGTCCAGATGGGCCGCGTCCGGCGGCGTGCCGAGCACCGTGGAGGTGATGAGGGCGCGGCCCGCCGGGGCCCGGGTCGGGTCGACCTGGCTGATGACCGCCGTGTGCGAGACGGGCCCGCCGCGGTCCGCGTCGAGGAGCAGCGCTCCCTCGCCGGGCGGGAGTTCGTCGGTGGCGTGGTGCAGCACGGTCACCGGGTGGAAGTCCGGTACGCGCAGCCCCGGCAGCAGCTCGGCCGCGGACCGGGCGTCCGTGGCCAGGACCACGGCGCGGCAGGGGAGTTCACCGTGGTCGGCCGTCGTCACCGAGGTCGTGCTGATCGCGGTGGCCCTGACCCCGGTACGGACGGTGCCCGGCGGCAGGGCCGCGGCGAGCAGTTCCGGGAGGGTGTCGGCGCCGCCCTCCGGCAGGCACAACCGGCCCGTCGCGAAGGCGTGCAGGGCCAGATCGGCACAGCGGCTGGAGGTCCGCAGGGCCGGGTCCGCGAGCAGGGCGGCCAGCAGGGGCCGTACGAAACCGTCGATCGTCCGGGGCGGGAAGCCGCGGGTCGCGAGGGCCTCGGCGATCGGGAGCTCCGCGCGGGTGGCGAGCCGTTCGGGAGCGGTCGCGGCGAGCCGGGCCAGCGCCATGGCCAGCCGGGACTGGTCGGCCGGGGCGCCCAGCCGGCCCGGCCGGACACCCGCCGGCCGGCCCTGGAGGCGGCCCTGCGCGC
>NZ_LIRK01000439.1 GCF_001419765.1 Streptomyces torulosus
TCCGCGAGAACCTCCACGCAGCCCGGTCTGCGTGGAGGTTCTCGCGGATCAGGGCGAGTTCGGACTGAAGTCCGCGGTGCCGCGTGTTGTCGATCTGTCCGTCCCCGACCTTGCGGCACATCGGCGAGGCCACCACGAGGACGAAGTCGGCCTCCCGCACCTGTTCCGCGGCCCATAGGTACCAGTCGCGCCGCCGGTCGGTGTCCCAGCGGTCCAGGACGACGTCGAGCCCGCAGTCCCGGGCGAGGAAGTCGGCGAAGAGACGCACCTGTTCGACGTGCGGTTCGTCGTCGTGGGCGTAGGACACGAATACCCGCGGCACGCCGACGGGACGCCGGACTCCGGAGTGGGCGCCGCCCCCACCCGCGGCATTGCCCCCGGGCCTGGCCCCGACTCTGGCATCGCTCCCGAGCCCGGCCTCACCCCTGTCTTCGGCTTCGGCCCCGAGCCCGCCCTCGACCACGGCCTGGGCGTCGGCCCTGATTGTGACCACGGGGACCGTTGTCGGCGCGGGTACGGCCGGTCGGGTGGGCGTCGGCGGCAGGGCGGACTCCCGCGCTGTCCGCGGCGCAGCGACGGTGGCGGCCCGCGCTGCGTCGAGACGGAGCGTGAAAGACGTGGGGAGGGCGCCGGGCAGACACCCCATCGCGTCGTCCGGACCGAGGTCGAAGCGAGCCGAGCACACGACGTCGACGGCGTCGCAGCCCTCGGGCACCAGTATCGCGACCCACCCTGAGTAGGAGCCGGGCCGCACGCCGTCGGTTTGTTTCGTGCTGTGACGCCAGCGGGGTGTCGAACCGCCGATGCCGAAGACGTCGACCACGGGCAGGGCCTCGGGCAGGGCGAACGCTCCAGGCTCTCCGGGCTCGGCAGCCGTGAAGTTGAGCAGCTCGTCGAGGACCACGCGGGACGGCGCCTGCTGCGCCAGCACCGTACGGGGCACAGCGTCCGTCACCACCACCGCCGATCCGTCGGCGCAGGACAGCCGGAAGGCGACCTCGAACCAGAGCGGGCCCGGCACGTCCGGCTCCAGCAGCAACTCGTAAGGGAACCGCACGAGGTAGGCGTCGTGCCCGGGGAACGCGGGCGGGGGTGGCAGCACCGGATGGATCTGCCGGGCTCCGACGCGAACGGCGCCGAGGGGGATGTCGGCCGGCTCGGCGTCGAGCCATCTGCCCGCGCCGTCCGACAGCAGCAGGGCGACATCGGCCGCGGGGACACCGTCGGCCTCGGGAACACGGTCGGTCATCGGCTGCTCCTGGAGCGGGCGCACGGGTGACATATCATGCCACGGTCGTTCCGCCGGTTCCGGACGCCCCGGCGACCGTCAACAGCACTGTTCGGAAGGGCTGTTGACCAGGGATGGTTCGGCGACGGAAGGGCGGGGCACCGTGAACGAGGAGGACGCGGTCGCGGGGCAACGTCTGTTGATGGCGGTCAGACAGCGCATCGCCAGGTTCGGCGAGACCCGGGATCCCGACCTGTTGACCTGTCCGGAGGCGGACGCCGAGCTGGCCGCTCTCGCCGCCGCGACCGATCTGGAGGCCGATCTCGAATCCCGTAGCGCCCTGGGCGTCCTGCACTGGCTCCGGCACCTTGTCCTGAACCGCGATCCGGATGAACTGGCGCAGGCGGTCGCCCTGCTCGCCCCGCTGTGCGAGAGCACGCCGGATCTGGTGCCCGAACCACTTCGCCGGCATCCCGCGCTCTCCCGCTCACCCGCACCGGAGTCGGTGTTCGATCTTCTGGACGCCTACCGGGCCGATGGCGATCTCGCCAGGCTCCACCAGGCCGTAGACCTCCTGCGCCAATCGCTGGCGGAGACGAGCGCGGAGGCGAAATCAGAGGCGGCGACACAGGCAGACGCCGGGGAGCGCGCCACCGCGCTCGCCAACCTGGGTGCCGCGCTGCTGATGCTGGCCGACCACACCGGTGGGGCCCACATCCTGAGCGAGGGGTTGGCCTGTTGCCGCAAGGCCGTGAAGCTGACCCCCCGCTCCGATCCCGCCCGAGCGGGACGGCTCGCCAATCTCGCCCAGGCGCTGGCCGCTTCGGGGGCGCACCGGCCGGGGCGGCGCCTGCTGGACGGGGCTCTGGCCGTCATGCGTCAGGCCGTCTCTGAGACGCCCGATGACGCTCCGGAGCTGCCCGGCAGGCTGAGCTTCCTCGCCGACGTGCCGCACGTCTGTTACACGCGCACCGGGGACGTCGGGCTGCTCCATGAGGCACTGGCGATGACCCGGGCGTCGGTGGCTCCGGGCCCAGCCGGGCCGCAGTCAGACCCCAGGATCTGGACCAACCACGCCGCCGCGCTGAGCGCGCTGCACACCCGTACCCGCGACGCCGACGTTCTCCGGGAGGCCGTGGCGGCTTGCCGCATGGCCCTGGGCCGCTTCGGGCCCCGCGACCCTGCGCGATGCCACCCGGCCGGCAACCTCGCCATGTGTCTGCTCGCCCGCTACGAGGCGCTGGGTGACACGGAGGCGCTGGCCGAGGCGGAGACCCTGCTGCGGGACGCCTGCGCGGCGCGGGGTACCGCACCGCCGGTCCGGTCCGCCCTGCTCTCGGGGCTGGGACTGGTGCTGCGCTCCCGCGCCGAGGTGACCGGTGACCTCGACCTCCTCGCCGAGGCCGTCGCCGTCGGCCGGGTGTCGCTCACCGGGCCGCTGAACCCGGCCCACCGGGTGGCGGCCCTCGCCAATCTGAGCCTTTCGCTGCACATGTCGTACCAGGCGACGGGGGACACCGCCCTGCTGGAGCAGGCAGTGGCCCGGGGCGCCGACGCGGTGGCGTCGACTCCGGACGCTCATCCCGACCGGGCCGGCCGACTGGCGAACCTCGGGATCGTGCTGCGCGGCGCGGCGGAGCGGACGGGCGACCTCGCGCAGGTCGAGCGGGGCATCGCGGTGTGCCGGGAGGCCGCAGCCCGTACGCCCGACACCGACCCGGACCGTCCCGCCGTCCTGAGCACGCTCGGGTTGCTGCTGCGGCTGCGCGGGGCTGCCGGGGACGACGACAGCCTGCGCGAGGCGGTGCGCGTGATGACCGAGGTGGCCGACGCCACTGAGGAGGGCAACCCCGACCTGCCCGGCCGGCTGTCCAACCTGATGATCGTGTTGCGCGCCCAGTACGACGCCTCCGGGGCGGTGACGGCCCTGCACGACGCGGTCACGGCAGGGCGCCGGGCGCTGGCCGCTCTGCCGTCCGGCCACGGCAACCGGTCCTCGGTGCTCGCCAATCTGGGGCTCGCCATGTCCACGCTCGCCTCCCGGACGGGCGACGACCGGACGCTCGCCGAGGCGGCCGAGGTCTACGCGGAGGCGTCCCGCAGCCCAGGCGCCCCGGTCGTGCTGCGGATCTGGGCGCTGCGCGAAGAGGCCAGGATCGTCGCGCAGCGTGGCGATCCGGGGGCCGCCCTACCAGTGCTGGAGACCGCCGTGTCCCTGCTGCCCCGGCTGGCCGGGCGCGCCCTGGACAGGCCTGACCGCGACCACGCGCTGGGGCGGGTCGGCGGCCTCGCGGCGCAGGTCGTGTCGACGGCGGTGGCGGTCGGCCGGGTGGCCTACGGCGTCGGGCTGTTGGAGCGGGCGCGGGGTGTGCTGCTGACCGAGTCGATTCTGGAACGGTCGGCGGACCTGGAGGCGCTCACCGCCGTCGCGCCCGAACTGGCCACGGAGTTCACGCGGTTGCGGCGGGAGTATGACGCCGACGCCGGACCGGGCGTCGACCTGTACACCCCCGACGGGTCCCGGGCCGCCGCCGCAGCCACCCGACGGGCCCGGCTGGACGAGAAGTGGAACGCCCTGCTCGCCCGGATCCGGGAGCAGGACGGGATGCAGGACTTCCTGGACCCCGGGCCTCCCGCCGAACCGCACCGCATGTCCGCGGACGGCCCGTTGGTGTACGTGTACGCGGCCGAAGAAGCGGGCGGCGCGGTGATCCTGCCGGCCGGTTCGGGGGCGCCCCGGCATGTGCCTTGCGACGGCGCCAATGCGGCGGCCGCGGCGCACCAAGCCGAGGCGTTCGACACCGCCGTACGCGTGGCCTCGACGGCTGCTGGATACGGCGAACGGCTGCGTGCCCACCGGGAGATGAACCGGGTGCTGGAGTGGCTGTGGGACACCGTGGCGGAGCCGGTGCTTACGGCGCTTGCGGACACGGACGGGGCGGACGGAGGCGTTGGGGTCGCGGACGGTAGGGGCGAGGACGGTACGGTCGCCGACAGGCTGTGGTGGTGTCCGGTCGGGGTGTTCACGATGCTGCCGCTGCACGCTGCCGGGTACCACCGCCAGCGGTCGGGACGTACCGTCATGGACCGGACAACCAGTTCGTACACGCCGACGCTGCGCGCCCTCGACTACGCGCGGAGAGGCGCCGCTCCGGACGCTGGCAGCGGCCTCGACAGGGAGGCCGGCCCGGACGCAGACGCGGTGGATGCCCTGCTGCTGGTGTCGGTGGCCGAGCCCCCCGACGCGCCTCCGCTGCCGGGGGCGGAGCGGGAGACCGAGGCGCTGCGGGCGCTGTTGCCCGACTGCACGGTGCTGAGCGCGGCCGACGCCAGGCACGACGCCGTGCTGACCGCCCTGGAGGCACGCCGCACCGTCCACTTCGCCTGCCACGCCGTCGCCGACCCCCGAGTGCCGTCTCGGAGCAGGCTCGTGCTCTGCGACCACCGGGAACGGCCACTGACGGTCCGTGAGATCGCCGGCGTGTCGAACCCGGCGGGCGCACTCTGCTACCTGTCCGCCTGTGCCACCACAAAGGCGGCGCCCCGGCTGGCCGACGAGTTCGTGCACATCACGTCGGCGTTCCAACTGGCCGGCTTCTCCCACGTGATCGGCACGCTGTGGCCGGTGAGCGACGTGCACGCGGCGACGGTCGCGACCCGCTGTTACGAAGCCTTGCGGGGGCCGGGGAGCACGCTGGAGACCTGGCGTGCCGCCGCGGCGGTCTCGGCCGCGGCCCGGTCGGTGCGGGACATCATGCCGGGGTCCCCGCTGCACTGGGCCGGCCATGTCCACTGGGGGACGTGAGGAGGGGGACACCGCGGCCCGCGTCGGCGGCGACGCCGACCGCCTTCCGCATCGCTCGCCGCGCGGTGAACTGCCACCGGGCCGAGTCCAGGGAGCGGGCCCGTTCGTAGGAGTTGCTGCATCGCGCGCGGCCTCCAGGGCGCGGACTACGTGACGGTGGCCTCCCGGGGCCGGCCGCCCCGAGCCGCGAACTCGCCCTCCACGTTCGGCGCCTTCGCCGCGTCCAGGTGCATTTCCCGCGTGGTGGACAGGGCCAGCGCCTCGGCCAAGTGTGGGCCTGGCGGCCTGCCCGCGGCCGGCGGTTCGTTCCATCGCCGCCGCGTCGCGCAGGGCGATGGCAAGGTTGCGGCAGGCCGTTGCCCTGCCGGAACGCGAGGACGGTGTGCTGTTCGGTGACGGCTTCCGCGTGGCTGCGGCGCTGGTACAGCACCCAGGCTTGGTGGGCGAACGTGGTCGTCTCGACGAACGGGTCGCCACCGGCGCGCTTGACCTGTTCCTCGCGTGCGCCATGCAACGGCTGGTCAAGGACAATCCGCGGAAGTAGGACGAGCACGGGTGGCAGGTCCGCTGGCCACGGTTTCCCGGCGAGGTCCTGGTGATGAACGCCAACGGCCGCGAGTACCAGATCACTCCGGACGCCATGGCCTCCATCACCTGGCAGGCCACGCTCGTCCAGAAGGACGGCCCGGCAACGCGGGCGAGATACACGGCAGCTCACTGGCGGGATCGACCACGCTACCTGTGCCTTCGCGTTGTGCCGATTGGCCGTCGAACGGCCGGGGACCGACATGTTCGGGATCGAGCTCTACCCGACGCCGCAAGAGAAGGCGGCGGCCCTGCTGCACTCCGTCGCGCGCCATCACGCCTCGTCCCCGGAGACGAGCGGACTGCCTGGCTCGCGATGCGTGAGTTCCTGCGGTTCGGTGCGGTAGGCGCCGACGTCGCCCTGCCGCACGTCTGTGTTGCCGGGCCGGTCGTGTAGGGCGTCGCGAAGCGGCTGACCGGCTGATATCCGCCCGCCTGAAGCGCACGGTCCGTGTCAGAAAGGTTCAGCCAGTGGTGTGCAAGCAGCCACGGCACCTGCCACCCCCCGCGCGTAGAAGTGGCCGAACTGGTCCAATAGCCGGCTTGGGGCGGTGCCGAGCTGGCCGGTTCTGCCGCTGGGGTGCCGTGCCGTCGCCGGGGCCGAGAGCCGGGCGAAGACGAGGTGACAGACTGGAGTTCCGGCGTACAACCGCACCCGGCGGCCGCCGACCGTCGACAGCTCGAAGACGAGGCGCGAGGGAGCGCCGTGAGCGAAGCCCGCGTTGACGAGCTGGGACGTGGCGTGCACCTGGACGCCGAGCCGGGCGACGTTGGAGATGCCGGAGAGCAGGCCGACCAACGAAGGCGCGAGGCTGACGCGTTCATGGGTGCCGGCCAGCACGAGGGCGTCCGGCGTGAGCACCACGCTGTCACCGGCTTCGATGACGCCCTCGCACCGGGCGAAACTCTCCGGGTCCGCGGTGTCGAGAACCTCGTCACCCTCGATGCGCCGGAAGGGCCCCGCCAGCCGCAGCAGATAGCTGTTGCGCTTGACCAGCCGCTCGTCGAACGGCGTGATGCCGATGTCGCCGCACCGGACGGCACTGAGGATGTCCTGGTCGGAAAGGATCACAGCGTCTGCCCCTGCCCGGCCTGCCGCGGCGCGACTGGCCCCACGGTCTGCGAGGCGGTGTCAAGCAGGACCACGGAGTCCGCGGCGAGCGTGTCGAACGCCTCCGCGTCCACCAGCGCGGGGATGCCCAGTTCTCGCAGCACGATCGACAGATGGCTGAGGTAGGAGCAGTTGCGGAAGACGAACCCGACGGACCTGGGGTCGCGGCCCCGGATGAACCGTTCGAGCGAGAGGTACGGCAGTCGGGCCAATACCACGACGGGGTCGTCCGCCGGCCGGCCGCCTGCCGCGTCGGTCCGGTCGGTGTGGAAGTGGAAGTCGAGGGACTCCATCAGCAGGTCATGATCGTCGTCGATTCGGATCACCCGCCCGCTGACCCGGCCGGGAGCGATGACGTTGAGCGCTTCCGGGCCGCCTCCCTCCGTGTCCTCGTCGACGAAATCGATGAGGAAGAACGAGTCGTCCGAGGTGATACCGAACTCCACCGAGGGCTGCTGGTAGTACGCGCCCGCCACCGCGACGGCCCGGCAAACCTCCTCGATCTGCAGGTCGGACAGCTCCGGCGTCCTGCCGACCACGACACTCCTGGGCTGACCTTCCTCAATGACGAACGCCCGTTCCTGGAGGGTGAGTTCGCGCTGAACCACCTTGCCGTCGAGGGTGCACACGTACTGCGAGGTGGTCACGACCCCCTTGGGCACGAAGGCCCCGAATCCGATCTCCACGAGGACGCGGTCGCCGAACCTGCGTGCCACCCCGGACTGGACAGCCGACCGTACCTCCGTGGCGATCAGCGCGAACTCGTCGTGGGCGGCGCCCACCAGTTGCACGATGCCGTCGAGGTCCTCGCGCCTGGTGGCGGCAGCGCTGAAGCGGCGGACGATCGAACCGGACAGTCTGGCCGGGTCTTGGAGGACGAAGCTGATCTGAGAGGCGTCGCGCAGGGCCTCGGGCAGCGGGGAGGCCTCCGCTCCTGCGGAGTCGGCGGTGGGTCGGGCCCGGACGATCCAGGCCCGACCCACCGCCAGGTCGTTCTCCTCGGCGATCAGCCGCAGCCGTACCTTGTCCAGGCCGGTCAGGCCGCCCAGTTCGGCCCGGTCGGCCGACGCCACCGGGATGAAGCGGAGGGCGAAGTCCCGGTGTGCCGGTGCGGGCAACGCAGTGATCGGACGAGCCTGCACCGGGATCACTGCATTGTCGGCAGTGACGCACAGTTCGATGTCCTGTGGCACCGCCCGGTGGTCGGTGACCGCCTTCCCCAGGCTCCGGATCTCCGCGATCAGCCCCAGCACGCGGGTCTCCAGCGCGGCGTCGCACCAGTCGGGCCGGTTGACCGTCCGCATACCGTCACCCGAGAGCCGGACGGAGAGGGGCTCGGTCTCACCGCCGACCAACGCGCTTCCCGCCCCCGGAACCACGTCCAGCAGGTAGCTCTCGCGGTCCCCGGTCACCGGGTCGGCGGTGAACAGCACACCGGACAGGTCGGCCGGCACCTGCTCCTGCACGATCACCGAGATGGGGCCGCGCTCGCCGACTGCCGCGCCGAACCCGCCGGCGACCTCCGTCCCGCCCCCTGACTCGTCGGCTTCCATTCGCCCGGTGTAGTAAGCCGCACGGTCCGATCCGCCGGAGAGCGCGCAGCGCTCCACGGCCGCCGCCAGATCCTCGACCCCGACGCCCAGTTCAGATACGAACTGCCCCGCGTAGGAGGCGTTCGCGCCGTCCTCCGCGGCGGCCGAGGAACGGACGGCGAACGGCCGGCGCAGGCCGTGTTCGTCCACCAGCGACGCGAGCAGCCGCGCCAGCCCGCCCCGGTCGGAGAGGAGAGGGGACAGCGCATCGCCAGGCAGCACGAATCCTGGAGGGACGGGTAGTCCGATCGCGAGGAGTTCGCCCAGTCCGGCGGCCTTGCCGCCGACACGGCGGCTGTCGGCCGCGCGTAGGGAACTCAGGGCGGGGATGTCCATGAAGCACCTTTCGTGGTCCCGCTCCGGTCTGTCGTCCGGAGGAGAGGTGAGCTGGCCAGGATCAGAGGGCGAGGTCGGGCAGGGCGATCGCCTGCTGCCAGAGCTCCTGGTAGTGGTCGACGAGCAGGTGGAACAGCTTGAAGTCGTCCTTCTCGGTGATCCAGAAGGTCGGCCGTTCCATCGGGGGGAGGGTGTGGAGTATCGGCTCCACGTGCGCGTACCCCGAGTGCTTTTTCACGTCGAAGAGGATCACCGACGCGGTCGGGATGACGGGGTAGGCGCGTATCTCGATGTTGCGCCGCTGTTTGGGGGTCAGGCCCTCGTGCCAGTGCCGCAGGTGTGCCAGGTTTGCGCGCAGCACGTCCTCCAGGTTCGGGAAGCCGTGCACCGCCCCCATGTCACCGATCCATGGCACCTTGTCGCCGTTGGCGTCGACGGGACTGAGCAGGGCAAGTCTGAAGTGGCAGTCGGACAGCGCCCGGTCGGCGATGGTGGGCAGCATGTGGTGGACGACGTGGCCCAGTTGCAGCCCGTAGATCTCGACGGTCCGGTGGGCTCCCTGCAGTTGCGTCCCCAGTGCCGGGAGTTGGGAGCGGCCGGTGAACAGCAGACCGCCGCGGGCGCCGTTCAGCACGGTGTTCTGCCGGATCCGGATGTCGGCCGTGGCGAGCGCGATCAGGCCGAGCAGCAGGACGACGGTCGCGGAGAAGAGGACGTCGATCCACTTCCGGTTCTGCGTGAATCCGGAGACGACCTCGAGCACGGTGACCAGGATGGCGAGCAGGCACCCCGTGTACGCGTCGGGATACCGTCGTGCGCGGACTGCTCTCGCGATCCGAGGAAGGAATCCCATGTGCGTCACAACTCCTGTTCCGGCGTGCGTTCTTCTGACTCAGATCACGTCGCACACGGCGAGGGCGGCGATGGTCTTGGCGTCGACGATCCGGCCCTCGCGCACCATCGCGCGCACGTTGCCGCGCGGCACCATGAAGCGCTGGATGAACTCGCCCTTGTCGGGGTGCGCGGGACCCGGCACCAGCCCGGTGGCCGCGTAGACGTAGGTCGTCTCGTCGGACAGGTGCGGACTGATCCGTAGGGTGCCGACCAACTCGACCTGACCGGCTTGGAATCCGGTCTCCTCGCGCAGTTCCCGGACAGCTGTCCGCGCCGGGTCCTCGCGGGGCTCCACCCGGCCGGCCGGGGCCTCGATCACCCACGACTGCGGCGGGAAGCGGAACTGGCGGATCAGTACGAGATCGTCGCCGTCGAGCGCGACGATCAGGGCGATGGCAGGAAACCGCACGACGTGGGTCTCCATGCTCTGGCTTCCGGCCAGTTGGACGGTCCGGGAGTCCACGGAGATCCAGTCGCCGAACGCAGTGGTCCTGACGTCCGACGTGTTGATGGTCGGGGTGGGCATGTCGGTCATGGCTCCTCCTCACTCATTCCGTTCGGCGACGAGCCGGACGAAGGACTGGTGGGGGTCCTTGAGGGTGCGGCCGTGTTGTTCCAGCACATAGGGCACGAACAGGTCGGAGGTGAGGTCGTAGAGTGTGCGTCGGCTGAAGTACCGCTTGACGTCACCCGGTTCGAGCTCGTAGTAGTCAGGGCCGAGTTGTCTGCCCTCGCCGTGCTCGGGGTCGTCGACGGAGTTGACCATGACGCACAGCAGGCCGCCGGGGCGCAGTACCCGCCGGAACTCGGTCATGATCTCCCGGCTCGTGGGCAGGTCGAAGTAGTGGACGCTGAGGTGTGCGTACACGACGTCGAAGGACCCGTCGTCGAAGGGGTGCGGGAAGTCCGCCAGGGAGGCGGTGACGCGTCGGACCGACGCGGACAGGGCCTCCTCGGGGAACTGGGCGAGGGCGAAGTCCGAGTGGTCCATCGCCGTCACCCGGTGCCCGGCCGCGGCGAAATAGGTGCTGTCCTGTCCCTGCCCGCAGCCGGCGTCCAGGACCGCCGAGCCGGCCGGGAAGCGGCCGACGACCTCCTGTGCGAAGTAGGTAGGGGTACGGATCCAGTCGGTGCCCCGATACGAGCGGTGCTTGGTGTTCCAGAAGGTGGCAGTCATCGGTTCGGTGATCTCCAGGGGGAACGTGCGTACGGGCTTGCTGGTACTGCTCACGGTGACTGCGTCGGTGCGGCTCCCTCACGCGACACGTCGGCGGTCAGTCCGTCGATGACACGGGCGGTGCCGCGGGGCACCAGCGCGCGCCAGTCCTCTCCGGCGGCCATGCGACGGCGCACCTCGGTCGCGGTCACCCGGCGCGGATTTCCGGGCACCGCGGAGACGGCGTACCCGGCGGCCTTGAAACGCCGGTACTTCTCCTCGTCCCAGGGCTCGTTGAGGGTGACCAGATGGAGGCAGCCGCGGGGCAGGTAGTCGTCCCACGTACCGGGGTCCGAGACGTCGAACGGCACGACCCGCACGGTGCACAGGGCGGTCGGCACCGCCTCCGGCAGAGAGCCTGTGACCATCTCGGCTCGTTCGAAGTAGGTGTAGGGATTCGCGTCCCTGGTGTGCCGGTGGGCCGAGGTCCGCTCCTCGGCGAGCCGACCCAGGGCGGGGTTGGTGATACCCACGATGACGTACCGGCTCCTGCGCGCGGCGAGGGCGACGTATTCGAGGTGTCCGAGGTGGAAGGGCTGGAAGCGTCCGTGGACCACGGTCCATCGCGCGTTCACGGCGCACTCCGTGAGGTCGGTCCGGGGGCACCGAACGGCGCCAGATTGTCGAACAGCGCGGCGACGTCGCCCGGCGCGGTGCAGGCGTGCACGCTGACGCGCAGCCAGTCCTCGGTCGCGGCGACCGACCAGCCCCGGGCGCGCAGGCGGGACTTCACGGCACGGTGGTCCGCGACGTGGGGCGAGCGCACCCGGACGATGCCGTACTCTCCCGGGGCCGACGCCGGGCCGAACGTGCGGAAACCCGCGTGCGTGGCGGCGACCAGCATGTGGGCGGCCGCCGTCCGGCACACCGAGGCCAGGTGCTGCGGGCCTGCACGCTGGTAGGCGGACAGGGACGCCAGCAGGCCGTGGAGCGCGGAGAGATCCGGCAGGTTTCCCTCCAGGGCGGCCGGGCCTCCGCGCTCGCGGGGCCCCGGCAGCCACGCGCCGTCCGCCGCGGTACGAGCGTCGCAGTTGCGCGGGGACAGCAGCAGCGGGGAGAGCGTGTCCAGAACCCCGGGCACGGCGATCACGAACCCGGCGCCCATGGGGCCAAGCAGCGCCTTGCGGCCCGAGGCGAGGAGGACGTCCACCCCAAGGGCGTGGAAGTCCACGGGGACGCGGCCTACCGATTGTGCCGCGTCCACGACCACCACGGCGGGTGACAACTTGCGTGCCAAGGAAGAGAGCTCGGCCACCGGTTGCAGCACGCCGTCGAGATGTGTCAGGTGGGTGCAGGCCACCACTGCCGTGCGCTCCGAGAGCAGGAGGGCGGCGTGCTCCAGGTCGACCAGCCCGCTGGGCAGGCACGGCAGGGTGCGCAGCCGTACGTCGGTGCGCCGTCCCGCCAGCCGGCACCACGGCGCGGCGTGCGCGGGGTGGTCAGCCGCGGTGACGAGCACCTCGCCGCCCGGCGGCACGGTGAACCCGCCGGCGAGGGCCGAGGACGCCTCGGAGACGCTGCGGACGAGTGCCACCTCCGCGTCCGGCCGGGCGCCGAAGACCGCTCTGATGCGCTCCCGCAGCGCGTCCAGACCAGCCGTCCGTTCGCTCTGGAAGTCCGGCGGTGAGCGGTGGGCGGCCGCCGCCGTGGAGAATTCCGTCACCGCCCGAACGCAGGCGCGGGAGAGCGGGGCGGTTGAGGCCCAGTCGAAGAACCGGCGGGTGTCGGACGCTGGTCGGAAACCGTCGTCGTGCACGGCTTGCTCAGTCATCCGCTGACTCGCCCTTCCGTCGGGCTGCGGCGCCCTGCACCGACGCGAGGTGTTTCGCCAGCGCGGCGTCCCGGCGGCTGACCACCTGGTCCCACGAGCAGAGGAAGACGTCGTCACCGATGGCCACCAGTTGTCGGTCGGGGAACGCGCCGCCCACCCGCACCCCCGCGGCGGGTGTCGGCTCAAGTCGCGGAAGCCCCACGTCCGAGCCGTTCGGCGCGATCCCAGTGAGGGCCGGGTGACCTGTGTGGATCATGGTCGGGCAGGCATCCGACCGCAGCCGCCATTGGGTCAGGTCGGTCCGCGCCATCAGCCGCACCAGCAGCCGCTGCGGCAGGGCGCGGTCGCTGAGCGTGACGGACAACCGCCGGTTGTAGAACACGGCGCACTGGCCGGCTCGTCGGGCGGCGACGAGCGGCCCCCGGCGCCGACGCAGCGCCGACCGGTACGCGTGGACCGCGTTGACGGCGGCGCGCCGGTGCCAGTTGCGGTCGTGCATGCGCCAGAGCGGCGAGCTACGCCCGCCGGCCGCCGCGCGGCGCAGAACCTGCGCGAAGCCGACGATGCGTGAATCGCGGTAGAGCCTGGTCAGGTGGTCGGCGAGCAGCAGCGCCTGCGGCTCCAGCGAGTGCCGCCGGATCTCCCGTGCGAGGCGGCCGAAGTCCACATCGTCCCGCGTCAGGGCCAGCGATACGGTGTCGTTGACGTCCTTGACCGACACGTACCCGTCGGACAGGGCGTGGGCGAACATCACCAGCAGGGTCCCGGTGGGATTGACCCCCTGGTAGCCGAGATCCGGTGCGACCGGCTCGTAGAAGTCGGTCAGCGGGAAGTCGAGGTAGTCCCCGGCTCCCACCGAGTAGGTGCCGAAGTGGATGTCCACCCGGGAGAACCGGCCGTCCTCCGTGCGGACCAGGAAGAGTTGGCCGTACTCGGCCCTTCCGCGCTCGAATTCCGCCTTGAACCAGGGGCATTCCTCCTCGTCGAAGACGTAGCCCCGCTCGCGCAGCAGCCGGACCACGGCGAGGCAGGCGTCCCAGTCGGGGACGTACACGTCGACGTCACGGCTCCAGCGAGGTGCCGGATCCCGGTAGAAGCGGGCGTTGTTGAAGCCCTTGATGACAGCCAGGCCGGCGCCCGCCACCTCCGGCTGTCCGGCGAGCCAGGCCAACTCCGAGCGCAGCAGCTGCAGATGCTCCGCGAGACGGCCAGCCTCGGCGGCATACCAGGACTTGGCAGCGGCGGCCCGTGCACGGTGGGCTTCGGGGCCCGAGACCGCCAACTGGTCCAGCCCGTACTGGAACTGGGGAACGGCCTTGTGTACCCGCAGGACGTCTCCGACCGCCCTGCGTCGGCTCTCCAACCGGTGAAGTCCCGCCGCCGCACGCTCCGTCCGCTCTGGGTCGACGAACATCGTCGCCCAGGTGTCGAGCAGAGACGACGCGAACCGGTTGCCACCCGTCGCCCGCCCGCTCATGACAGTGCCTCCAATGCGGGCAGGCGCGGCACGGCACAGAGCTCCAGGGTGTCCCGCAGCGACGTGAGCACCTCGTCGAAGGGCCGCTCGCCGTCGAGTCGGTACACCGCCGGATGACCGCTCAAGTCGATCTCCCACTGCGCGAGCAGGCACTCCTGGAAACGGACGAAGCCAGGCGCCTGGCCGCCCGGATCGTCGAACCGCTCGTACGGCGCGCAGGTCCCGCCCCTGCGCGCCCAGGCCGTGCGCGGGTCAACGTCGAGCAACACCACCGCGTCGGGCACCGGGAGTAGTTGGCGCAATTCGTCGAGCGCCGGGCTCAGGCGGCCGAGGGAACGCTCCTTCGCCAGCACCTTGTACCAGTACGAGTCCAGCAGAACGTGCCTGCCTTCGACGACCTCCGGTCGCACCAAGTACTCGTACTGGGCCACAATGTGCCCCCCGACGAACATCGCGCGCGCCACGTCGGAGAGCCGGTCCTTGATGGCGCTGGGTGCGTCCGGCGCCATGACGGCGGGTAAGTCGTGGTTGCGGAGGTCGCGCCAGCCGACGGTGGCGAACGTGCCGCCGCGCAGCGCGGAGAGGAGACTGGTCTTGCCGCTTCCATCGATCCCGAGCAGCACGATGAAGAGCCCTCTGGTGCCACTATCCATGTCTTCTCCTCGCCCTCACACGCTCGATCCCGCGCGCTGCCGACCGGACGGCACCCACCATGCGCCCTGCGGCGGCGCACTGCCGACAGGTTTCCCACCACAGGAAACCCGTGGAAACACCGGCGGCCGGATCACCGCAGCTCAGCGGGCGGAAACCCGGACGATGACGGGGGAGTTGTGCAACCCTCCGTCACCCGGAAGCGGGGAGCGCGAGGGACAGCGGCGGCGATCCGCCGCGAGCGGCACGCCGATGGTCCGGGCAGGAGCACGTGCGGCATGACCGGGCGGGACCCGTACGGAAGGGACAGGACCGGCCAAGGCGCGGGAGCCGGGTTCGGTCTCTCGCTGCGCCGACGGCGGACAGCCGCAGGGCTGTCCCTGGCCGACCTCTCCCGCCTCGTGCACTACAGCAAGGGCTACCTCAGCAAGGTCGAGAGGGGACTGGCCTTACCGAGCGCCGAGCTCGCGCGCCTCTGCGGCGACGTGCTCGGCCCCGACGACCTGCCCCCGGCCCCGACGGCGTCCGAGGACGCGGTCCGCCAGATCCCCAGACAGTGCTACGCCCTGCCCGAGCCGAGCAGGTACTTCGTCGGCCGCGAGCACGAGACGAAGTTGATCGAGTCGCTCGTCCTGGATGCCGGCCCCCGCCAGCGTGCCGGGACGGTACTGTGTGCGATCACCGGGATGGCCGGAGTGGGCAAGACGGCACTGGCGCTGCGGATCGCCCACCGGGCGGAGGACCACTTCGCCGACGGCTGTCTCTACCTTGACCTGCACGGCTACTCGCAGGACCTGCCCGTTGTCACGGTCGGGGACGCCCTGGACCGGTTGCTGCGGATGCTGGGCATGCCCGCCGAGGCCATTCCCCACCACGTGGAGGACCGGGCCGCTGTCTACCGGGGGGCCATGACCGGCCGACGGGCTCTGGTGGTCCTGGACAACGCCGTCGATTCCCACCAGATCAGGCCGCTGCTGCCGCGTGAACCGGGCTGCCCCGTCCTCGTGACCAGCCGGAGTGCCCTGCCCTCACTGGACGAGGGCCACCACGTCCCGCTGGGCCCGCTGCCTGCTCTCGACGCGGAAGCACTGTTCACCAGCATCTCCGGGATCGGCACGGGCGACCGGGGCACTTCCGGCGACGGCCCGCTCCCGCCGGGCGTGCGCGACGTCGTTGAACTGTGCGGCCGGCTGCCGCTCGCGCTGCGCATCGCGGCCACCCGGTGCCGACCCGGCGGACCACGGACGGTAGCGGACTTCGCGCTGCGGCTGGCCGACAGGCGTTGGGGACTAGCCGAACTGGACGACGGGGAGCGCAGTGTGGTCGCGCCGCTCACCGTCTCCTTCGACGCGCTTGGCCCCTCCGAGCAGCACCTGTTCGCGCTGCTAGGCCTGTTTCCGGGCGACGACTGCGACCCCGCGTCGGCCGCCGTCATGGCCGACTGGGACCTACCCGCCGCGGAGCGGGCACTGAACCGGCTGGCCGACGCCCATCTGCTACTGCGGATCCGTCCCGGCCGCTTCCGCCTACACGATCTGCTGCGGGTGTTCGCCCGGCAGGTCGCGGACCGCACATTCGTGCAGGGCACCCGGGCGGCGGTGACCGCACGACTGGCCGGGCACTACGTCGCTGCGGCCGACGCCATGGGTCGCATGCTGGCACCGCACCGCTACCGTCTCCCGGTCACCGACGGCTTGGACGTTACCGCCGCGCTGCTGCCGCCGGTCGCCGGACATGACGAGTCGCTGGCGTGGTTCGCCGCGGAGCAGGAGACCGTCGTGGCCCTGGTCCGGGAGAGCGCCCGGCTCGGCATGGACGCCGAGTGCTGGCGACTGGCTTACGTCCTGCGGGACTTCTTCTTCCTCACCAAGCGCTGGGACGCCTGGGTCGCCAGCCACCGTGAGGCCCTGCTCGCCGCGCACCGCCTCGCCGATCCCGCCGCCGAGGCGGTCACCGCGAACAATCTCGGCCTGGCCCTGATCGAGACCGGTGACCTCGACGGCGCCGCCGCGCACTACGAGCGCGCCCACCGCATCTTCCACGGCATCGGCGACGAACACGGTGCGGCCAACGCCGTCGGCAACCGAGCCTGGGTGCACTTCTACCGGGGCGAACACTTCGAGGCCCTGCGGGAGTTCAGCACGGCACTGGCCTACTACACACGCAGCGGCGCCCGCCGTAACGTCGCCATCACACTGCGCGGCATCGGCCTGACCGAGGTGGAGCTGCGCCAGTTCGACGCCGCCATCGGGCATTTGAAGACTGCGCTCGCCACGCTGGACGACCTGGGCCTGCAGCTGGATACGGCCATGGCACTGAACTGCCTCGGCGAGGCATACCTGCGCAGCGGCCGGCCGCGGGAGGGCGCCGAATGGCTGGAGCGTGCCGTGGTCGTCAGCCGCACGTGCGGCAGCCGCCACGAGGAGGCGAGGGCACGGCACCATCTTGCCCTGGCAGCGAAGGAGTTGTCCGGCGCGATGTCACGCACCGACCGGAAGCGCCAGGACGGATGAGGGGGCGGCCGTGGGTTCGGCGGGAGCGGAGGGCCCGGCGCGTTCCGGGCACAGGTACGACGTGTTCCTCAGTTACGCCTGGGAAGACATCGACCTGGCGGTGCGATTCCAGGAACTGCTGGAGGCCCGCGGCCTGTCGGTCTTCAGGGACGTCACCGGCATGCGGGACTACGACGACATCCCGACCGTCATCCGCGCCGCCCTCGACGGCTCACGGACCCTGGTGGCGCTCTACACGCCCAGTTTCCCGGAGAGCCAGTACTGCCGCTGGGAGATGTACACGGCGCTGACCCGCTCCTACCACCTGTCCGGGCAGACCCGGCGGGTGATGGCGGTCGTCCGCGGCATGAGGTTCTCGCAGGTGCTGTCCTCCCGGCTGAAGTGCCTGCGGCTACCCGCCGTGACGGCCGCACTGGCCGACGTGTCGGACTCCGTGCACCGGCTGGTCGACGGTATGGACCACCGGACCTTCGGCGACGCCCCCGAACCGCCGGTGCCGTCCTGGTATCCGGAACCGGCCGTCGGTAGCCGGCACTTCCGCGGCCGGCTACAGGAGCTGTGGCAGATCCGGGACGCCTTCGACGGCGACGACGGGGCGGGCAGCGACCTCCCGCCCGTGGTGTTCCTGGTAGGGGGCGGCGGCATCGGCAAGACGATGCTCGCGGAACAGTACGGGCGGCTGTTCGCCGAAGACCATCCGGGCGGCGTGTTCGTCCTCGGGGGGCTCGGCTCCCACCCTGACAGCTCCCGGGATCCGCTGCGGGTGGCCGCCCTGGTGGGCGATCGGATCATGGCCATCGCCCGCCGTCTGGAACTCGTCGGACCCGATGCCCCCGCGGCGGCGGCGCGTGCGGCGCTGAGCACGCGTCTGGCCGCCACCGGCATGCCTTACCTGTGGATCCTGGACGACTTGCCAGCCGGTGTGGACACGGCCGTTTTCCGCACCCTGGTCGCTCCGACGGCGCTGGGTAGGACGCTCGTGACGTCCCGCGCCCCGGGACCCGGAGGTCAGGGGTTGTGCATCGACGTCGGGGAGCTGGGCGAGCTGGACTCCCTGACGTTGCTGTCGAGCAGGCTGTCGCCGTCCCCCGGTGCGGAGCGCCAGGCACGCCGGAGGCTGGCGCAAGCTCTGGGGCGCCATCCACTGGCGATGGCCGTCGCAGCGGAACTCGTCGCGCTGCCGGAGACCGGCGGCTTCGCCGGTCTCCTCGCCTCCTTCGAGGAGCCGAGCCCGGACGTCCTGGAGACCGCGGAGCGGCTCGGCGTCCAACTGCCGACGGCCCACGGTGTCAGCATCTGTGCCACCTTGCTGCGCGGGATCGACCGGCTGACGCCTGAGGGCCTGACTGTCATGCGGCTGGCGTCCCTGCTCGCGCCGACGCTGTTCTCGCCGGACTTGCTCGCGGACATCCTCGGGGAGTCGGACAGGGAGGGGCGGGACCGACAGGAGTTCCGGGAGTCGGTCCGTCGCGGTCTCGCCGAGGCCGAGCGGCTGGCGCTGGCCCGCCCCGACGGCACGGGGAGCCTGAGTGTGCATGCGCTCGTCAGCCGAACCGTCCGGCTCGCCGACCATGATGACACTGCGCGCGAACGCGTTCGCCGGGCCGCCGTCCGGGTGCTCGGGGAGAGGCTGCAAGGACCTGCGGCGGGCGCCGCCGCCCGGTTCAGGACCTTCGAGGCGCTTCCGCACGTGCGGACGGTCGCCGTCGCGCTGGCGGAGCGAGACGATCAGCACCTCCTGAACGAGGCGGGCCGGGTGCGTTCCGAGAGCGGTGACCCCGTGACCGGGCTCGGACTCCTGCGCCTGCTCCACGACGGGTGCGTCGCGGCTCTCGGCCCGTCCGACATCACCACCCTGCGCGTGCTGGCCGGACTGGCGGTCGCCCACGGGATGTGCGGAGACCACGACACGGCGGTGCGTCTCAAGCACCAGGCGTACGAAGGGCTCGCCGCCCTTCTAGGACCGCACCACCCCGATACCCTGACGGCGCTCAACAACGTCGGAGTGACACAGCTCGACCGCGGTGAGTACCGCACGGCATGGCGGGTGTTCGGGCAGGTGTACAGGGCGAGGTCCCGCAGGAACAGCGCGCTACACCCGGACACCCTGTTGGCACTGGCCAATGCCTCGGTCGCCGCATCGCTGGAGGGCCGCCACGCGTTGGCCTTGCGGCTGCGCACATCCTTGCTCGCCCGCACGGCCCGGGTGCTGGGCACCAGGCACCCGCAGTACGCGGACGCGCTGAACGGCATGGGCACCACCGCGTACGCGCTCGGGCACCGCGCGGAGGCGGCCGACTGGTTCGACCGGGCGTACCGGCTACGCCGGGACCTGTACGGGGAGCAACACGGCGACACCCTAGACGCGCTGGAGAACCGCCTGGTCGCCGCGTCGGCCGACCACGACGGCACGGCCGGTCCGGGCCTCGAAGAGGAGGGCTTCCGCGAGGTGTACCGGTGGAGGCTCGATCTCCAAGGGCCGTCCCACCCGGCGACGGTCACGACCCTGCGCCACTGCCTCGTCGCCTGTCGCCGCGGGACAGCCGCAGACGGCCCGGCCGGTGACGAGGGTCTGCCCCTGCCGACGCCTCGGATGGAGCCTGTGCAGAAGCTGCCGCACGGGGTGGCGTCCGGCGGTGTCCGCCTGGAGGCCGACGACATGGACCGAAGGATCGAGGTTTTCGAACTGGCCTGCTCTGCGCAGGAATTGATGGTGGACAGCGGCGAGGACGACGAGGTGCGGGCGCTGATGACGCAGCTCTGGCTGGCGCACGCCACTGCCCTGATGGACCAGATGGACGGGCAGCGCGACGTCGCCCTCGCTGTTGCGGAGGACACCGAAGCGGGTCTGGCACGGGAGCTCGGACGTGACCACCCCCTCACCCGGACCGCGACCTTCCTGTACCGGTGGATCGAGGAGTTGGTCGACGCGGCGGTGGAGCGGCCGGGAGAAGGATGAACCTTCATCGACTTGTGGTGAGAACGCCTACCGTGGCGGGCGTTGGGGGAGAGCCCGAAGTATTGATCATGGTCGTAGCTGGGGAACGCTTCCTCTCAGACGTCCTTGCTGGCGGTGCTGATGAGCTTGCCGAGTACTGGCCAAAGCCTGAGCGGGGTGCCTCTGTCGAGGAAGCGGCATCGGTCGTCCCTGAGTCTTTGGGGTGGCTGAAGGTGTCAGATGCTCAGGAGAAGGACTTCATCCGCAGGGGACGCGAGATGGTCGAGCGCATGTCGGCAGGCGGGGAGGAGGAGGCGATGAGCAGGCTGGGGCCCGCTCCTGCCGAACGGCAGACTTCAAGCGTCCCTACAGGCAGCCCGGATGGCCGTCGCGGCGCATCCCGATCCGTGGCGCTGGTGACCTGAGCCGGAGATTCGTCGGCAGTACGCCGTGACTTTGTCGAGGATCTCGCCGGCGGTCTACGTCCAGACGAAGGGGCGCGGGTTGTCGTTCCAGTCGGCGAGCCAGTCGTGGATGTCGCGTTCCAGGGCTTGGACGGAGCGGTGGTCGGCGGGGACTTCCTTGTCGAGCTTGGTCAGGAACTTCTTGAATTCGACGGCCCGGTGGCGCCGGTGAAGGGAGCCGATCACCTTGCCGGTGGCGACCTCCAGGGCGGCGAACAGGGTGGTGGTGCCGGCCCGGACGTAGTCGTGGCTGCGGCGTTCGGGGATGCCGGGCACCATCGGCAGCACGGGCTGGGACCGGTCCAGGGCCTGGATCTGCGACTTCTCGTCCACGCAGAGGACCAGGGCTTTCTCCGGCGGGTCGAGGTAGAGGCCCACGACGTCTCTGACCTTGTCGATGAACAGCGGGTCGGTGGACAGCTTGAACGTCTGTGACCGGTGCGGGGCCAGGGCGAACGCCCGCCAGATCCGGGAGATGGCCGACTGCGACATTCCCGTGGCCGCCGCCATCGACCTGGTCGACCAGTGGGTGGCGTTCTTCGGTTTCTCCTCCAGCGTTTTGACGATGACCCGCTCGACATCCGCGTCGGTGATCTTCCGCGGGACACCGGGCCGGGGTTCGTCGGACAGGCCGTCCAGACCGCGTTCGAGGAAACGCCGCCGCCAGGTGCGGACCGTGTCCGCAGTGATCCCCAGCCGGTGCCATCAACGAGTGGCTGTGACTCTCGGCCGTCACGCGGTGGGGTCCACGTTCCAGGCCGCAGGCAGATCGCTGCCGCAGAAGACGCAGACGAAGTCGTTCTCACGCACGATGTTGTGCTCCTCGCAGTCGGGGCACCGCCGGAATACAACCTCGTGGGTGAAGCCGGAAGGCCGCCGGAGCTCTACAGCGTCCAGAGCACGGGCGACCTCCACCCAGGAGCTGACATCCGGGCAGTACCCGGTGGACTGGTTGCTCACCTCGCTCACGGTCCACCGGTCTGCCTCGCGCGTGAAGCTGATCTCGCCGGCACTCAGAACCATGTCTGCGTCGGCACAGGCCACGTGCTCGCTTCGTCGCGGCGCCAGCCGAAGCGCACCGTCCATACCGACCACGTAGGTGAACGGTTCGGCCAGCTCCGCAGCCGATTGCTCCACGATCCAGCCAACGAAATCAGTCGCCGAGCCGATCCGACGTCCGCCGTCACCAGGCCGGACCGTAGCCTTCAGCTCGACCGGTCCGACATATCGATAACTCCGCCCCCACCCACTCACGTCAGCCAACCTAGAACACTTCCGACACACGCCCTCAGTTCTTTGTTGAGACACGGCGCGCGGGCCGGGCAGCCCAAGGCCGTCATGACGGTGGTGGGTACGCGGGATGCCGCTCGGTGTCCGTCTCGTACCGCTGTGCGGAGCCGGTGGTGAGTGGTGGTCGGGGGACCGGTGTGGGCAGTCCGAGGAGGCGTCCCCGGACGGCGGCGGCGAGCAGCGCCGGGTGGAGCAGGCCCGCAGGGGAGCCGACGAGGTGGTAGACGCGGTCCAGGGCGCGCTGTGCCCTCAGGTTTCCGTGTGCGGCGAGCCGGTCCACTTCCCCCGACCATCGGCCGAACAGCGCGTCGAGGCCGGATGCCGGGCCGCCGCCGGTATGGCGTAGGTCCTCTCCGGTCGCGATGGCCCACGGGAGGTCCGCCGCTCGGTGCAGCCGACGCATCAGCCGCCGCTCCCATCCCGGCCGCACGCCCGCGGCCAGCGTCTGCCGCAGGAGCAGTGCCTGGGTGGCGGCGACGGTGATCCCCTGACCGTAGACCGGGTTGAAGGCGCACAAGGCGTCACCCACGACGAGGAGCCCGTCCGGCCAGTGCGTCAGACGTTCGTAGCGACGCCGTACATTGTGGGTGCGGCGGTGGACCGTGATGTCGCCGATCGGGCGGGCGCTGCGGGTGAAGTCGGCGAGCGCCGGGTCCCGCAGCCGGTTCAGGAAGGCGTCGAAACCGGCCGGGTCGCGAGGCGGCCGGTGGTCTCCGGCGCCTACCGCCGCCACCATCCAGCGTCCGCCTTCGACCGGTAGCGCCACACCACCGGCCGGTGTGCCCGGAACCGGAAGCATGACGATGCCCGCGACCCGGCCGAGGTGGTCGGGCGGGGCGGCGTAGACCCGTCCCGCGTAGCCGAATCCGGCGTCGACGGCGGTGCTCGCGGGCGCCCCTATGCGCAACTGCGTCAGCCAGTCGGGCAGTCGGGAGCTGCGCCCGGAGGCATCGACGACGAGGTCGGCCCGAACGGGCGGTCCGTCGAAGCACTCGATGAGCCAGCCGCCGCCGGTCGTGGTCGCGCCGCGGCTCAGGCCCCGCACCCGCGTGCCGCCACGCAGCTCCACCCCGGGCAGCTCCGCCACACGCCGCCGGACCAGGTGCTCGACCAGCGGGCGGGTCGCGGAGACAAGTTCGAGCGCGGGTGTGCCGAACGGCGCCCATCCGCGTTCGCCCAGCCATGCCAGGTCGCCCGTGTCCAACGGCACTCCGCCCGCGTCCACCAACTGCCCACGCAGCCCGGGAAGAAGCTCCTCGATCGCCGACAGCCCGCGGTGGAGCAGGACATGGGGCTGACGGCCCTGCGGTACACCGCCGCGTGGCACGGGCGCTCCGTGCCCCTGCTCCTGCCCCTGCCCCTGCCCCTGCCCCTGGTCCTGGTCCTGTTCGAGGACGGTGACCGAGCGGCCGGTTGCCCCGATCACCGCTGCCGTCAGCAGCCCCGCCATGCCCGCCCCGATGATGACCGTGTGCTCGGTGCTCATGACGCCTACACCAGCCGGAAAAGGAGCCGCCGCATCCAGTTCAGCCACGGCAGCGGGACAAGGCGCCACAGCGGAGCACCGGCGGACAGCGGTATGTGTCCGCGGAGTACGGCTCCGTAATCGAGTGAGGCGGCGTGCGGAAAATATCCGGGCTTGCAGGCCACGATCTCTTTGAAACCCTTGTTGTGGTAATAGCGTAGCTGCGGGTCGCGGGGAAATCCGTGACGTTTTTCATGCATGTACAAGTCCGCCGGGATATCCGGATGGGTGCGCCTCCAGGCCTGGAGACCGGGCATCGGGGAGCCGAGATAGATGTCCCGCCAGCCGTGTTTGAGCGCGTGCGGCCAGAAGAACTCGAATATGGCGGTCACCGCGTCCGCGTCGACACTGCTCAGGCTGATTCCGAAGAGTGATCCGGTGGCTTTCGGATGGGGCGTCTCCACCCGGGCGCAGTCGGCCCAGGTGGCTGCCGAGTCCAACTCCTCGGTCGTGATCGGCTTCATGAACAACGAGGCCAGGGCCGTCCCGCCCGTCTCGAACGCCCCTATGCTCAACCGTGGATACGCCTGGATGCGGGCGGCCAGTTCTGTGCGGTCCGCCGCCTGGTCCTGGTCCCACTTCGCTTTCTCCAGTGTGATGAGCGCCTCGACATCGCCCGGTCGCAGAAAACGGACCTCGATGGAGTCCGAGGGGGTATCGGATTCCCTGTCGGGGTGGTTCTGGACCGATCGGCGCGGACTGGCCATGGTCATGTTTTCTCTCCTGGAGACCGAATCGGTGACATCTCGATCATGTCGGCCGACCGATCGTTCGGGAAGCCCTAGGTTGCTTTGGGTGAGTTTTGTGCATGAGTGGTTCACCTCGGGTTCACGTTCGAAATTCCGTATTCACTCGAAGTTTGTACCGAAAGTGATCCCGATTACGTTCTCCCGTCCGAGGGGAATTCGCAGGTAGTCTTCGGGTGGCGTCACGCCTGCCCTGGATTTCTCGGCCGGCGCCCTCCGTCGCCCGTGACTGCTGCTGGACCTGGAACCGGCTGTGGAGGCCGGCCTCGACCGACACCTGGCGCGGCGAAAGGAATGGTTCCGGCGCGAGTACGTGCCCTGGAGTCGGGGCCTCAACTTCGGCGGCATGCTGGGCGGGCGGACAGGCAGGGGACCCCGGGCAGTCCAACCTGCCGGTGCCCATACTCGTACCGCGCCGACTACGGGCCTTCGAGCGCCCCGGTCTCGGCCCGGACGGCGAACGTGCCCGAGCACCTGGCCCTGCTGGACCCCGCCGCGAACCGCTTCATCGAGCGGTGCGACGCCGTCGGACACCGTGCCGCCTCGGACGGCAGCCTCGGACGGCCGCCGTGTTCGGGCTGCTGACGGCTGCGGCACGCGGGTGACCGCACGGCCCCAGCGAACAACCGGAAGGAGCTGGAAGAAGTGACAGAAGCATCAGACTTTCGACCACTGCCGGCGGTCACGGGCACACCCATGGCCCACCTGCGCAGTGAGATCCCGGCGGTTTTTCGCCAGATGGCCTCAAACTGGCCGGCTGTCAGCACCTGGTCGTTCCGTCACATCGCCTCCCTCGCCCCGTCGCTGCCGGTGCAACTCGTCCAGGGCAACAGGGAGAAGAACCACACGGCATTCACCGAGTCGACGCTGGGCGAATACCTGGATTCCCTGACGGGGGATTCTCTGTCAGGGGAGTCCCCCGACAGGGACGATCGGACCTACCTGAAGGAGTTCGACCTGCTCAAGCGGTTCCCCGGGCTCCGGGGCGATCTGAGGCACGAGCAGATGTTTCCGCGTGGCTCCCTCACGTCCTGCAGCGCCTGGATCGGACCTGCCCGGTCGCGCACGGGCCTGCACCACGACCTGCTCGACAATCTCGCCGTCCAGATCAGGGGAAGGAAGCGCTTCTACCTGGCACGCCCCGGCACCGTCGAACGCGCCGGGGCGCTCTCCGCCAAGTACGACGCCTGGGCACGGCTGTCACATGTGGGCATCGCCGAGCTGGCCGCCGCCGACTCGGCGACCAGCGACGACTTCTTCGCCGTGGATCTCGAACCAGGCGATGTGCTCTACGTCCCGGCGCGCTGGTGGCACGAGGTCGTCAACCTCAGCGCAGGCATCCTCCTCAGTGGCTTCTTCGGCTCCACGATGCGAGTGACCTCCCTCTGGGCACGCGTCCGACTCCGCGACACACTGCATCGCGCAGGGCTGCTCAGCCCGGGCAACTGCACCTGCCATGCGGATCGCCCCGGCGCTCAGCACCGGTGAGGCGGGTACGTCATGAGCATGGAGAACGCCGCCGAGCCGATCGCCCCGGCTCGCCGGCTCCCCCCTCCCTTCGGATACGCATGGCGCACTGATCCTGGAAGCCCCGCTCGGTCACGTGGGTCACGGATGGTCGCCGCCCCACGGATTCGGTGTCGGCCCCCCGGATGCTCCGCACGCCTTCGTCGGCGGGAGGAGATGCCGGGCGGCGACTCGGCTGGTGCCGAACGCGGTGTCCGCCGTGGTGGAGGCGGGCGTCAAGCGGGCAGCGGCGGTGGGGAGTTCGGTCTGCTTCAGGGGGACGCCCGGGTACGCCGCCATGAGGACGCCGGTGCAGCCGTCGCGTTCCGTCGGGGAGAGGCCCGCGGGGAAGAGGATGGTCCGGGGCCTGCTTCCATCGGCGGTCATGCGGACGCGCCGGACGGACCTCAGGTCCGTCCCCGCCGTCGTGGCGGTGGCCTCCCAGAACTGGACCTGCACCGTGATCGGTTCGCACAGGGGCTCGCCGGTGGGCGAACCGATCACCACCGCCGCGTCCTCGGTCGCGGCCCCGTCGGGGAACGACACGGCCGGGCGCAGCCACCGAGCCTGCTTCTCGGCCGACCAGCCGCCGTCCGCTCGGCACGTGTCGCCGTCGGCCCGTGCGCCGTCGGCCTTTCCCGCACAGCCGGTTGTCAGCAGCGTCAGAGCCGCCGCCAGTGACGTCAACGACCCGTGGGCGAGCTGGGGCCTGGACATGGTCTCCCTCGATCGGTGCGGGCGAGGCGTCAGCGGCCTCGCGGACTGGGGCAGTCTTCGCGGAGCGGGCGGCGGCCGGGGGACCGGGAAGGGGCATGTGGCCGACTTGTGATCAACACAGGCCTGCCGGGCCGGGCCGTCCGTCTTGTGAGGGCGAGTCCGACGGGGGCGCGGCGCGACTACTTGCCGGTACAGATGGGGAAGACCGGCAGTTTGTCGCCTGATTTCCCAATTGGTTGAACGATTGTCGATTGCTGTCCACGATTCTCCTGTCAAGTGCCCGGAGGCACGGCTTCCGGCCCACGCCGCTGCAGAAGCGAGTCGAGCATGGTGCGTGTCCGTTCGTCCCTGGCCCAGCTGCCCGCCTACGTCCCGGGCCGCAGAATGCCCGGTGCTGTCGCGCTGGCCAGCAACGAGTCCCCGTACGGGCTGCTGCCCGGTGTCGCCGCGAGGCTCGCGGAACTGGCCGGCGGGGTGTCGAGGTATCCCGACCTGAGCGCCGTCGCACTCGTCCAGGCCCTCGCCGAGCACCACGACGTCGAGACCGAGCGGATCGCGCTGGGCGCCGGTTCCTCGGAGGTCTGCGCACAGCTGCTGCACTCGGTCGTCGGACCCGGCGACGAGGTCGTCTTCGGCTGGCGGTCCTTCGAGGCGTACCCGATCCTCACCGCGGTGGCGGGCGGTACCGCGGTGCGGGTCCCCCTGCGGGCGCACGGGCTGGACCTCGATGCCATGGCCGAGGCGGTCACCGACCGGACGCGGCTGGTCTTCGTCTGCAACCCCAACAACCCCACCTCCACCGCACTCGGCGAACAGGCGCTGCGCGACTTCGCGGACCGGGTGCCGGAGGACGTACTGATCGTCGTCGACGAGGCGTACCGGGAGTACGCGGACCCGGAGCAGGTCCCCGACGCCCTCGCTCTGCTCGGCGACCGGCCGAACGTGGTGGTGCTGCGGACCTTCTCCAAGGCGTACGGCCTGGCCGGGCTGCGGGTCGGCTACTGCGTGGGCCAGCCCGGCATCACCGCGCACGTCCGCAAGACCCAGATCCCGTTCAGCGTCAGCGCGCTCGCCCAGGAAGCGGCGGTGGTCGCCCTCGGCGAGCACGCGGAGGTCGCCCGGCGGGCCGCCCTCACGGTCGCCGAACGGCAGCGGGTGACACGGCGGTTGCGTGACCTCGGCTTCGAAGTCCCCGACTCCCAGGCCAACTTCGTCTGGCTGCCGCTCGCCGGTGACAGCGGGGACTTCGCCCTGCACTGCCTCGGTGGCGATGTCGTCGTGCGCCCGTTCGTCGACGAGGGCGTCCGGGTGACGCTCGGGCTGCGGGCGGAGAACGACGCCCTGCTCGCGCTCGCCGCGAGCTGGAGAGGCTGACGGCCATGCGCGTGGGGCCGTACGAACGGCATCGCGAGCTGCTCCAGCAGGCGGTACGGGCCGTGACGGCCGGCGAGTGCTGCGCACCGTTCACCCGCGTGGGGCGAGACGGCACCAATACGGGCATGAGGTCGGCACGGACCGCGGAGAAGGTGTTCGGCTCGCTGCTGGGCCGCGCCTTCGAGCTCGGCCAGCCAGGTGAACTCGGCCGGGTGTGCACCGAGTCCTCACCGTACGGGGTCGCCATGGACATCGGCTATCCGCGGTGCGACCCCGCGGTGCTGGTGGCGGCGGCCAGCCGGGCGATGGCCGGCTGGCGGGCCGCCGGGCCGTACCAACGGGCCGGGGTGGCGGTGGAGATGCTGCGTCGGCTGAACACCCGCAGCCATGAGCTGGCACTCGCGGTGCACCACACCACGGGCCGGTCCCTCGCGGCCGCGTTCCGAGCCGCCGGGCCGCCCGCCCAGGACCGCGCACTGGAGGTGGTGGCGCGCGCGTTCGCCGAGTCGGAGCGCGTTCCCGCGGACCTGCACTGGGAGAGCCCGCGCCGCAGCAAGGAACCGCTGGCAGTGGCAGGCACCTGCAGTCTGGCGCCCCGCGGTGTGTCGCTGCTCGTCGGCTGCCCCGAGCATCCGACCTGGAACGGCTGGCCCGGCCTTTTCGCCAGCCTGGTGACGGGCAACCCGGTGATCGTGGCCCCGCACCCCAGGTCCGTGCTGCCGTTGGCGATCACCGTGCGCATCGCGCGACAGGTGCTGGCGGAGGCCGGACACGACCCCGACCTCGTCACCCTGGCGGTGGCGAAACCCGGGGAACCCCTGCGGCAGCGCCTGGCCACGGACCCGGCGGTGCGCATCGTCGACTTCACCGGTCCGGCCCGGTTCGCCGACTGGCTGGAGCAACACGCCCGGCAAGCCGCCGTGTTCGCCCACCGGACCGGGCTGAACACCGTGGTCGTCGACTCCACCGAGGACTACCGCGGTCTGGTGCGCGGCCTCGCGCTCTCCCTGTGCCTGTGCAGCGGAACGGTCCGTACGACACCACAGAACATCCTGGTGCCGGCAGCGGGCATCGCGACCGACGAGGGGCACAAGACCCTCCGGGACCTCGGCGCCGACCTCGGCGAGGCCGTGGACCGGCTGCTCGGACACCCGGCACGCGTGGCGAGGCTGCTGGGCGCGATCGTCGACGACGAGGTGCGCGCGGGACTGACGCAGGCCGCGCGACACGGCGCGGTGGTGCACGCCTCCGGGACGCTGCACCATCCGGGCCATCCCGGCGCCGACCTGCGCAGCCCGCTCCTGGTCCGGCTGGGGGCGCGGGACGAGCAGGTCTACACCCGGGAGTGGCCCGGACCGGTCTCCTTCCTGGTGGGCACCGACTCGACCTCGCACAGCCTGGAGATCTTCCGCCGCACGGTCGGCCGCCACGGTGCGCTGTTCGCCTCGGTGCACTCGACCGACCCGCTGGTGCTGGCGGCCACCGAGGCGGCGGCGCTGGACACCGGGGTCCACCTGGTGGAGAACCTCGCCGACGACCTCCCGGCCGACCCCTCCTCAGCCGCGCCCGAACCGCCGGGCGGCGGCGCGCACTTCGTCACCGGACGGTTCCGGGTGGTGCGCTCGCGCGGCCGCCTCGCCACTGCCGTAGGCCCGCCCGTGCACGCCCCCGAGGAACTCGTCGGCGCCTAGTAGTGCTTCGTTAGGTTCTGCCCTGTCTGCGGCGGCCTCGTTGGTTGGGCAGGGGGCGTCCGCAGGTGGTGCAGGTACCGGTCCAGCACCTCAGCAGGTCCTGAAGAACGTCGAGGACCTGGTAGAGGGTCAGGCCGGTGTGCGGACTTTTGGGTCGAGCCGCCTGAGGGTGAGGAAGGCCTGAGCGGCGGTGACGAGGGTGACGTGGTGGTGCCAGCCGCGCCAGGTGCGGCCCTCGAAGTGGTCCAGGCCGAGGCCATGCTTGAGCTCGCGGTAGTCGTGCTCGATCCGCCAGCGCATCTTGGCCCACCGCACCAGGTCAGCGACCGGGGTGGTGGCGGGCAGGTTCGATATCCAGTAACCGGTCGGAGTGTCCTGTCCGTCCGGCCATTCGACGAGGAGTGTCTGGACGGGCAGGACGCCGTCCCAGCGGTTGCGGCCGCCGCCCGCCTCCTGAGCTGCGGCCAGGGACTGCTTGCCCGCGGGGCGGACCGTCAGGACCGCGAACCGTGAGGTCATCGCGCCTTTGCTGCCCTGCCTCCACCTCACCTCGGTGAACCGCTGCGCAACCGCCTGTGCCGCGAGGACGCAGACGGCTCGTGGTGGGGTGCGGTAGCGGGCAAGGGGCGGCGGCCCCAGCCCGCCGTAAGCGGGCTGGTGCGGCTCGGCATCCTCCGGGTGGGCGACTTCCTTCCCAGTCAGGGCCAGGACATAGCACAGCCCTCGCTCCTCAAGGCCGAGCCGGAAGGGGGTGCTGACGCCGTAGCCGGCGTCGGCGACCACGACCGGCGCCTTCAACTGCCACTCGGCGAGCGAGTCCAGCAGGCCGAGCGCGAGACGCCACTTCTCCCGGTGCACCACGTCGCCGGGGACTCCTGCCCTGCGGCACCGGTCCGGCTCGTCCGTCCACTCACGCGGCAGATACAACTGCCACTCCAGCGGGCACGAGGCCGTGTCGGTGGCGGCATGGACACTGACCGCGACCTGGCAGTTCGCCCGTTTCCCGACCGCTCCGCAGTACTGGCGGGCCACCCCCACCGACGCTTTGCCGCACTTGGGGAACGACACATCGTCGATCACCCACACCTCAGGCGCGATCACCTCGGACAGCCGCTCGGCGATCCGCCGCCGCACCGGCAGCGGATCCCACGGCGACTGGTTCACGAACTGCTGCAGGGCCTGCATGTTCCCGTCCGGCAGCCGCTCGGCCATCGGCTGGACCGACTTGCGCCGGCCATCCAGCATCAGGCCCCGCAGATAACACTCACCCCACCGCCGCTGATCCCGCCGCGACAACGACCCGAACACATCACCAACGAACTCCGCCAACTCACCCCGGAGCCGCTCCACTTCCCCCAACCTCACTCCGGGAAGCTACCCACGACCAGACGAGATCACTCAACGTAACGAAGCACTACTAGTGACCTGAGTCGGAGA
>NZ_LIRK01000044.1 GCF_001419765.1 Streptomyces torulosus
ACCTCGCCTGGAACGGCAGCCGCGCGGGCAGCTTCAGCTGGCTGCCGTTCCAGGCGAGGTGGGCCCCGCAGACGTACTTGAGGTACCAGTGCACGCCCATGAGCAGGGTGGCCGGTGTCGTGGCCCGTACCTGGATGTGTCCTGTGGTGCCGGTGACCCGGAAGCGGTCGACCACGCCGTCGCGGTCGAGGAGACTGAGCCGGAACTGCCCGGCATGACCGGGCAGCAGCCGATTGAGCGCCGAGCGCGCGGGAGCCGTATCGAAGACGGGGCCCCCGCCGGGGCTCTCCGCGGCGTGGGCCGGGGCCGACCATTCCAGGACGGCGCCGAGGCCGATGGCACCGGCCGAGCCCAGCACCGTGCGTCGCGACGGACTGTTCATGTCTGTGTGCCCCCTGTGTCGACAGTGGCGGCACGCTAACGGGGCGACCGTCCGTGAACAACGGTGCGCACGGAGCTGGCGCGTTCACGTCGCCGGAACGGACCCGGAGGTACGTACGAATGAGTGTGACGAGGAAGAGGCTCGCGGGGAGCGCGATCGGCGCGACCCTGGCCCTGCTGGCGCTGACCGGCTGCGGCTCGGGCGACGACGAGGGCGCGGCGGTTCCCAAGACGGCCACCGGGACCTTGGAGCACATCGCGGGCGAGGTGGGCTGCAAACCGGACATGCAGACGGACGCCGACACGATCCGCCAGGCCCTCTGCACCAACAAGGACGGCGACTTCGACGGCAAGTTCGTCCTCGCGACCTTCGCCACCGACCGCGGCCAGGCGGAATGGCTCGCCGGCGCCAAGGACTACGGCGGCTACTACCTCGTCGGCCGCAAGTGGGTCGCCGTCGGCGAGAAGAAGACGGTCGCCGGGCTCCAGGGCACCCTCGGCGGGGATGTGCAGGAGGGCTCGGAGCACATGAACCCCGGCGGCAGCCACAACGACAGCGGCAGCCACAGCGGCGGCGGCCACAGCGGATAGCTGGCACCGCGCGTGTCGTGCCCGACCGCGCGGGCCCGGGGCGGGCACACGAAAGCCGGCGGTGGGAATTCCCACCGCCGGCTTCGGTAGTTCAGAACCGCTTCCGTGTTACTGGCAGTTCTGGCCGTTGTTGATGCAGTTGACCATCTTGTTCATCGTGTTCTGGTTGAAGAAGTTGATGAAGTCGTTGTGGTCGGTGATCGGCTTGTGCAGGTTCTCGGGGAAGGAGTCGACCGCGTACGCGTTCTTCACCTGCCCGTTCTGGATCTGCGGGGCCGGGACGCTGTAGACCAGGCGGACCTGGAGCTGGGGGATGGCCTTGAAGCCGTTGGCGCAGCTGCCGTCACCCTTGACGAAGCTCACGTGGGTGCGGTGGTTGGCGCTGTCGATGTTCTTGCCGTCCCAGCAGCTCTGGAAGAAGGACGTCCGCACCACGGAGCTGCCCTGCGGGCAGATCGGGTACTTGTCCGTCACCACACGGTTCTCGAAGCCCGTGCAGCTCCAGTTGGTGTTGGCGTTGCCCAGGCCGTTCACGAACGCCTTGGCGTCACCGGTGATGATGCGCAGCGCCTGCGGCATCGCGACGACCGGGCCGCGCTTGTTGCCGACGAACTTCAGCTGGACCTGGTTCGGCTCGACGATCTTGCCGACGTTCTTGTCCTGGCCACCACCGGGCTTGCCCTGGTCGATGTCCTGCGTACCGTCCTGGATACGGATGACCGGCCAGAAGTACGACGACTTGTCGCCCTGGTTCTGGCAGGACGTCTGCGCGTTGGCCAGCTGCTGGTCGCTCGCGAAGGCGTTGTTGCTCTGGTTGCCGACGTAGTCGTGCTGGTGCTGGGCACCGTTGCTGACGCCGGGGGCCACGATCACGTTGTCCGAGTTGCGGATCTCGTTCTTGTTGTTTCCGCAGTTCGTGGTGAAGGTGCCTCGCGAACCACCGTTGCCGTTCGCGGCGAGACCGTTGCCGTTCACGCCCTTCGGGCCGCCGTTGGGCTGGACCTGGTTGATGTTGATGAAGTCCCCGGCCACCGGGCCGTTGCCGCCCTGGCCCTGAGCCTGGCCGTTGTTGCCCTGCTGGCCGCCCTGCTGCTGACCACCTTGCTGCTGGCCGCCCTGCTGCTGGCCACCTTGCTGCTGGCCGCCCTGCTGCTGACCACCTTGCTGCTGGCCGCCCTGCTGGGCGCCGCCGGCGTTGGTCTGCGCCTGGTCGGTCTTGCTCTGGCAGGTGGCGAGCTGCGCCATGCCCTGCGGGACCTGACCACCCACGCGCCGGATGTTGATGCCGATCCGGTCGATGGTGGCCGACCGCTTGGCCTTCAGCGGGCCGAGAATGGCGTTGTTGACGAAGCCGGCGTCCCGGGACTGGGCCTGGCGGGTCTCCGCCAGACGCTTGTATGCCTCGGTGATCTGCCGGTCCAGCAGCGCCAGCTCCTTGGCGACTCCCGCGCGCGCCTGGCGGGGAACGTTCGTCAGCTTCTGGCCGACGTCCGGGCAGGCGATGGTTGCCACCTGGGCAGCGGCCAGCGTGGCATTCGGCTTGGACTTCGACTCGCCTGCTGAGGCGTAGAAGTTCGCCCAGACCAGACCGCCGCCCGCTACCGCGAGCGCCGCGGATGCGGCAATGGCCCGAACGGCCAGCGGCGAACGTCGTTTCCGTGTGTTGCGTCCCATGGAACTCCTCTGACTTCCTTGCGGGGCATCGAGGCGCCCGACAGGAGTGAAGCGGCTCCCTCAGATACGCGGTGAGTCCCAGGAGTGTTCAGCCGACTCACAAATTGATGAGAGATTCGTGTGGAGACTGGGTTTCAACACCCCCCGCGCGACTACGAGTTGTCGAGCGCTCACGGCGTGTGGAGCGTCGGGGCGCGAGGTTCGCGCGGCCACCCGGGCGGACGGCGGCCGGCTCCCCGGCCGCGCCCCGCACACCCCCTACACGCCCAGCACCTTGGCCTCCACCTCCGGATCGAGCCCCACCGCGGGCCGGTCGGGCCGCTGCGGTGCGACCCCGCCGAGGCTCAACAACCACTCCCAGGTGTCCCGCACGGTCTCCTCGACACCCCGGCACCGCAGCCCTTCCCGTACGGCACGGGAGACGTCCCTCCGGTGCAGCGCCCCATGGAGGTCGCTGCCCTCCGGCACCCACACGGGCAACTGCGTCCACGGCTCTATCCCCGCCCCGAGCACCGCCTCCGCCGGGGTCCACCGCAGGTCCGCCGGTCCGCCCGTCACCCGCACACACGCGTCGAGGAGTTCCCCCATCGTCGTCGCCCCCGGCGGCCCGACGACGTCGTACGCCCCGCTCGCCCCCCGCTCCACGGCGTCGAGGACCCAGCCCGCGAGATCGCGGACGTCTATGTACTGCAGGGGAAGGTCACGCGGGCCGGGCGCCAGCACCGGCCCGCCCCGGGCGACCCGGCCCAGCCACCACGGCAGACGCCCGATGTTCTCGTACGGCCCGAGGATCAGCCCGGCCCGGACGAGGAGCGACCGGTCCGCGCCGAACGCCTCGACGGCGGCCAGCTCCCCGCCCCGCTTGTCGCGGGCGTAGTCCGTCTGCCCGGCGTCCGCCGCCGCGCCCTGCACCACCGGCGCGCTCTCGTCGGACCCGGCGGCCGGCGGCCAGGCGTACACGGAGCAGCTCGACACATACACATACCGACCGGCCGCACCGGCCAGCAGGCGGGCGGTGTCCCGGACGGCTCGCGGCGCCGCCGACCAGGTGTCGACGACGACATCCCACCCGCCCTCGCCTGAGGCGGCGGCGGAGGCGTCGACGAGCGCCGCGAGCCCGTCCGCAGTGGTGCGGTCGCCCAGCAACGACCGCACCCCGGCGGGGGGTTCGTGCCGTCCCCGGTGGAAGACGGTCACCTCCCAGCCGCGGGCCAGCGCCGACTCCACGACGGCGCGACCCACGAACTCCGTACCACCCAGCATCAGAAGTCTCATACCGCCGACTCTGCCCGCCGGGCGCCCGGTACGGAACGGTGCTCTGCTCTCAGAAGATCCGCCCGTCGGCCGTCGCCGCCCGGCCTCGGCGGC
>NZ_LIRK01000440.1 GCF_001419765.1 Streptomyces torulosus
CCCGTGGCCCCGTCCGTGGCCCCGTCCGTGTCCCCGGTGGTGCCCCCGCCCGTGGTGTCACCGGTGTCCCCGGTCGTGCCGCCACTGGTCGTGTCGCCGGTGCTGTTCCCGCCCGTGGTCCCGTCCGTGTCGCCGGTGGTGCCACCGCCCGTGGTCCCGTCCGTGTCGCCGGTGGTACCGCCGCCCGTGGCCCCGTCCGTGGCCCCGTCCGTGTCCCCGGTGGTGCCGCCGCCCGTGGTGTCACCGGTGTCCCCGGTGGTGCCGCCGTTGTTCTGGCCGTCGGTCGTCGTACCGGTCGTGCCGTTGGCTTCCTCCTCCGTCACCGTGAAAGAGGCGGTGGCCTGATAGGTGGGGTAGTCCGTGCACACGGCCTCCACCGTGTGCTTCGTCGCGGAGGAGCCCTCCGGCACGGCGAACGTCCCGGAGATGTTCCCCTCGCCGTCCGGCCTGAGCCCGGGGGCGAGCGAACTGCCGTCGTCCCACGAGACCCTCACCGCTGAGCAGTTGAATCCGATACCGGTGACGGCGACGGACGTCCCGGAGGGACCGCGGTCGGGCTTCAGCAGGAGGTCCTGGCGCGCGCCGTGGGGCTCGGTGACGGTGAACGTCGTGCCCTCGCGATCACTGTTGCTGCAGTAGACCTCGACCGAGTACGTGCCCGGCTTGGCGTCGGCCGGCACGGTGAAGCTGTCACCGTGGATCAGGGCGTCCCCGTACTGCCGGTTCCAGGCGATGGCGGTGATCGTGTAGGACACCGTTTCCTCGGTCGAGGAGTCCGGATCGGAACTCGGCTCGGTGCAACCCGGGTAGTGGGCCTTGACGTAGGTCCCGGGCGGCCCCTGCCCCGGATCCAGGGTGACACTGGGCGCCTTGGCCACCACCGTGCCCGCCCCCGAGAACGCCGTCGGCATCCACGCGACCGCGATGCTCATCAGCAGGGCGGTCAGCGCTCGCAGGACGAATCGCGTGGAGTGCATCAGCCGAAAAAGGTGAAGGTGTAACAAAAAGTGGGGGCGGCTGGTCCCCTGGCAGGCCATGGGCCTCGGACACCGCTTCTCTCATTGTCCTCCGCTCCTCCGCTGCCCGCTCGTCAGCCCGTACTGCTCGGCTTCCTTCACCTGTGCATCCTTCAACTTCGGCCCCCGACACGGCGTGATGGTCGGGCCACCCCACAGGGGTGTTCCCGCGGCAGGCCGGGGGAGGCGGCCCGCCGCGGGCACTCGGGGGAGCGTGAAGGGGAGACGGGGCGGTCGTCGCGCCCTCGGGGCGGGCCCGGTTACTTCGCGACCGTCAGCAGTTCCCTCTCGTCCGCCGACAGCTCCACCCTGTCCGCGTACAGCAGCGCCTGCCCCGGCGCGAAGACCAGCGCCACCTCGCCCGCCAGCCCCCCGTTGCCGCTCAGCACCTGGACCACCTGGTCGCCGAGGCGGACGTCGTACTCGTAGCGGGAGCCGACGTAGGAGCTGGTGATGACCTCGGTGGTGAGGCGGTTGACGCCCGCCGGGGTTTCGGCGGACGCCACCACCTCCAGGCGCTCGGGGCGGACCGCCACCGTCACCGACTCGCCGACCGCGACCCGGCGTTCGCTGTCGACAGCCACCACCTCGCCGCTCGCGTCGAGGCGTACGCCGTGCCGGACGCCGTCCAGTCCGACCACCTTGCCGGTGAGGAAGTTGCAGCGGCCCACGAAGGCCGCCACCGCCGGGGCGGCGGGCTGCTCGTAGATCTCGTGCGGGGTGCCGATCTGAATCATGTTGCCGCCCTCCATGACGGCGATCCGGTCGCTCAGCGCGAGGGCCTCGTCCTGGTCGTGGGTGACGTACACCGTCGTGATGCCCAGCTCCTCCTGGAGCCGCTTCAGCCAGGCGCGGGCCTGCTCGCGCAGTTTCGCGTCGAGGTTGGACAGCGGCTCGTCGAGGAGCAGGACCGTCGGCGAGTACACCAACGCCCGTGCCAGCGCCACGCGTTGCTGCTGGCCGCCGGAGAGCTGGTGCGGGTAGCGGCCCGCCAGCGCGGCCAGCCCCACCTTGTCCAGCGCGTCGTGTATGAGGGTCTTCTGCCTGTCCTTGGGCACCTTGCGGATGTTCAGCGGCAGCGCCAGGTTCTTCGCGATGGTCATGTGCGGCCACAGGGCGTACGACTGGAAGACCATGCCGAGGTTGCGTTCCTCGGGCGGGAGGAAGACACCGGCCGACGCGTCCACGAAGGTCCTGCCACCCACCGCGATCGAGCCCTGCGTCGGCTGCTCCAGGCCCGCGATGCAGTTCAGCGTCGTCGACTTGCCGCAGCCGCTCGCACCGAGGAGCGTGAAGAACTCGCCGTCCTTGATGGTGAAGGTGACGTCACGCAGGACGGAGTTGTCGCCGAACGTCTTCGCCAGGTTCTTGACGGTCACCTCAGGCATGGTGCTTTCCCTTCATGAGCAGTCCCGCCAGGGCGACGAAGACAGCGGTGATGCCGATCTGGAGGGTGGCCAGAGCGGCGACGGACCCGGCCCTGCCCTGCGTCCACAGGCTGAGCATGGTGGTGCCGAGGATGTTGTTGTCGGCCGAGCTGAGGAAGACGGCCGGCGAGTACTCCTTGAGCATGATCACGAAGGTGAGGACGAGGGCTCCGGCGAACGCCGGGGTGACCAGGGCCCGCAGGACCCGGAAGAACGTCATCAGCCAGTCGGCGCCGGAGACGCGGGCCGCGTTGTCCAGCTCCCCGCCGATCTGCATGATCGCGGGGGCGACCGACCCGAACGCGCTGGGCAGGGCCCGCATGCCGAACGCGATGATGACGGCGTAGATCGTCCCCTGGAGGACGGACCCCATGCCGAACGGGGCGAGTGCGAACGCCCAGAAGAAGCCGATACCGATGATGATGCCGGGCAGCGACTGCGGGATGAGGGCCAGATACTCCACCGCACGGCCGAAGCGGAACGTGGAGCGCCGGGCCACCATCACCGCGCACACGGCGAGCGCGGACACGACCACCGAGCCGACACCGGCCACGATCAGGCTGTTCCACAGCGACTGCACGTAGTTGTCGGAGTCGAGGACCAGCGCGTAGTTCTTCGTCGTCACCGTCCGCAGCGGCGACTGGAGCGGTGTGAAGACCAGGGTGAAGGACCGCATCACCAGGCCCGCGATCGGGATCAGGGCACCCACGACGACGTACAGCCAGATGAACGCGATGCTCACCCACTTCAGCCAGCCCAGGTCCAGCTTCCGCGGCCGGGTGACCTTGCCGCGTACGGAGACGAACCGGGCCGCGTCCTTCAGCAGCTTCGCCTGCACGGCGACCAGGCTCAGGGTGACGACGAGGATGACCGTGGAGGCGGCGCCCAGCATCGTGTAGTCGGGGTCCACCGACTGAAGTCCGTTGTGGTACAGGAACGTCGAGAACACGTCGATGTCTACGGGCTGCCCGTACAGCAGCGGCACGCTCAGCGTCTCGATGGAGACGGAGAAGACGAGGATCGCGCTGTAGACGATCGGCGGCCGCAGCAGCGGCACGATCACCTGGGCGAGGATCCGGAAGGGGCCCGCCCCGCACACCTGGGCCGCCGATTCGAGGGACGCGTCCGACTGGCGCAGCGCGTTGGCGCAGAAGACGTACGCGATCGGGGCGAGCGCCACGGCCTCGGTGAGCGCCATGCCGGGGATCGAGTACAGGTTCCAGGGCACACTGCCGAGGACCTGCTGGACCTTGACGCTGACGAACCCGGCGGGGCCGTACATGATGATCCAGCCGAAGCCCAGGATCAGCGACGAGATGAAGAACGGCCACTGCATGGCGAGGGCGATCAGCCGCCCGCCGGGCAGCTTGGTCCGCACGACCACGATCGCCATGGGGATGGCGATGGCCAGGCTCAGGGCCGTGGTCAGCGACGCGAACAGCAGGGTGTTCAGGGCGACTTCACCGAAGCCGGCCTTGGTGAACAGGTCGGTGTAGCCGCTGAGGGTGAACGCGCCGCCCGCCTCGTAGAGCGGGCGGTTGCGGATGCTCTGGTAGAGGGTCGGGACGATCGGGGCCAGCACCAGGACGGCGAGGAACGCCAGGATCGCGTACTGGACCACCGTGTCCCGCCCGACTCCGAGCGGGCGCCGGTAGCGCGGCGGCGCGAACGACTCCGCGGGTGACGCTCCGACCGGGGTCCCGGGCGCTTTCGGCATCCCCGGTGTGCCGGGCGGCTGGGTGAGGGTTGACATCTGCTCTGACTCCGATCGTCCCTGACCCGCGCCTACTTGCGCAGTCCGTCGAAGCGCTCCAGCCAGGCCGCGGCTTCGTCCTTGGCGACCTGCGCGTACTTGACGTGGATGATGTTCTCCTCGCCGACCGCGTCCACGACCTCCTGGTAGGTGTGCAGGCCCTCGCCCTTCACGCCCTCGCGGTACGAGGCGAGACCGCCCTCGGCGACCGCGCGCTGACCCTCGTCGGAGAGCGCGAAGTCCAGGAAGAGCTTCGAGGTCGCCGGGTGCGGGGCCTCCGCGGCGATGCCGATGCCGCGCGGCAGCACGACCGTGCCGTCCTTCGGGAAGACGATCTTCACCAGGCCGGCGCTGTCCTCGACCACCGGGTACGCGGGGGAGGCGCTGATCAGGAAGCCGGCCGAGTACTCACCGGAGACGATCTTCTCCAGCTGGGTGCCGGAGGACGTCTCCGGGCGGCTCAGCGGGAGGATCCGCCTCAGGTCGTCCCACGCCTCCGGGTTGCCCTCGGTGAGCGCCCGCGTCACCGTGAAACCGAACGAGCCCTCCGGGTCGCGGACCGTCACCTTGTTCTTGAACGTGTCCTCGTCGGCCGTGACGATGTCCGCGAAGTCCGTCAGCGTCGTCGGCGGCTTCTCCATCAGCGAGGTGTTGTACGCGATGGTCATCGGGTCCTGCGACATCGAGTACACGCTCGGCAGCAGCTGCGCGCTGTCACCCAGCTCCTTCAACTCCGGCGACGTGTACTCCAGCACCGTGTTCTTGCGCGCCGAGAAGTCCGCCCACGCGGTCGCCGCGCTGGAGATCAGCACGTCCGCCGGGGACGAGCCGGCCGCGTTCTCGGAGAGCGTCTTCTGGAACAGCTCGTCGCTGTCCAGCTCGTTGACGGACACGGTCTTGATGAAGCCGTACTTCTTCTTGAAGTCCCGGACGATCGGCGCCATGTTCTCGTCGCCGAGGTTCGAGTAGACGGTGAGCTTGCCGCCCTCCTTCTCCGCCGCCTCGACCAGGTCGGCGTAGTCGGCCGGGTAGTAGTCCGGCACCTTGCCCGCGGAGATCTTGTTCACCGCGACCTTCGGCGCGTCGCTCTCCCCGCCGCCGCAGGCGCCCAGGGTGCCGAGCGCGAGGGTCGCCGCGACCGCGGCCGCCAAGGGGCGCCGGACGGGACGCCGATACGTGACTGCCGTGCCGGTGACGGGTTCGGCGATGTGTCCGGTACCGAAGTGGCTGGATCTGGCCATGGTTCTCCTCCTGGCGCGTGCCTGCTGGCAGCTGTTGCCGGGAGGTTAGGGACCCAGGTCAGACCGGTAAATCCTTCACCGGCCAGAGCTCGTACTGCTCGTATTGGTCGTTGTGTACGTGACGCGAGTCACCGCCGCTGAGCAGGCATGAATGGCTGAGAACAGCCGCCTTCGACGCGTGCTGCGAGCCGCCGGACGGGACGGCCGCGCACCCGCTCAGCCGTACCGGATCAGTACCGGCCGCTCCGTGACGCGTTCCGTGTCGCGGTGGTCGACCTCGCGTGCCGTGCCGTCGAGGTACTCCACCCTCCGGGCACCGGCGCCGACGGGGAGGTCGGCGGTGCCCGTGTGGGTCCAGCGGACGCGGGCCGTGCGGCGGGTGCCGTCGGGGGCGGGAACGAGGAACTCGCACTGCCAGACGTTCTCGGGCAGGGCGTTCCGCGGGCCGTGGCCGCAGGAGCGGATGTCCGCATGGGCCAGCCACCGCTGGAGGCGGGCGACGAACAGACCGGCCCTGGTGGGGGGCCGGCCCTCGGCCTGGAGGACGACGGGGATGCCGCCGTTGCCCCACGCGTAGAAGTACATGCGGGCCAGGTTCCGGTTCCGGGCGTACAGGCCCGTCAGATAGAAGCGCACCGCGTGGTCGGCCGCCGTGTCCTCCCGCAGAGGATCGTTCAGCGGCAGCGTCTGGATGGTCCCGGTGTTCCACAACGGCAGGTGGTAGCCCGCCCGGTGGAAGGTCCGGTCGACATCGCGCACCGCCTCCAGCATGGTCTCCGGCGGGTCGCTGATCCGCCGCTGGTAGAGCTTGATCCCCGCCGCGTCGCAGTACTGGTAGCCGCCCGCCGCGGCGAAGCGCAGCAGGAACTCGTGTGCCCCGGTCTCCCAGAGTCCGGTGATCGAGGGGCACACGACGGTGGCGTCCGCGTCGGCTTCCCGGATGATGCGGCTCGCCCGACGGGTCATCTCGACGAGTGTGGTCACGCTGCCGTTGTAGTGGTGGTCGTGGTTCGCCATGACCCACAGTTCGTACGCGTCGATACGGGCCCCCGCGTGGCGTACGAGAGCGCGTACGAACGCGTCCCAGTCGTCGAGGTCGTCCGGGGGCGCCGCCCGGGAGCCGTCGGGATACGCGGCCTTCCGGGCGTTCGGGGCGGCCCAGGAGGGCGTACCGCCGAACACGAACAGCGTGGGCAGGCCCTCCCGGTCGGCGCCGTCGAGGAGCCGGTCGAGCGTGGACCAGTCGTAGCCCCCGCGTGCGGGTTCCAGCTGTGCCCAGCGGGTCTCGCTGTCCCACAGTCTCAGTGCGCCGGTACGAAAGGAGGGCATGGCTCCGCTGGAGCTGTTCATCGTCACACCGAACAGTTCCGGATCTACGGGCTGCGGCGCCCGCGTCCAGCCCGTCGCCCCGAGCGGCGCCGGCACGGCCACCGCCGCCGACTCGTGCGGGGCGCTCGCGACGGCGGTGCAGAGCACCACCAGCGCCATGACGACGGCGAGGACGAGCCTCGTGCCCGGCGACCGCCGCCGAACGGGAGCAGGGCCCACCCTCGACCCCCTCAAGGGGCCGGCCCTCTGATCCTGCGTCTGCTCCCGCCCTTGATCCTCTCCCCGCTCCTGACCCTCTTCCCGCTCCTGTCCCTGTCGCTGCTCCTGCTCCGTCGCGGCCTTCCAGTGCCGCAGCAACTCGTTGAGCTCGTCCGCGTCGGCCTCGCACTCCTTGGCGATACGCACCACGAGGTCGTAGTCGCCCGGCACCCCCTTGCCGGTGCAGTACCGGTGAAGGGTGGAACTGCTGGTGAAGACCCGCCGCCCCAGCTCCTGGTAGCTGAGGCCGCTGCGCGTCTTCAGCCTCGCCAGAACGGCGGCCAACTCCCGCGCGCCCCGCGTCCCGTCCAAGCCCTCACCCCCGTGACGCCTTGCTCCGATGCGCTTTCAGCATTCCACGCGCGTCCCGAACCGTCTGCATCACACCAGGTGGACGAACGGCCCGCGTCCCAGGCCGACTTGGGACACGGGATCACTGGTCCCGGCCCTGGACGGAACAGCACAGTTGATCTCGCCGGGTCGTGAGCGAGAACGGCCCGGAACGAACGCGACACAGAACGGGGACGCATCACATGTCACGAGTCCGACGCGGAACGACGGCTGCTGCCCTGGCCGCCCTGCTCATCACCACGCTGGCCGGCGGAACGGCGGCGGCCGCCGAGACCGCCACGAAGGCGAAGACGTGCGACTACAACCAGATGGACAAGCCCGCCTTCAGGAGCCACAAGGGCAAGGGCACCGACAAGTACAACGACGGCAAGACCAAGAAGTACGGCCGTGAACTGATCCTCTCGACCGGGATCAAGCCCAGCAAGGACTACTCCGCGGCGATGCTCAGCGGGAAGGTGCGCAAGGGCGACGAGGTGTGGGTCGACATCAGCCACGAGAAGGGCAAGGACTGGAAGGGCCCCTGCGGCAAGGTCAAGGCCAAGAAGGGCAAGAAGACCTACTCCAAGTGGTTCGTCCACTCCGGTGGGACCGTCGAGGGCCGCTGGATACGCGCCTGCGCCCGCACCACCACGGGCGCCACCGACAACGGCAAGCGCGTCACCTGGTGCGCCGACATCGGCGACGTGAAGTCGAAGAGCGGCGCCTACTGGTGGACGGACAAGGACTAGGACCCTGACCGCCCGCCCGCCGGCGACCGCAGGTGCTGCGTGAGCTTCTGGAGCCGTTCCCAGGACGCCGGGTCCTCGCCGTCGCCGAGGGGGTAGTGCAGGGCCGGGCGGGTCGTCGGGCCGAGGGATGTGGGGGGC
>NZ_LIRK01000441.1 GCF_001419765.1 Streptomyces torulosus
CCCCCACTCACCCGCACCCGCCAGAACCACCCGCACCCCCGAGCTACTGGGCCCCCCGTGTCCGCCGCGCGTACGCGCGAGCCGCTCGTACCCGGTCGCCGCACCGCGTCGAGCACCACTGCCGGCGCCCGTGCCGCAGCAGGTACCGGTTGCACGGAGTGGACCCGCACGCCGTCAGCCGTTCCGCGTCCGGCCCCGTCAGCAGGTCCGCCGCGTTCGCGGCGAGGACCGCGAGCGCGTGATCGACGAGCTGGGTCGTCGGATGGGTGGCCGCCCGGTACAGGCCCCGCCCCGGTTCCCAGCGCAGCAACGCCGCCGCAGGCGCCCGCGTCAACGCGTCGTTGATCGCGGCGAGCGCGCTCGCCGGCGCCGGCTGCCCGTCGACCCGCGACGCGAGCAGCGCCCGGATCTGTTCCCGCAGTGACCGCAACTGCGCCGCGCACATCTCCCGCATCCCCGCGTCGACGGGGGCGAGGCCGTGCTCGGTGAGCCAGTGGTTGGCGGTGACGGGCGTGCCGAGCAGGTCCAGGAACTGGCCGCCGGGCAAGGCGAGCGCGCTGTTGGCGAAATCGAGCGCGGGGTACTGCTCGGCCCCCGGCGCGGGCTCCACGATCACGGCCTCGTTCATGAGTCTCATGGTACGGCTTGCTCTCATCCGTGAGAGAGGACTACTGTCTCTCACGGATGCACAGCTATCCATCCGTGAGAAGTTCATGGCTGTTCCGCAGGGCACCATCCACGAGGGGGATTTCTTCCATGACCGACATCCGCGTCTTCGGCGGCCCCACCGCCCTCATCGAGTACGGCGGCCTCCGCTTCCTCACCGACCCCACCTTCGACGCCCCCGGCGACTACCCCATCCCCGGCGGCCGGCTGACCAAGACCGCTCCGTCCTCGGTCGCGCCCGCCGACCTCGGCCGCGTCGACGCGGTCCTGCTCTCCCACGACGAGCACCCCGACAACCTCGACCGCTCCGGGCGGGCCCTCCTCGCCGACGTACCGGTCACCCTGACCACCACCGGCGGCGCGGGCCGGCTCGGCGGGACCGCGCGGGGCCTCGCGCCCTGGGAGTCCGCGGAACTGCGCCGCCCCGACGGCGGCACCGTCACCGTCACGGCCACCCCCGCGCTGCACGGTCCGGAAGCGCTCGGGACGCAGGCGGTCGAGGCCGTCTCGGGCGAGGTCATCGGGTTCGTGCTGACCGCCCCCGACCTGCCCGCTGTCCATGTCACCGGGGACAACGCCTCACTGGCCGTGGTCAAGGAGATAGCGGAGCGGTTCGGTCCGGTGGACACCGTGGTGATGTTCGCGGGCGCGCCCCGCATCGGCATCTTCGACAACGCCCTGCTCGTCCACGACGGCGCCCAGGCCGCCGAAGCCGCACGGATCCTCGGCGCCCGCCGTGTCGTGCCGGTCCACTGCGACAGCTGGGGCCACTTCACCGAGGGCCGCGACGAACTGATCGCCGCGTTCACCGACGCGGGCCTCGCCGACCGCCTCCAGTCGGGCTGAACCCGGCGGTGCCGCCGGGCGGGCGCGGTACGCCGTGCTACGCCTTCACCGGCGCCATCATGCGGCCCCCGTCGCCCGCGGTCACCTGACGCGGCAGCGCGTACGGCATCGATCCGTACCAGAGCCGTGCCACCGCGTAGCCGAAGGCCAGGCAGAGCATGCCGCCGACCGCGTCCAGCCAGAAGTGGTTGGCGGTGGCGACGATGACCACGAGCGTCAGCGCGGGGTACAGGAGGCCCAGCACCCGCACCCACGGCACCGAGGCCAGCGCGAAGATCGTCAGGCCGCACCACAGGGACCAGCCGATGTGCATGGAGGGCATGGCCGCGTACTGGTTGGACATGTTCTTCAGGTCGCCGGACGCCATGGAGCCCCAGGTCTGGTGCACCACGACCGTGTCGATGAAGTTCTCGCCGGTCATCAGGCGCGGCGGGGCCAGCGGATAGAAGTAGTAGCCGACCAGGGCCACCGCCGTCGTCGCGAACAGCACCAGACGCGTCGCCGCGTAACGACCGGGATGACTACGGTAGAGCCACACCAGGACACCGAGCGTGACCACGAAGTGCAGCGTCGCGTAGTAGTAGTTCATGCCGACGATCAGCCATGTGACCGAGTTCACCGCATGGTTGATCGTCTGCTCGACGGCGATCCCCAGGTGGTGCTCGACCTTCCAGATCCAGTCGGCGTTGGTGAGGGCCTGGGCCTTCTGCTCCGGGACCGCGTTGCGGATCAGCGAGTACGTCCAGTAGCTCACCGCGATCAGCAGGATCTCGAACCAGACACGCGGGCGGCGCGGAGCCCTCAGCCGGTGCAGACGCCCCTGCTCCGGCGCGTCCGTGACGGACCGCGGAGCGGCCTGCTCCCGGCCTTCCTCCAGTGTCGTCACGGTCGTTTCACCCATGGGCACAGAGTCTGCCAGATAAGCCATCCCCCACCGATCATCCTCTGGTCGGGTTCTCTCCGCACATTCTCCGGGGTACCACCAGGGGTCGTCTCATACGCACGTATTGTCCCCATCCCCGTTCTCTCCGCCTTAAGTACGACTGCGATCCCCAGGCGCCGAAGCGGTCGACCCCCGCACCACCAGCTCCGGCATGAACACGAACTCACTGTGCGGCGCCGGAGTCCCGCCGATCTCCTCCAGCAGCGTGCGCACCGCCGCCTGCCCCATCGCGGGGACCGGCTTGCGGATCGTCGTCAGCGGCGGGTCGGTGAAGGCGATCAGCGGGGAGTCGTCGAAGCCGACCACCGAGACGTCCCGGGGGACCTCCAGGCCCCGCTGCCGGGCCGCCCGGATCGCGCCCAGCGCCATCATGTCGCTCGCGCACACCACCGCCGTGCAGCCCCGGTCCATGAGCGCCGTCGCCGCCGCCTGACCGCCCTCCAAGGTGTAGAGGGAGTGCTGGACCAGCTCGGTCCCGATGGCCGCGGCGTCCAGGCCCAACTGCTCCTGCATCGTGCGGACGAACCCCTCGATCTTGCGCTGCACGGGCACGAACCGCTTGGGGCCCAGGGCCAGGCCGATGCGGGTGTGGCCCAACGACGCCAGATGCGTCACCGCGAGACTCATCGCCGCACGGTCGTCCGGCGAGATGAAAGGCGCCTGCACCTTGGGGGAGAATCCGTCGACGAGCACGAACGGCACACCCTGTGCGCGCAGTTGCTCATAGCGCTGCATGTCCGCGGAGGTGTCCGCGTGCAGCCCGGAGACGAAGATGATGCCGGCGACACCGCGGTCGACGAGCATCTCCGTCAGCTCGTCCTCGGTGGATCCGCCGGGAGTCTGGGTGGCGAGGACCGGGGTGTATCCCTGCCGGGTCAGCGCCTGCCCGATGACCTGGGCCAGCGCCGGGAATATCGGGTTCTCCAGCTCCGGGGTTATGAGGCCCACCAGGCCCGCGCTGCGCTGCCGCAGCCGTACCGGCCGCTCGTAGCCCAGTACGTCGAGGGCGGCCAGGACGGACTGGCGAGTGGTCGCGGCGACGCCCGGCTTCCCGTTCAGGACGCGGCTGACAGTCGCCTCGCTGACCCCCGCCTGGGTTGCGATGTCGGCAAGCCGTGTGGTCACAGGACCGGACTGTACCGGCCGGGCATCCGCTTGCCCACCGGCCCGGCGTCGGGTGCGGGCGGGGGTGCGGCCCGCTGCGGGCTGCTGCGTCATCGCGGTCCCTCGTGATTCTGGTCGGTGTCCGTGGGGGCGCCCCTGCGCGAAGAGATGGATTTCGCAAGAGCTGACGGGCTGATGATTCCCGTCCCTGCCATGGTGTGGCAAGAGCTTGCAGAGTCTTTCACGACCGCCCACACCCTCCTTGATCGGCCCCGATACCGGGTCGCGGGGCAGTTGAGCGCAGGTCACGGCGGAGTAACCATCACCGCTTCTTGCACTTTTTTGCAGCAAGGTCTTTCGTCCGGCTTACATCGCTGTTACGTTCGGCCACGCCCGGCGGCGGCAACGGCGCGCCGGCACTCGGAGGAAGCGGCGGACGGGGCCCTTCTCCAGCACACGGGCTTAACCCTCAAGGAGATCTCATGCGGCGTGGCATAGCGGCCACCGCGCTGGTGGCGTCCCTCGCCCTCGCGGCGACGGCCTGCGGCGGAAGTGACAGCGGCGACTCGGCCGGCGGTCCGGTCACCATCACCTGGTGGGACACGTCCAACGCCACCAATGAGGCACCGACGTACAAGGCCTTGGTCAAGGAGTTCGAGGCCGCCAACAAGGACATCAAGGTCAAGTACGTCAACGTGCCCTTCGACCAGGCGCAGAACAAGTTCGACACCGCCGCCGGCTCCAAGGGCGCCCCGGACATCCTGCGCTCCGAGGTCGGCTGGACGCCCGCCTTCGCCAAGAAGGGCTTCTTCCTGCCGCTGGACGGCACCGAGGCCCTCGCGGACCAGGACAAGTTCCAGCCCAACCTGATCAAGCAGGCCCAGTACGACGGCAAGACCTACGGCGTCCCGTTCGTCACCGACACCCTCGCGCTGGTCTACAACAAGGAGCTCTACGAGAAGGCCGGCATCAAGGAGGCCCCCAAGAGCTGGGCCGACCTGAAGAAGGCCGCCGCCACCATCAAGAGCAAGACCGGCGTCGACGGCTACTGGGGCTCCACCCAGGCGTACTACGCCCAGTCCTTCCTCTACGGCGAGGGCGCCGACACCGTCGACGTCGCCGCCAAGAAGATCACGGTCAAGTCCCCCGCGGCCGTGAAGGGCTACGAGACCTGGCTGAGCCTGTTCGACGGCAAGGGCCTGCACAAGGCGGACACCACCGCCGACGCCTACCCCCACATCCAGGACGCCTTCGTCAACGGCAAGGTCGCCTCGATCATCCAGGGCCCGTGGGAGATCACGAACTTCTACAAGGGCACCGCGTTCAAGGACAAGGCCAACCTGGGCATCGCCACCGTCCCGGCCGGCTCCGCCGACAAGGCGGGCGCCCCGACCGGCGGCCACAACCTCTCGGTCTACGCCGGCTCCGACAAGGCGCACCAGGAGGCCTCGCTGAAGTTCGTGAAGTTCATGACCTCGGCGAAGTCCCAGGAGACCATCGCCCTGAAGAACTCCACGCTGCCCACGCGTGACGACGCCTACACCACCGAGGTCAAGGCCGACCCGGGCATCGCCGGCTACCAGACGGTCCTCGCCGCCGCCCAGCCGCGTCCCGAGCTGCCCGAGTACAGCTCGCTGTGGGGCCCGCTCGACACCGAGCTGCTCGCCATCGCCGGTGGCAAGAAGTCCCTGGACAAGGGTCTGAGCAGCGCGGAGACCTCGATCGCCAAGCTGGTCCCGGACTACAGCAAGTGACCCCGCGTGGCCGCCGCGACCGACCGACCTGTCGAGGGACGGACGCGGCGGCCACCGGCCCGCGTACCAGCCAGAACCGGCCCGCGTACCAGCCCGCCCCGATCTTCCAGTGATCTTCCAGAAGGTGTCGAACGATGACAGTCGCCATCGACCGAGCGACCGGCAAGCGCCGCGGTGAGCCGGGCGGGCGCCCGGGTCCGCTGTCGCGTCTGAAGCACTCCTACCAGCGCCACTGGTACGCCTACGCGATGATCGCCCCGGTGGTCGTCGTGCTCGGTGTCCTCGTGGTGTATCCGCTGGTCCGCGGCTTCTACCTCACGCTCACCAACGCCAACAGCCTCAACTCGGCGCGCACGATCGGCGTCAACCACATCGAGGCGACCTACGAGTTCATCGGCTTCGACAACTACGCCGACATCCTGTGGGGCCCGACCGCGTACGACCGCTTCTGGTCGCACTTCATCTGGACGATCGTCTGGACGGCGCTCTGCGTCACCCTGCACTACGTCATCGGCCTCGGCCTCGCGCTGCTGCTGAACCAGAAGCTGCGCGGCCGCACCTTCTACCGGCTGATCCTGGTCCTGCCGTGGGCGGTGCCCACCTTCGTCACCGTGTTCGGCTGGCGGTTCATGCTCGCCGACGGCGGCATCATCAACGCCGCCCTCGAAGCCCTGCACCTGCCGGCCCCGCTGTGGCTGGAGGACACCTTCTGGCAGCGGTTCGCCGCGATCATGGTGAACACCTGGTGCGGTGTGCCGTTCATGATGGTCTCGCTGCTCGGCGGCCTCCAGTCCATCGACGCCTCTCTCTACGAGGCCGCCGAGATGGACGGCGCGAGCGCCTGGCAGCGCTTCCGGTACGTCACCCTGCCGGGTCTGCGGTCGGTCAGCTCCACCGTCGTCCTGCTCGGTGTGATCTGGACCTTCAACCAGTTCGCCGTCATCTTCCTGCTGTTCGGCGACACCGCGCCCGAGGCGCAGATCCTCGTGACCTGGGCGTACTACCTCGGCTTCGGTCAGCAGCCGCGTGACTTCGCGCAGTCGGCGGCCTACGGCATCCTGCTGCTGGCCATCCTGATCGTCTTCACCTCCGTCTACCGCCGCTGGCTGAACCGCGATGAGCAGCAGCTCGCGATCTGAGGCAGGAGCCCCCATGAGCACCACGACCGTCAAGACCACGGCTCCGGCGGGCCCCCCGCCCGCGCCGACCGCCACCCCGCGCACGTCGCGCGGGCGCGGTGAGGGCAGCCTCGCCGGTTCCCTCGCCTCGCACGCCGTCCTCATCGTGGCGAGCCTGGTCGCGCTCTTCCCGATCGCCTGGCTGGTCTTCCTCTCCCTCGGCCCGGACAAGGACGACTATCTGCACCCCGGTCGCATCCCGGGCAAGATGACGTTCGACAACTACGCGTTCGTGCTGCAGAAGACGGCGTTCTTCGACTGGCTGGTCAGCACCCTCGTCGTGTCGCTCGGCACGACCGTCATCGGTGTGCTGATCTCCGCGACCACCGGCTACGCGGTCTCCCGCATGCGGTTCCCGGGTTACCGCAAGTTCATGTGGGTGCTCCTGGTGACCCAGATGTTCCCGGTTGCCGTACTGATGGTGCCGATGTACGAGATCCTGTCGGAACTCCAGCTCATCGACAGCTACCTTGGTCTCATCCTCGTCTACTGCTCGACGGCCGTGCCGTACTGCGCCTGGCTGCTGAAGGGGTACTTCGACACGATCCCGTTCGAGATCGACGAGGCCGGACGCGTCGACGGGCTGACCCCTTTCGGCACGTTCGCGCGGCTCATCCTGCCGCTCGCCAAGCCCGGGCTGGCGGTGGCCGCGTTCTACAGCTTCATCACCGCGTTCGGGGAGGTCGCCTTTGCCTCGACGTTCATGCTGTCGGACACGAAGTACACCTTCGCGGTCGGCCTGCAGAGCTTCGTCAGTGAGCACGACGCCCAGCAGAACCTCATGTTCGCCACGGCGGTCCTCGTCGCGATCCCCGTCTCCGCGTTCTTCTACCTCGTGCAGAAGAACCTGGTCACGGGTCTGACCGCCGGTGGCACCAAGGGCTGAGCCCGCCACCTTGAAGACTCCCGTACGCCTTGCCGTACGGGTGGCGGCCGCGGTGCCCATCCGACCCCGCTGTCACCGCGGCCGCCTCGTCGACCGATCCGAGACTCCGATGCCCCGCACTCCCTTACGTACCAAGGACGTCATGAGCCAGCACTCCGCCATCGACCCGGCCGACAACTCCGCGCTCGCCACGGTCGCCTCCCGCCGCGACTGGTGGCGGGACGCGGTGATCTACCAGGTCTACCCGCGCAGCTTCGCCGACAGCAACGGCGACGGCATGGGCGACCTGGAGGGCGTACGCTCCCGCCTGCCCTACCTGCGTGACCTCGGTGTGGACGCCGTCTGGCTGTCCCCCTTCTACGCCTCCCCGCAGGCCGACGCCGGGTACGACGTCGCCGACTACCGCGCCGTCGATCCCATGTTCGGCAATCTGCTGGACGCCGACGCCCTCATCCGCGACGCCCACGACCTGGGCCTGCGCGTCATCGTCGACCTCGTCCCCAACCACTCCTCCGACCACCACGAATGGTTCAAGCGTGCGGTGGCGGAGGGCCCCGGCTCGCCGCTGCGCGACCGCTACCACTTCCGCCCCGGCAAGGGCGAGAACGGCGAACTCCCGCCGAACGACTGGGAGTCGATCTTCGGCGGCCCGGCCTGGACGCGGGTGACGGAGCCCGACGGCACGCCGGGGGAGTGGTACCTGCACCTCTTCGCCCCCGAGCAGCCCGACTTCAACTGGGAGCACCCGGCCGTCGGCGACGAGTTCCGCTCCATCCTTCGCTTCTGGCTCGACATGGGCGTCGACGGCTTCCGCATCGACGTGGCGCACGGTCTGGTGAAGGCCGAGGGCCTCCCCGACCTTGGATCCCACGAGCAGCTCAAGCTGCTGGGCAACGATGTCATGCCGTTCTTCGACCAGGACGGTGTGCACGCGATCTACCGCGAGTGGCGTCTGGTGCTCGACGAGTACGCGGGCGAGCGTATTTTCGTCGCCGAAGCCTGGACCCCGACGGTCGAGCGCACGGCGAACTACGTCCGCCCGGACGAGCTCCACCAGGCGTTCAACTTCCAGTACCTCGGCACCGACTGGGACGCGGCCGAGCTGAAGGTGGTCATCGACCGCACCCTCGACGCGATGCGCCCGGTGGGCGCCCCCGCCACCTGGGTGCTGTCCAACCACGACGTGACCCGCCACGCCACCCGCTTCGCCAACGAGCCGGGCCTCGGCACGCAGATCCGCCTCGCCGGCGACCGCGAGCTGGGCCTCAGGCGCGCCCGGGCGGCGACGCTGCTGATGCTGGCGCTGCCCGGCTCGGCCTACGTCTACCAGGGCGAGGAGCTGGGCCTCCCGGACGTCGTCGACCTGCCCGACGAGGTGCGCCAGGACCCCGCCTACTTCCGGGGCGCCGGCCAGGACGGCTTCCGCGACGGCTGCCGGGTGCCGATCCCGTGGACCCGCACCGGGTCCTCGTACGGCTTCGGCGCGGGCGGCTCCTGGCTGCCGCAGCCCGCCGAGTGGGGCGACCTGAGCGTCGAGGCGCAGACGGGCGTCGCGGGCTCCACCCTGGAGCTGTACCGCACCGCGCTCGCCGTCCGCCGTGAGCAGCCCGCCCTCGGCGCGGGCGACTCCGTCGAATGGCTGAAGGCTCCCGAGGGCGTCCTCGCCTTCCGCCGGGGGGACTTCGTGTGCGTCGCCAACACCACGGGCGAGTCGGTCACGATCCCGACGTACGGCCGGGTCCTCGTCGCCAGCGGTGAGCCGACCGTCGCCGGGGACGAGGCGAAGCTGCCGGCGGACACCACCGTGTGGTGGGCCACGGCCTGACCGCAACGACCACTGAGGCCCGCCGACCCGGAAGGGGTGGCGGGCCTCAGTCGTGGTCCGCGGGCACGGCCGTCACGCCGTGACCCGGCCGCCGTCTCCCCGCGCGGCGGCGATCACCGCCGAGACGGTGGCCGTCGCGGCGAGGCTCCCCAGCATGACCAGGCCCACACCGATGCCGTAGAGGCCGCTCGCGTCGTCCGACCAGTCGTAGAACGAGGCGACGGTCAGCCCCGTCGTGGTCCCCGCCACCGCGCCCACGAAGTACCGGTGCGACGCCGCCCAGTACACCGCCGCGAGCAGGGTCAGCACCAGCCCGATCACCTGCCACGCCTCGTACGGTCCGGTCGTCGAACCGTCGGGGTGCACATCCCGCCGCTGGTCCCAGCCCAGCCAGGCGGCCCACATCGCCGATGAGGCCACTGCCAGCACGAGAACCGTCAACAGCTGGGCGGCGGGGTTGCTCTGTCGTCGAGTCATGCCACCAGCGTCCCGGCCGCGCGGCACCGCCCGACAGAGCGCACCTACTCAGTTCGCTCCGAGTACCTGAGCTGAGCACTCCCCACCTTCCTCAACCCCTTTGTCCGTGAAGACATTTCGCGGCGATGAAGAACGTGTGTCGGGAGGGTTGACCGTTCTGTGAACTGGCTCGTACCTTCTGGGCGGTTGAAAGTTTTCAGCCATCTTGCAGCAAGAATCGGCAACGGATCTTGCGCGCACCCGCTTCCGAACTCCCCTTCGGAGCCCCCAGGACCCCTTCAACGGAGAAGGACCCCACATGGCCAGCAGAACCCTCTCCGGCGTGCTCGCCCTCGCGGCGGGCGCGTCCCTCGCGCTGACCGTCCCCACGGGCGGCGCGTACGCCTCCCCGCCCGGGACGAAGGACGTCACCGCCGTCCTCTTCGAGTGGACATTCGCCTCGGTGGCCAAGGAGTGCACCACCACCCTCGGCCCCAACGGCTACGGATACGTGCAGGTCTCGCCGCCCGCCGAGCACATACAGGGCTCGCAGTGGTGGACGTCGTACCAGCCCGTGAGCTACCGGATCGCGGGCCGGCTCGGTGACGCCACCGCCTTCAAGAGCATGATCGACACGTGTCACGCGGCCGGTGTGAAGGTCGTCGTCGACACGGTCGTCAACCACATGGCGGCGGGCAGCGGCACCGGCACCGGCGGCTCGTCGTACAGCAAGTACACCTACCCCGGCCTGTACTCCTCGTTCGACTTCGACAACTGCACCGCGCAGATCACCGACTACCGGGACCGCGGCAACGTCCAGAACTGCGAGCTGGTGGGCCTCGCCGACCTGGACACGGGCGAGGACTACGTCCGCTCGGCCATCGCCGGGTACATGAACACCCTGCTCGGGTACGGCGTCGACGGCTTCCGCATCGACGCGGCCAAGCACATCCCGGCCGCCGACCTCGCCACCATCAAGTCGCGGCTGACCAACCCGTCGGTCTACTGGAAGCAGGAGGCCATCCACGGCGCCGGCGAGGCCGTCCAGCCGACCGAGTACACCGGCAACGGCGACGTCCAGGAGTTCCGCTACGCGTTCGATCTGAAGCGGGTCTTCAACAACGAGAACCTCGCCTACCTCAAGAACTACGGCGAGGGCTGGGGCTATATGAACAGCTCCGTCGCCGGTGTCTTCGTCGACAACCACGACACCGAGCGCAACGGCTCCACGCTCAGCTACAAGGACAACGCCTCCTACACCCTCGCCAACGTCTTCATGCTGGCGTACCCGTACGGGGCCCCGGACATCAACTCCGGCTACGAGTTCTCCTCCACGGACGCCGGGCCGCCCAACGGCGGCACGGTCAACGCCTGCTGGCAGAACGGCTGGAAGTGCCAGCACGCCTGGCCGGAGATCATGCGCATGGTGCCCTTCCGGAACGTCACGCGCGGTGAGTCCGTCACCAACTGGTGGGACAACGGGGGCGACGCGATCGCGTTCGGGCGCGGCAGCAAGGGCTTCGTGGCCATCAACCACGAGTCGGGCAGTCTGACCCGGACGTACCAGACCTCGCTCCCGGCCGGCACGTACTGCGACGTCCAGAACAACACGACGGTGTCCGTGAACGGCTCGGGTCAGTTCACCGCCACTCTCGGCTCGAACACCGCGCTGGCGATCTACGCCGGTAAGTCCGGCTGTTGACCGTTCCTGTGGACTGAGCATGAGTGAGCCCGCCCAGCCGCACGCCCCGAACGGTCCTGGGCGTACTGGTCCCCGGCGTTCTCGACCCCGGGGCGGCGACACGCATCCTGTGCGTGGTCCGGGCCCGGGAGGCCGGTTCCCTGCGCGACCTGGCCATACAGGTACGGCCGGCGGCGACGGGGAGGCCCTGAACCATCCTCTGGTGGAGCAGGGGCCCCGCACGCTGACGCCGTACCCGGTGTCGCAGATCGCACGACCACGTCAGCCCGTTCAGCCCAGGACGCCGCAAGCTCACAGGCGGACGATCACACGATCGAGCTGACTCGGCCTCGTGCGCACTCTGTGACAAGCGGCTACCACCCTCTCGTGCCGAATTGAAAGCACTTACCAGTGCTTTCAAGCCTCTTGCTGAAAACCTTTCGACGGCGATACGGTCGCGCGGGGTCGGACCCACCAGAGGGTGTTGTGCGGGACTTTCACAACGCCCCCAGAGCCGTCATCGCAAGGAGTCCCTCTGTGATACCGAGATGGCCGACGCCGTCGAGGCGCCGTACCGCCCGTGCCGAACGGGCCGCCGTGGTCGGCGCGGTCACCGTGACCGCGCTGACCGCAGCGCTCGTCCAGCCGCTCACGGCGGGGGCCGCGGCACCGCCCCCGCCGCCGTCCGACGCGAAGCTGGCCGCCGAGCCCGCCCGCCACGACCTGACCCGCGAGCAGTTCTACTTCGTCCTGCCGGATCGTTTCGCCAATGGGGACAGGGCGAACGACAAGGGCGGACTGACCGGCTCCCGCCTCGCCACCGGGTACGACCCCACCGACAAGGGCTTCTACCAGGGCGGCGACCTCAAGGGCCTCACCCAGCGGCTCGACTACATCAAGGGCCTCGGCACCACCGCCATCTGGCTGGCCCCCCTCTTCAAGAACCAGCCCGTCCAGGGCACCGGCGAGAACGCGTCCGCCGGCTACCACGGCTACTGGATCACCGACTTCACCAAGGTCGACCCGCACTTCGGCACCAACCAGGACCTTCAGACCCTCATCTCCAAGGCCCACGCCAAGGGCATGAAGGTCTTCTTCGACGTCATCACCAACCACACGGCGGACGTCGTCGACTACGAGCAGAAGTCCTACGACTACCTCTCCAAGGGCGCCTTCCCCTACCTCACCAAGGACGGGAAGCCCTTCGACGACGCCGACTACGCGGACGGCGCCAAGGCGTTCCCGAAGGTCGACCGGGACTCCTTCCCCCGGACGCCCGTCGTGCCGTCGTCGAAGAAGAACCTCAAGGTCCCGGCCTGGCTCAACGACCCGACGATGTACCACAACCGGGGCGACTCCACCTGGGCCGGCGAGTCCGCCACCTACGGCGACTTCGTCGGACTCGACGACCTGTGGACCGAGCGTCCCGAGGTCGTCGAGGGCATGGAGAAGATCTACGAGAAGTGGGTCAGGGACTTCCGCATCGACGGCTTCCGCATCGACACCGTGAAGCACGTCAACACCGAGTTCTGGACCCAGTGGGCCACCGCGCTCGACGCGTACGCGGCGAAGAAGGGCCGGGACGACTTCTTCATGTTCGGCGAGGTCTACTCCGCCGACACCTCCGTGACCTCCCCGTACGTCACCCAGGGCCGCCTCGACTCCACCCTCGACTTCCCCTTCCAGGACGCGGCCCGGGCGTACGCCTCCCAGGGCGGCAGCGCCGAGAAGCTCGCCGCCGTGTTCGGTGACGACTACAAGTACACGACCGACAAGGCCAACGCGTACGAGCAGGTCACCTTCCTCGGCAACCACGACATGGGCCGCATCGGGACCTTCCTCAAGCAGGACGACCCGAAGGCCACCGACGCCGAACTGCTCGCCAAGGACCGGCTCGCCAACGAGCTGATGTTCCTCAGCCGCGGCAACCCGGTCGTCTACTACGGCGACGAGCAGGGCTTCACCGGCGCCGGCGGCGACAAGGACGCCCGCCAGACCCTCTTCGCCTCCAAGGTCGCCGACTACCTGGACGACGACCAGCTGGGCACCGACCGCACCCACGCCACGGACGCCTACGACACGAAGGCGCCGCTCTACCGGCAGATCAGCGCGCTCGCCAAGCTCCGCAAGGCCCACCCGGCCCTCGCCGACGGCGTCCAGACCGAGCGGTACGCCACCGACGGCCCGGGCGTCTACGCCTTCTCCCGCACCGACGCCCGGACCGGCGTCGAG
>NZ_LIRK01000442.1 GCF_001419765.1 Streptomyces torulosus
GCCCGGGCCGCTGGCGGCCACGCATCTCGCGGCGGGAGTGGTGCCGGGGGCCGCGACCGGGGAGACCGTCGTGACCACCGTCGGGGGCGGGGGCCTGGTGGAGTGGCTGGACGCGGCCGACGTGGTGACGGGGGACGCGACCGGCGCGGTCGCGGTCCGGTCCGTCGACCCGTTGACGCCGCTGCACCGGGTCCCGGCGGGCTCCCGCACCGCCGAGCCGGACGGCCTCCTCGTCCTGCTCACCGCCGCCGAGCAGCTCGGCACGGCGGTGCGGACCTGTGAGGCGGCCGTGCAACACGCCCGGACGCGCGAGCAGTTCGGGCGGCCCATCGGCGCGTTCCAGGCGGTCAAGCACCTCTGCGCCGAACTGCTGGTCCGCGTGGAGGTCGCCAGGGCGGCCGTCTACGCGGCGGCCGTCACCGCCGACCCCGTGGACATCGCCGCGGCCCGGCTGCTGGCCGACGAGGCGGCCGTGCGCGGCGCCCGCGACTGTCTTCAGGTCCACGGTGGTATGGGGTTCACCTGGGAGGCCGACGTACACCTGTGTCTGAAGCGGGCATGGGTCCGGGCAGAACGTGGCGGATTGGTGACGGACAGTGAGGAAGTGCTGGCGGGCGAACTGTTGGTCGAGTCCCGCTGACCGCGCTGACCAGGGTCGCCGTGAAGTCTGTGGCGGCATGATGAGGGAATGTCGCGGAACGTGGCATACCGGAATCACCGAGCGTTGATACCGGGTTGTGTCCTAGGTGTGACTTGTCACGGCCTGGAGTCGGAGTCGTACTCCGGTACCTTCTGGGGGATGCGAGTGGTTCCGAGGCTCAGTCGGCCCGGTGTTGCCCCTGTGGCGGCCCCGGACGCGCCGGTGCCCGCCGCTCGTGAAGTGGGCCGGAGGCGCGTCACTCCGGTCTGTTCGACTCCCCGCGATGAGCGTCGCACAGTATGCCCCAGGCGTACTCCTTCGCGCTGGAATATGCCCGAAGCGCTTGTTGGGGTGACTGTACGTCAACCATGCTGTCTAGTAAGGGGATCACGTTCCGTGATTCCGGTGCCGACGGCAGTGGAGTCGGCCGAGCAGAAGATGACCACGATCGTGGCCCCGGAGGGGCGTGCGGCGATGTGTCCGCCGGTTCGGATGGTGTGAGCGGTGCAGGTGCTTCAAGTGCAGCTGGAGATCCGGCCCGACCCCGCAGAAGTGGGTCGCGCCCGGAGATGGGCCCGTTCACGGCTCGCCGGGTCCGGGATAGGGGACGACGAGCCGCTGGGCGAGACGCTGATCCTGCTCGTCTCCGAACTGGTCACCAACGCGGTCGTCCACNNGGCGCCCCGCTGCGCCGACGGCGACGAGACGGGCGGGCGCGGCCTCGCGCTCGTCGAGGGGCTCGCCGACCGGTGGGGCTGGAGCCACGAGGGCATCGGCAAACGCATCTGGTGCGAACTGGACCGCGCCACCCCCGGCCCGCGCGGAACGACCGGCGCGGGCGGCGTCGCGACCCCCACCGTGTACCCGTCGGGCCGCGCCG
>NZ_LIRK01000443.1 GCF_001419765.1 Streptomyces torulosus
CCTCGGTGACGGCGAGGCCGAGGCGGGCGACCTCGTTGCCCTGGGAGCCGGCGAGGTGGGGGGTGACGAAGGCGTTGGGGAGGTCGAGGAGTGGGGAGTCGGCGGGGAGCGGCTCGGGGTCGGTGACGTCGAGGATCGCGGAGAGGCGGCCGGCGCGCAGTTCGCCGGTGAGGGCGTCGTGGTCGACGAGGGCGCCGCGGGCGGTGTTGATGAGGACGGCCCCGTCGGGCATGAGGGCGAGCTCGCGCCGGCCGAGCAGGCGGTGGGTCTCGGGGGTGTCGGGGGCGTGGACGGTGACGATGTCGCTGGCGCGCAGCAGGTCGTCGAGCGGCAGCAGGGGGACGCCGAGTGCGGCGGCGCCCGCCTCGTCGACGTACGGGTCGGTGAGGCTCACCCGCAGGTCGAAGGGGCGCAGCAGGTCGATGACGCGGCGGCCGATGCGGGAGGCGCCGATGACGCCGACGCGGCGGCCGTGGTTGCCGATGCCGGGGACGAGGCCCCAGCCGGGGTGGTTCCGTTCGGCGCGCAGGCGCTCGCGCCGGCCGAGGACGTCCTTTCCGGCGAGCAGGATCATCGCGAGGGTGTACTCGGCGACGGGCAGGGCGTTGGCGTCGGCGGCCGTGCAGACGGTGATGTCCCGCTCCCAGACGGCCGGGGTGACGAAGCCCTTCACCGAGCCCGCCGCGTGCAGGATCGTGCGCAGCGCGGGCGCCGCGTCGAGGACGGCCGCGTCGATCCGGGGGCAGCCCCAGCCGGTGATCAGCACCTCGGCCCCGGCGAGCACCGGCCGCACGCGGGGGTCGGTGAAGTCCTCGGCGCGCTCGACGACCAGCGCGGGATCGATGTCCACCGCGTCCCGCAGCCGGGACAGCACCTCCGGCGGGAAGATCCGCGGCACGTTCTCGGCGGTCATGGCAAACACGGCGCGTGGACGCTCGGGCAAGAAAGTGGCCTTCCGGTGGGGGCGGTTTGACGGCAGTAACCGTTCTCACACCGTAGGCGGGCGGGCGAGAGGGGGTCAACGGACGGCCCGGACCAGGGAGGATGAGCGCACCTAGGGATCGGGCCCCCGGGCTCGCGGACGGTGGAGGACTTCAGGCATGACGACCGAGACCCTGACCAACTGGGCGCGGAACATCACGTACAGCGCGAAGGAGCTGCACCGGCCGCACTCGGTCGACGCGCTGCGGGCCCTGGTCGCGGGCAGCGAGCGGGTGCGGGTGCTGGGCAGCGGGCACTCGTTCAACGAGATCGCCGAACCCGGCCCGGACGGCGTGCTGCTGTCGCTGTCCGCGCTGCCGCCGGTGATCGAGGTGGACCCGGCGGCCCGTTCGGTACGGGTCGGGGGCGGTGTCCGGTATGCGGAGCTGGCCCGCGCGGTGCACGCCCACGGGCTCGCCCTGCACAACATGGCCTCCCTGCCGCACATCTCCGTGGCGGGGTCGGTGGCCACCGGCACCCATGGCTCGGGGAACGGCAACCGGCCGCTCGCGGCGGCAGTCCGCGGGGTCGAGCTGGTCCTCGCGGACGGCTCCACGCTGACCCTGGGGCGGGGCGACGAGCGTTTCGGCGGGGCGGTGACCTCGCTCGGCGCCCTCGGTGTGGTCACGGCGCTCACCCTCGATCTGGAGCCGGCCTTCGAGGTGAGCCAGACCGTCCACGGCCCGCTCCCCCTGGCCGGGCTGGACCTCGAGGCGGTCTCGGCGGCGGCGTACAGCGTGAGCCTGTTCACCCGGTGGCGGCACTCCGGCTTCGACCAGGTGTGGGTGAAGCGGCGCACCGACCAGCCGTTCCGGGAGTTCCCGTGGGCCGAGCCGGCGGCCGGGCCCGTGCACCCGGTGCCGGGGATGCCCGCGGTGAACTGCACCGAGCAGTTGGGGGTGCCCGGCCCGTGGCACGAGCGGTTGCCGCACTTCAGGGCGGAGTTCACGCCGAGCAGCGGGGAGGAGCTCCAGTCGGAGTATCTGCTGCCGCGCGAGGACGCCGGGGAGGCACTGCGCGCGTTGGACGGGCTGCGGGAGGCGGTGGCGCCCGTGCTCCAGGTGTGCGAGGTCCGTACGGTGGCCGCCGACGAGCAGTGGCTCAGTCCCTCCCACGGCCGGGACACGGTCGCGCTGCACTTCACGTGGATCGCGGACGCGGGGGCCGTCCTGCCGGTGGTGGGGCGGGTGGAGGAGGCGCTGGCGCCGCTGCGGGCCCGGCCGCACTGGGGGAAGGTGTTCACGGTTCCGGCGGCCGCGCTGCGGGAGCTGTACCCCCGCCTGGGTGAGTTCCGGGCGCTGGCCGAGGCGCTGGACCCGGCCGGTACGTTCCGCAACGCCTTCGTCCGGGAGGTGCTCGGCGGCTGAGCGGGACCGGCGGGCGGGTCTCCCACCTGGGGCCCGAGGCGCCCCGTCGCTCTCCGGCCAGGGGGTGGCGGCTGCCGGGAGAACTTTGTAAACCCCCTTTCCTAACCCCTTGTCGAAAGTCCCTCCTAGTCATAGCCTTGCGCCGCGCCGGGGCCGCAGCCTCGCCACGGCCCGGAGGGATCGAGGAGAACATGTCGTCGGTGAAGCGCACGTCTCGCGACATTCGCACCGCGAACCGCTACGAGGTGCTGCGCCAGATCATCGCCGAGTCTCCCACGTCCCGGCAGGAGCTGGCGGCGGCCACCGGACTGAGCCTCGCGACGGTCGCCACGCTGGTCGGGGAGCTGCTGGACCTGCGGCTGATCACCGAGGTCGGCTTCGAGGACTCCGCGGGCGGGCGCCCACGGGGGCTCGTCGCCGTCAACGCCACCGGCGGCGCGCTGATCGGTGTCGACATCGCGGAGACCTACGTCCGGGTCGAGCTGTTCGACCTGGCGCTCAACGTGCTGGCCCGCGCGGACGAGAACATGCGCCCCGGGGAGAGCCGGCCGGAGCAGGTCGTCGGCCATGTCGCGGCGGCCGTGGGCTCGGTGGTCACCCAGGCCGGTGTCGAGGGCGCGCGCGTGCTCGGCGTCGGGGTGAGCGTGCCGGGCCAGGTGGACCGGGAGGGTGGGGTGTCGGAGTACGCCCCGAACTGGGACTGGCACGACGTCCCGCTGCTCGACCTGCTCGCCGAGCACATCGCCTACCCGCTCTACCTGGACAATCCGCTGCGGGCCTGCGCGGTCGCCGAGCTGTGGTTCGGCGCGGCCCGGGGCCGGGGGGACGCCGTCGTGGTGAACCTCGGCACGGGCGTCGGCGCCGGGCTGGTGCTGGGCGGCGGACTGCACCGGGGGGTCAGCAACAGCGCCGGGGAGTGGGGGCACACGACGCTCGTGCTCGACGGGCGGCTGTGCCACTGCGGCAACCACGGCTGCGTGGAGACCTATGTCGGCGCGCCCGGCATCATGCTGCATCTGCGGGAACTCGCCCCGCAGAGCACCCTGCTGCACCCCGAGGACCAGACCGCGACCATCGACGCCCTCGCCCGGGGTGTCGCCGACGGGGACCCCGTCGCGCTCAAGGTCGTCCGGGACACCGCCCGTTACCTCGGTGCCGGTATCGCCGACCTGGTCAACCTGCTCAACCCGGAGGTGGTCGTGCTCAGCAGCTGGGTCGCGGCCGCACTCGGTGAACCGCTCCTCACGGAGGTGCGGGAGGCCGTGGCGCGGCACTCGCTGCGCCGGCCGCTGGACGCCGCCGAGATCGTCCTGTCCCCCATCCCGACCGACCCGGTGTGCCTGGGCGCCGCGACCTTCGCCCTCGAAGGGGCGCTGTCGTCGTTCAGCCAGCGGCCCACCAGACGCGGCGCCCCGGCGAGGAGCCGTACCGCGTCGGCGTCGTGACGGGAACCGGTGCGCGCCGCGCCGACCGGGCATCGGGCCTGGTCGCGGCGGTGGCACCCCACTGAGCAGAGGGCCGCCGGACCCTGACCCGGCGGCCCTCGTACCCGTTCTCAACTCCGCCCCGGAACACCGACGTTCGGACACCCGAACCGAATACAACGCTTCGAACAGACTTCGTTCAACCCCTTGCCGAAGCCTTAGCCGAAGGTTAACGTCCCGCTCCGCAAGCCTCTTTGAGCCACGGGCACTGAGCCGCGGAGCCATGCACCGGCGCAGCGCCGGGAGCCGCACTCGAGACAAGGACGTCAGCATGTCGGCAATGAGCAACAGGAACTTCGACCGCCGCACCGCACTGCGGGCCGCGCTGGGTCTGGCCGCCGCCGGCGGTCTCGCCGCGTGCGGCAGCAACAACGGCCGAGGCGGCGGTTCCGGGTCCGGCAAGGCCCTGACGCAGTACTTCCACGCGTACGGCGAGGCCGGCACCGAGCAGGCCATCAAGCGGTACGCAAAGGACTACAAGGGCGCCAACGTCACCACGCAGTGGATCACCGGCTCCAACTTCGAGAGCAAGCTGTTCGCGTCGCTGCTCACGGACAAGGCCCCCGACTGCTTCGAGTTCCACCCGCAGCTGCAGATGATCGAGAGCGGTCAGGTGGCGGACCTGACCGACCTGATCACCCCGGTCAAGGACGACTTCAACCCGGCCGACATCCAGTCGCACACGGTCGACGGGAAGATCTACGGCATCCGGATGATCGACGACCCGCAGTTCTTCTTCTACCGCAAGTCGATGTTCGAGAAGGCCGGTGTCGAGGTCCCCCAGACGCTGGACGAGCTGATCGAGGCCGCCGCCAAGCTGACCACGGACAAGGTCAAGGGCGCCTACCTCGGCAACACCCTGCACGCGATCATCAACCCGCTGATCTGGTCGGCCGGTGCGCAGCACCTGGACGACAAGAACCAGATCGCCTACCACACGGACGCGGTCGTCGACGGCTTCAAGCAGCTGCGCAAGCTGTTCACCAGCGGTGACCTGCTGCTCGACGCCCCCACCGACTTCTGGGACCCGTCCGCCCTCAACCAGGGTCTGACCGCGATGCAGTGGTGCGGCATGTGGGCGATGCCGCAGATGCAGAAGGCGCTCGGCGACGACCTCGGCATCTTCCCGTTCCCGAAGATCGGCGACGCGGGCAAGCAGTCGGTCTACAACGGTGGTTGGTCGATGTTCGTCAACGCCAAGGGCAAGAACGTCGAGGAGACCAAGGAGTACGTGAAGTGGCTGTGGATCGACCAGAAGGAGCACCAGGAGGACTGGGCGCTCTCCTACGGCTTCCACATCCCGCCGCGTACGTCGATCGCGGAGTCGGCCGACAAGCTGAAGTCGGGGCTGCCCGCTGAGGGCGTGAAGCTCTTCAGCGAGTTCGGTCACTTCGACAACATCGGCTGGACCCAGGCGAGCATCACCGCCCTGGAGGACGTCATGGCCAACTCGGTCCGCAAGGGCGCCGACCCGGACAAGGAGCTCACCAAGGCCGACGCCAAGGTCAACCGTGAGCTGAAGAAGCTGTTCGGATAGGCCTGGGGACAGGTAGTCACGACATGTCGACCATCACCAAGGACGGCGTCTCCAGCCCCGCCCCGGCGAAGGCCTCTCCGGCCAAGCCGCGGCGGGGGCTGCGGGGCTCCCCCACCTTCAACTTCTGGCTCTTCACCGGGCCGTTCCTGATCGGCCTGGCGGTCTTCGTCTACACGCCGATCCTGTGGAGCCTGTGGCTCTCGTTCTTCGAGGCCCGCTTCACGGTCACCCCCGACAAGTTCGTCGGCCTCGACAACTACGTCGTGATGCTGACCGACGAGGACTTCGTGGGGTCCCTGGGCACCTTCACCGTCTTCGCCGCCATCATCGTGCCGCTCACCTGGGCGACCTCGCTCGGGCTCGCGCTGATGGTGAACCGGCTGCGGTTCATGCGGGCGTTCTTTCGCTCGGTGTTCTTCCTGCCGACCGCGGTCAGCTACGTCGCCGCCTCGCTGATCTGGAAGATGTCCATCTTCAACGGTGTCCGCTTCGGTATGGCGAACACCTTTCTGAACATGTTCGGCATCGACAACACCGCGTGGCTCGGGAGTCCCGACCCGCCGTGGTACTGGCTGGTCATCGTGACCGTACGGCTCTGGCTCCAGGCCGGCTTCTACATGATCCTCTTCATCGCGGCCCTGCAGAACATCCCGCAGGAGCTCTACGAGGCCGCCGCGATCGACGGCGCGAAGCCCGGCTGGCAGACGTTCTGGCACATCACCCTGCCCCAGCTGCGGGCCACCTCCACCGCCGTGATCCTGCTGCTCCTCGTGGCCGCGTACCAGGCGTTCGACGAGTTCTTCAACCTGCTGGCGAAGACCACCTGGGGCAGACCGCCGCTGATGGAGCTGTACTACAAGGCCCTCGGCGACAGCCAGGACTACGGCGCGGGCAGCGCGGGCGCGCTGATCCTCACCGTGCTGATCTGCCTCGTCACCCTGCTCCAGGGCAAGATCATGGGATTCGGAAGGGGTGAGGAGTCCAAGTGACCACCACGACGACACCTCCGGCGGAGCGGGTCGAGGCACCGGCCAAGCCGCGCAAGGTCCGCAGCGGCAATGTGATTGGCTCGACCGGTCTCTACGTCGCCACCGGCATCGCCGCGCTCCTCTTCCTCATCCCCTTCTATCTGATCGTCCGCAACGCGCTGATGACGGACCCGGAGATCACGGGCGAGGAGTGGAAGTGGTTCCCCGCCGACATCCAGTGGGGGAACATCAACGAGCCGTTCGACGACCCCTCGGTCGACTTCGCGCGTTCACTGTGGAACTCGGCGGTCGTCGGCATTCTGCACACCGTGGGCACCCTGCTGGTCTGCTCGCTGGCCGGCTACGGTCTCGCCCGCATCCCGTACAAGCACGCCAACAAGGTCTTCTACGTCGTCCTCGGCACCCTGATGGTCCCGACGGCCGTGACGTTCGTGCCCAGCTTCGTGCTGGTGTCCTCCCTCGGCTGGATCGACACCTACCGGGGTCTCATCATTCCGGGGCTCTTCAGTGGTTTCACGTGCTTCCTGTTCCGGCAGTACTTCCTGGGGTTCCCCAAGGAGCTGGAGGAGGCGGCGCGGATGGACGGGCTCGGTTACATGGGCGCGTACTGGCGGGTCGTCGTACCCAACTCGCTGAACTTCTTCGCCGCCATGGCGACGATCACGTTCATCAGCGGGTGGAACTCCTTCCTGTGGCCCCTGGTCATCGGCCAGGACCCGAGCGCGTGGACCGTCCAGGTCGCGCTCTCGAACTACACGACCGGCCAGACCGTGAACTTCCATCTGATCTTCATGGCGACGGCCATTTCCATCCTGCCCCTGGTGTTCGTCTTCCTCTTCCTCCAGCGCTGGCTGGTGCAAGGCATCGCGCAGACCGGCATCAAGGGCTAGGAAACCAGCAAGGAGACCGATGTCTTTCCGCACCACCGGTACCACCGCCTCGTCCGTCGACTACGTCGAGGACGTGTCGCCGGGCAGCGGGGCCCTGCCGCCCCGCGCCTGGTACGCGTCCTCCGACGCCCGTTCCCTGTCCCTCGACGGCGACTGGCACTTCCGGCTGTCGCCGACCGCCGACGCCGGGGACGACTCCTTCGCCGCGGAGGGCTACGACGCCGGGGACTGGGCCCGGGTGTCCGTGCCGGGGCACTGGGCGCTGCAGGGCGACGGGGCCTTCGGGGCGCCGATATACACCAACCACCTGTACCCCTTCCCGGTGGACCCGCCCCGGGTGCCGACGGAGAACCCGACCGGCGACCATCTGCGGTACTTCGACCTGCCCGAGGGGTGGCCGGCGGACGGCGGGGCCGTGCTCCGCTTCGACGGCGTGGAGTCCTGTGCCCGCGTCTGGCTGAACGGCACGGACATCGGTGAGTTCAAGGGCTCGCGGCTCGCCCACGAGTTCGCCGTCGGGCAGCTGCTGAAGCCCACGGGCAACGTCCTCGCGGTGCGGGTCCACCAGTGGTCGGCGGGCTCCTACCTGGAGGACCAGGACCAGTGGTGGCTGCCCGGCATCTTCCGGGAGGTCACCCTGCTGCACCGCCCGGCGGGCGCCGTCCTCGACTTCTTCGTGCACGCCTCCTACGACCACGTCGGCGGCACCGGAACGCTGCGCGTGGACTCCGACGTCGACGGCCGGGTCCTCGTGCCCGGCCTGGACATCGATGTCGCGACGGGCGAGCCGGTGACCGTCCCCGTCGAGCCGTGGACCGCCGAGACCCCTCATCTGTACGACGGTGAACTGGTGACGGAGGGCGAGCGCGTCCCGCTGCGGATCGGTTTCCGCACGGTCGTGCTGGAGGACGGCCTGATCAAGGTCAACGGCCGGCCGATCCTCTTCAAGGGCGTCAACCGCCACGAGTGGCACCCGGAGCGCGGCCGCGCGCTCGACCTGGAGACGATGCGCGCGGACGTGCTGCTGATGAAGCGGCACAACATCAACGCCGTGCGCACCTCGCACTACCCGCCGCACCCCGCCTTCCTCGACCTGTGCGACGAGTACGGGCTGTGGGTCATCGACGAGTGCGACCTGGAGACCCACGGCTTCACCGAGCAGAACTGGCGGGACAACCCCGTCGACGACGACCGCTGGACCCCGGCCCTGCTGGACCGGGCGGCCCGGATGGTCGAGCGCGACAAGAACCACCCGTCGGTCGTGATGTGGTCCCTCGGCAACGAGTGCGGCACCGGACGCGGTCTGACCGCCATGGCCGAGTGGATCCACGGCCGCGACGGCTCCCGCCTGGTGCACTACGAGGGCGACTGGGACTGCCGCGACACCGACGTCTACTCCCGGATGTACGCCGACCACGCCGAGGTCGAGCGCATCGGCAAGGGTCTGGACGGCGGCACCCACAAGCGGCGCGGCCTGCCCTTCATCCAGTGCGAGTACGGCCACGCCATGGGCAACGGCCCCGGCGGCCTCGCCGACTACCAGCGGATCTTCGAGGCGCACGACCGCATCCAGGGCGGCTTCATCTGGGAGTGGATCGACCACGGCGTCAAGCACCCGGAACTGGGCTACGCCTACGGCGGCGACTTCGGCGAGGAGCTGCACGACGGCAACTTCGTCTGCGACGGCCTGGTCTTCCCGGACCGGACGCCCTCCCCGGGCCTGGTCGAGTTCAAGAAGGTGATCGAGCCGGTCCGCATCGACGGCGACGGCGCCGCCGGCACGGTCCGGGTGCGCAACGCGTACGACTTCGCGGACTTGTCGGAGCTGGCCTTCGAGTGGTCGTACCAGGTCGACGGGGAGACGCTGGAGGCGGGCGCCCTGGTCGTGCCCTCCCTGAAGCCCGGCGAGTCGGCCGAGGTGAAGCTGCCGCAGCCGCCGTCCGGCGGGCCGGCGGGCGAGGCGCTGTGGACCGTACGGGCGCTGCTGGCCGAGGACACCGCGTGGGGCAGGAAGGACCACCAGGTGGCGTGGGCGCAACTGCCGGTCGTGGAGCGCCCGTCGCCGGTCGTGGCCCCCGGCGACGGTCCCACGGCGAGCGAGAAGCTGATGTACCTCGGCCCGGCCTCCTTCGACGCCCGCACCGGCGCGCTGAAGACCATCGGCGGCGTCGACGTGACCGGGCTGCGCCTGGACATCTGGCGGGCGCCGACCGACAACGACGCCGGGGCGGACTGGCAGCCGGATCCGCAGTACGGCCTGCTCTGGCGCAAGTTCGGCCTCCACCGCATGCGCCACCGGCTGGACGCCGTCGAGCTGGGCGAGGACGCGCTGACGGTACGGACCCGGGTGGCGCCGGCGGCGTGGGAGATCGGGCTGCGCACGACCTACCGCTGGACGTCGGACGGGACGCGGCTGAAGCTGACCGTGTCGGTGGACCCGGAGGGCGACTGGACGGTCCCGCTCCCCCGCCTCGGCATCCGCTTCGGGCTGTCCTCGGCGGACGCCGTGAAGTGGTACGGCGGCGGCCCCGGCGAGGGCTACCCCGACACCAAGTCGGCGTCCATGCTGGGTCGTTGGCACTCCTCGGTCGACGGGTTGCAGACCCCGTACCTGCGCCCCCAGGAGAACGGGGCCCGCCCCGACGTCCGCTGGGCGGAGCTGGGCGGTCTGCGGATCGACGGCCACCCGGAGTTCTGGTTCACCGCGCGGCGCTGGACGAGCGAGCAGCTCGACGCCGCCGAGCACCTGACCGACCTCCGGGCCGGTGACACGGTGTGGGTCAACCTGGACCACGGCCAGATGGGCATCGGCTCGCAGTCGTGCGGGCCGGGCGCGCTGCCGCAGTACCACCTGCGGGCGGAGCCGACGGAGTTCTCGTTCGTGTTCTCCGAGGCCCGCTGAGCGGGAGCTGCCCCCTGAACGGTGAGGGCGGCCGGGCTTCACGGCCCGGCCGCCCTCACGCGTGTCCGCCGGCCTGTCTCAGTGGTCCGCGCAGCACGGTGTCGGTTCGGGGACCTCGAAGGGGACGAGGGTGCCGCCGACGGCGGGCATGGCGGTGAGGATCAGCTCGCCGCCCTGCCAGTGCGGGCGCACGTGGTCCTGTGTCATCAGCGGTGTGGCCGGGTCCGGTTCGCCGGGCCCGCCGAGCACGGTCACCCGGGTGATCGCGGAGCGGTCCAGCACGTCCGCGACGGTCAGGGTGCCGGTCAGTTCCGTGACACCGGGATAGAGCACGGCACGGCCCATGGCGTCCGGGATGCCGGGCGTCACCTCGTGATCGCGGGCCGCCAGCCGCTCCCGGACGGTGCTCAGGAGCGGCTGGGACGGCATCGCGAGGGACAGCGCGACCCTCGGCCGGCCGTCGCGGACCAGGTGCGTGCAGCCGAACGTGCCCTCGGGAAGGGCGAGTTCGGCGGCCAGCGCATGGAGCAGACGGTCGGCGGTGCGCAGGTCCCGGACCCCGGCGTCCACGGTGAGGGCGTACGGCGTCACGAGGGCAGCACCCACACCGGGTTGGAGTAGAACCACAGGTCGCGCCACGGGTCGGCGTCACCGACGACGTCGATGGCGGGGCCCGCCGGGTCGACCGCCGTGCCCATCGCGCCGACGGCCGAGCGGTTGCCGTCGCTGCCGCGCAGCCGGACGTAGAGCGGGCGGTCGACGCGGCCGAGGTGATAGGTGAACCGGACGGTGCCGGTGGACCTGTTCACCTCGTAGGACTTGACGACCTTCGCGGTCGGCGCGGTGAAGGTGTCCTTGTCCGCGGGTGCTCCCGTCACATCGCCCTGGATGACGTCGACGCGCGCCAGCTTGGGCACGAAACCGGCCCAGTTGGGGCCGCCGGCGAGCGCCACGTCGACGGTCAGCGTGACCTTGGTGCCCTTCTTGACGTGCAGGGCGCCGCCGAGGGTGGCCCAGCGGCTGCCGCCGGACACCCGGATGTCGAGGCCGCTGACGAGCTGTCCGTGGTCCACCCAGACGCGGCCCGCGCGGATGCCGTCCATGACGGCGGCGTAGGAGAAGCCGGCGGCTCCGACGTGGGTGCGGCTGTACTGGCCGGGCCAGTAGTCGCCCTCCGTCAGGTCGATCTTCCCGCCGTAGACGGGGTCGGTGTGCCTGCCGTTGGCGGTGAAGTCGCTGTCCGGGCCGCCGCGTACGGCGGTGTCGGTGTAGACGTTGTGGGAGTCGGAGTTGGCGGTGATCCACCACGGCTTGCCCTCGGCGAGCAGGCTGTCCCACAGGCCGCCGACGGTGGAGGTCATCCAGTCGAAGCCGCCCCAGGTCCGGTAGGACTCCGGGGGGTAGCCGGGGAAGGAGTTGGCGCCGGGGCTGTTGTCGTAGATGCCGCGGGCGCGGCCCATGCCGAGGGGTGCGGCGATACCTCCGGCCTGGTGGCCGGGGGCGCCCTCCATGCCGACGGCGATCCGGTGGCGGGGGCTGGTGGCGTCCCGCCAGGCGCGCAGTTCGTGCGGCGAGTCGATGCCCTTGCGCGCGGGGTGGTTGGCGAGCATGAGCACGTCCTTGACCTTGCGGCGGCGGACCTGCTCGGCGAGGAAGTTCAGCCCGGCGATGGCGAGCGCCTCGTTGGCGGGCGTCGAGTCGGTCGCGCCCTTCACGCCGCCGTCGTAGTCGGTCTCGAACTGCTTGAGGACGGCGACCTCGTTCTTGCCGGGGTGCACGAAGACGGTGCCGTGCTCGGCGGCCGGGATGTTCCACTCCAGGCCCTGGAAGACGAGGGTGTCCCCGTACGCGGCCCGGGCCTGACGGATGTCCGGGTTGACCTTCTCGACACCGATCTTGGCGTGGGTGGCGTTGCCGTGGTCGGTGATGACCAGCCAGTCCAGGCCGTGCCGGGCGCCCTGGCGGACCTGGTCGACGACGCGGTACTTGCCGTCGTTGCTGTACTGGGTGTGGATGTGGTGGTCGCCGGACAGCCACAGGAAACCGCCGCGCTTGCGGCTGCCGGTGGCGGCGGCGTACGCGGGGGTGGCCGCCGCCGGGGCGAGGACGCTCGCGGCGGTCAGGCCCGCGCCCAGCAGACCGGCGCGGCGCAGCAGGGTGCGGCGCGACTGCTGCTCGGGGGTCAGCGCCTCGTCGGGCACGGCGGTGTCGAAGGCGGCGGGGAGGCCGTCCGCCGCCAGGTGTTCGTGATCGTGGTCGTGTCCGTGGTGGTGATGACCGTGCGTGTGCCCGTGCCCCATGTGACGCCTCCTGGATGCCGCTGCCTTCCGCGGCTGCCCTCCGCGACGCGAGTGCGCCGCCCGTGGAGGATCGAGGCGAAACATGAACGTTGAACGAGTTCCGGGTGACCACAGAGCGCCATGGACGCGTCAAATCGCCACGCCTCTCACTGTTTCCTCAACTGCCCTTGCCCATCACACTGTTGGACACAGAATCTGAGCACCGCTCACCTTTCCCGCCCCCCTCCCGGAGTACCCGCATGAGACGACTCCTCGGCACCCTCGCTGCCGCCGCCCTGGCCGTCACGGGCCTCGCCACCACCGGCGCGGCGCCCGCGACGGCCGCCGCCTCCGGCACCTTCAACGTGCTGACGTACAACGTCGCGGGCCTCCCGGAGGGGCTGAGTTCCGGCAGTCCGAAGACCAACACCCCCCTGATCTCGCCCCGCCTCGGCGCGTACGACCTCGTCAACGTCCAGGAGGACTTCAACTACCACGCCGCGCTGTACGCGGGCGACGGCCACCCGCACCGCACGGCGACCAGCGGCGGGGTGCCCTTCGGGGACGGCCTCAACACCCTCTCGGACCTGCCCTTCGAGGACTTCGAGCGGGTGAAGTGGAACAAGTGCACCGGCACCAACTGCCTGACCCCGAAGGGCTTCTCGCTGGCCCGGGTGCGGCTCGCCGAGGGCGTCTTCGTCGACCTCTACAACGTGCACACCAACGCCGACTCCGACGACGCGGCCCTGGCCGCCCGCCGGGCGAACATCACCCAGCTCTCCGACTTCATCAAGGCCAACTCGGCGGGCAACGCGGTGATCGTCATGGGCGACACCAACACCCGCTACACGCGCGCGGGCGACAACATCCGCACGCTCGTGTCGGAGAACGGCCTGCGCGACCCGTGGGTGGACCTCGTCAAGGGCGGCAGGCCGCCGGCCCAGGGCGGTGACGCGCTGGTCTGCGCCACCACGGCCCCGGCCCAGGACTGCGAGGTCGTCGACAAGGTCCTCTACCGGGGCAGCCCCCTGGTGGACCTGACCGCCACGCGCTACCACAACGAGTGGGCCAAGTTCCTCGACGCGGGCGGGAAGAACCTCTCCGACCACTTCCCGCACACCGTCGACTTCTCCTGGAGCGTCAACCCCCGGTTCGGGGCGAGCGACTTCTTCGGCGGCCCGCACGGCACGGCGTTCAGCGACGCCGGCGACCTCCCCTCGGCGGTCTCGCCCCGCACGCTCACGCTGCGCGGCGCGTCCCGCCTCGACGGGGTGTCGCTCACGCACGACGGCGGTACGACGCTCACCCACGGCGGCACCGGTGGCACGGCCGTCTCGCTGACCCTGGCGCCCGGCGAGCACCTCACGTCCGTGAAGCTCACCCAGGGCAAGAAGGACGGCCGCACCCGGATCTTCTCCGCCGCCTTCACCACCGACCAGGGCCGCACCCTCGCCTCCGGCACGCCCACCGCCGACACCCGGACCTTCACCGCCCCCGCCGGCCGGCAGATCGTCGGCTTCACCGGCCGCGCGGGCACCGAGATCGACAAACTGGGCGTCCTGTACGCGCCCCTCCGCTGACCCGGGGGGCCGCGACCAGGAGCGCCGGGAGGGGAGGGCGTCCGCCTCACCCAGGGCCCTAGGCTGTTCTCACACATCCCAGGCGCGCGGAACACGAGGTGGTCGCCCTTGCCCAGAACCGGTCTCACGGCCGAGCGGGTCGTCGCGGCGGCGGCCGACCTCGCGGACGAGGTCGGGTTCGAGAACGTGACGCTGTCGGCGCTCGCTCGGCGGTTCGGGGTGAAGGACGCGAGCCTGTACTCGCATGTCAGGAACCTCCAGGACCTGCGGACCCGGGTCGCGTTCCTGGCCGGCGGCGAGATGATCGAGCGGATCGCGGACGCGGTGGCCGGGCGGGCCGGCAAGGACGCGCTGGCCGCGTTCGCGGGGGCCTACCGGGCGTACGCCCTGGAGCGGCCCGGCCGGTACGCGGCCACCCAGGCCCGCATCGACCAGGACCTGGTGGCCGCCTCGCCCGCCTTCCGCCGCACCGCCGAGATCACCTACGGCATGCTCCGCGCCTACGGCCTGGAGGAGCCCGATCTCACCGACGCCGTACGCCTGCTGCGCAGCACCTTCCACGGCTACTGCGCCCTGGAGGCGGACGGCGGTTTCGGCGCGGCACGCGACGTACGGACCTCCTGGGACCGGGCGATCGAGGCCCTGCACATCGCCCTGGAGAACTGGCCCCGGGAAACGGCCGTGACGGGGCCCGTGCCGCCGTCGTGATGTCGGCAACCTTCCGCGCCGCGGCGGACCTCACCGTCACGAGCACGACCGTGAGCCTGCCCGTGGGTGCACAAGGACGGCTCGCGACGAGCTCGAAGCCCGGTGGTGGAAGCCGTAGGTCCCGGCGGCGGACGGCGACCCGCCGGTCACCCCGGCCGCGCCGCACGGCCATCCCCGCCGTGCCGCACGGATGACCGCCGCGGGTTACCGCCGCACGCGACCGATGAGTTCCGGGCGTGGAGGCGGTCTGCCCTGTATGACCCGCATCATCGCTGACATCTCGGTCTCCCTCGACGGGTTCGTCACCGGACCCGACCCCGGCCCGGACAACGGGCTGGGCACCGGCGGCGAGGCTCTGCACACCTGGGCGTTCTCCGACGACCCGGAGGACCGCCGGATCCTGCGCGAGGCGACGGCCCGCTCCGGCGCCGTCGTCCTCGGCCGGCGTCTCTTCGACGTGGTCGACGGACCGTACGGCTGGGACGACGAGACCGGCTACGGCGCGGGCGAGGTGGGAAAACCCGCGTTCGTGGTCGTGACCAGCTCACCGCCGGACGCCGTCCGGCTCACCGGCCTCGACTGGACCTTCGTCACCACCGGCATGGCCGACGCCGTCGCCACCGCGCGCGAGCGCGCCGAGGCGGCGTCGGCCGCCGGCGGCAAGGACCTCGACGTGGTCGTGATGGGCGGCGGCACCACCGTCGGCTCGGCCCTCGACGCCGGCCTCCTCGACGCCCTCACACTCCACCTCGCCCCCGTGGTCCTGGGCACCGGCACGCCCCTCTTCACCGGCAGGACACCCCGCGCCCTCGTACGACACGAAGCGACCATCACCTCGACCGCGACCCATCTGACCTACGACATCGTCTGAACGCCCGCACCCGTACCGGCATCCCGCGCGCGGCCCGACGGTCGCTCACGTGGCGGCGGGCACGTAAGGTGCCGCCGCCAGTCGGGCCATCGCGCGCAGCCTCGCGAAGTACGCGGCGCAGTACTCCTCGTCGATCAGCGGCACGATCTTGTCGAGGTCGGCGGCGCGCGCCCAGAGGGCGGCGATGTCACCGTCGTCGAGCCCGCAGCCGTCCAGTTCCGTCCGCACCAGGCCCGCGACATCGGAATCCACGAGGACCAGGTCCAGGCCCGCGACGTCCGCGCCGCGCCGGCCGGCCGGGAACGGTGCGCGCAGGTGCTCCTCCCACAGCCGGGCGAGTCGCTCGTCGGACCGGGGGCACGGCCGGGGTCGGCCGGTTCTCTCCTGTCGTACCTCGCGCACCTTGTTCTCCTCGTCGTGCCCGGCCTCCGCCGTGGCCCTGACCGCCCCGGTTCCTTCCCCGGCGCGGGTGGAACCGCTCCCGGACAGGGAGACGGCCACGGCCGACGTCACGTTGCGCGGGGCACGCCGACCGGCTCCAGGTCCTCGGAGACAACCGCGCCGTCCAGCAGGTGGGCCCGGGCCTCCGGGCCGCCGGTCCAGCGCACGTGGAGTTCGCCCTGGTCGGTCAGGCGCACGGACACCGTGTCCTCCAGCGGGGCCGGGGCCGGATCGGCCGTCAGACGGGCCAGGGCCACGAAGAGTGTGGTGTCGTCGGCGGTCTCGCCGGTGAGGGCCTGCCCGGTCGGCGCGCCGTCGCCGTCCTCGGCGTCCATGAGGCCGAGGGCCGGTCGGAGGTCGGTGCGGACGCCCTCGGTCGGCGCCCAGCCGGTCACGCGGACCGGTGTCCCGGGTGCCGCCCCCGACACCAGGTGGGCCCTCACCTCCACCGCCCCGCGGGCGAGGACGAGGCTCGTCACCCGCGCTCCCCCGGCCGCCGTGTGGCGGGACGCCGCCCAGCCCTCGCCCACGCCGAGCGGTTCGATGTCGGTCCGGCTCGCGTCGCCGTCGACGATCACACTGTTGTCGTACGTCGCCGGGGGCTCCGCCAAGGGCACGGGCGCCGTCACCGTGGAGTACGCGAGTCGCGTGTAGTAGGGGTCGTAGCGGACGTCCTCGCTGCCGTGGTTGTGGAGGCGGACCAGGCCGTCCGAACGGGTGGACTGGAGCAGCCAGTTGGGCGGGCCGAGGGGCCGCATTTCGTCGGCGCGTTCCACCGGCGCGGCCTCCTCGGTGGCCGTCCACACCGGGTGGTCCGGCGGCAGCAGCAGACCGAGGAAACCCTTGCTCGCCCAGTACGGGGAGGCGGGGCCCGAGTAGCCCTGGAGCACGGCCGGGTCGGGGCCGTGCCAGCCCAGCGACAGCAGGCCCCGGTCGTCGACGGCGCCCCGGTCGAGGAAGTACTTCAGGGCGCCGGACGCCAGCCGGCGTGTCTCGCCCGGCCCGAGCGGTGTCCGGCCGCTCAGCGCGCCGAGCCAGAGCGGGACCGTGGTGGCGAAGCGGTACGTCAGGGAGCGGCCCTGGTGCAGCGGGGCGCCGTCGCCGCCGAACAGGCGGGCGTAGTCGGCGAGATGGGTCGCCAGACGGCCGCCGTAGAGGTCCAGCAGGCGGGTGTCGTCGGCGAGCCAGGCGTGCAGCACCGGGTAGAGGTGCATCGCCCAGCCGTTGTAGTAGTCGAACTTGCGGCCGTCGCCGTCGGTGTACCAGCCGTCGCCGAGGTACCACTGCTCGATACGGTCGAGCCGCTCCTCGATCACCCGGCGGGACCTCTCCGGTTCATGGCCGATCTCCACGAGGAACCCGCCGACGGTCACCGGGAACAACTCCCAGTTGCACGGCCAGGGTTCGGCGGTGAGCGCGTCGCCGAGCCAGGCCGCCGCGCGCTGGCGCACCCCGTCGTCGAGGCGGTCCCACAGCAGCGGCCGCGTCAGGCGGAGCGCGAGGGCGATGGACGCCGCCTCCACGAGCGGCTGGCCGCGGTCCTCGATCCGCGGCCACATCCCCGAGACACCGGCCGCGAGTCCGTCGGCGTAGCGGGCGAGGGCCTTCTCGTCCTTGCGGAACGCGGCGAGGAGCAGGGTACGGGCGTAGCCCTCCAGGCCGTCCGAGAGGTGCCCCGACCAGCTCGTGCGGTCGCCGGGCAGGTCGTACAGAGCGCCGTCGGCGGTCGCGTACGGCTCGACGGCGGCCAGCAGGGCGTCTGCGGCGGCCTCCCAGTGGGCGCGGGTGTAGCCGGTGTACGGGCTGAGGCTGCGGTCCTCGTCGGGCTGGGAGGGCATGGGCGCACGCTTCCTGGGTCGTCGCTGTCGGTTGGAACCTGGGGCGCCCCGGTTCCGGTCGGGGCGCCCCAGGGGCTCATCCCACCCTGGTCCGCCCGACGGGCACCAGCCCCTGGGCGACGAGTTCGTCGCGGACGAGGCCGGCGTACACGGTCGCGCCGTGGACGGAGGTGTGGGTGTTGTCGCGCTTCTCGTTGTAGAGGTAGAGCGCCTTGGAGGCTTCGGGGCCCAGGGACTCGACGAGGGCCTTCGTCCTCGCGGTGAGGTCGATCAGGGGCACGCCGTGGGCGGCGGCGACGGAGCGGGTGACCGCCGGGTGGTCGACGCCGAGGCCGTTGACGAGGAGGGCCGTGTTGTTGTTGAGGGTGCCGTCCGCGCTGAACCAGCGGCGCACGATCGGGGTGACCAGGACCGGCCGGCCGCCCTTGTCGCGGACGCCCGCGACCAGGGTCTCCAGGTTGGCGCGGTAGGTGGCCTCGTCGGTCTGCTTGTCGTTGTGGGCCAGCTGGATCAGCACCAGGTCGCCCCGGCGGATCCGCGGCTGGACGGTGGCCCACAGCCGGGAGTCGGCGAGGTAGGACACCGTGCTCTCGCCGGAGTCGGCGTGGTTGGCGACCGAGAGGCCCTTGCGGAGGTACCGCGGGAGCTGCTGGCCCCAGCCGGCGTAAGGGTCGCCGGGCTGGTCGCAGACCGTGGAGTCGCCGACGAGGAAGATCTGCCGGGTCATGGGGGTCCCCCCTGCTCGAGCGGAGCCGAGAGCTCGGGGGAGGGCGGGGGTCACGCGGATGTCGGCCAGCGCGGGGGCCGAGCCGCCGATGACGAGGTCGAGGCCGGGGGTGCCGTCGGGGCCGGTGGGTTCGCCCTCGGGGGTGCGGACGTTCACGGTGAAGCTGCGGAAGACCGGCTCGCCGGCGGCGGTCGCCGTCTCGGGCAGGAGGGCGCGGCGTGTCTCGCCGGTGATGCTCGTGCTCGCGGCGCTGTCGCCGCCGAGTCGGACGGTCACGTCGTAGGTGCCGGCGGGGACGTCGAAGTGGCAGGCGTTCGCGGCGCAGTTCTCCGGGCCCAGGGCAGGTCGGCCGTGGTGCGCCTGGGCCGGTGCGGCCGACAGGACGGTGCCCAGGGTCGCCGCCGTCAGCGCGGCGACGGTGAAACGTCTCATTGCGGCTCCTCGGGAGGGATGACAAGACCCGGCGGCTGGACCGTACCCCGTTTGGCAAGCGCTTTCTAGATGTCGGTCCACTTTCACAAGATTGCCAACTTCCTTGTGCCGAAAGCCCTTTCGCGAAATCGATTCAACTGTCACTCTTCCGAATCACCCGCACTCCCCCCACCCTCCTGAGGAGGCCCCCCATGTCCCAGGCCACCGACCAAGAGGCCCTCGGCCGCCGCGGCTTCGTCATCGGCGCGGCGGCGACCGCGGCCGGCGCGGCACTCGCCGGGCCGCTCGCCGGTACCGCCCGCGCCGCCGCGTTCGGCTGGAGCGACGACGGCACCCACTACGTCGTCGACACCGGCGCGAACCTCGTGTTCAAGGTCAGAAAGAGCAACGGCGATCTGGCCTCGCTCGTCCACCGGGGCACGGAGTACCAGGGCTACGGCGGCATGAACTCGCACATCGAGTCCGGCCTCGGCAGCTCCACCGTGACGATCCGCCAGTCCGGCTCCACGATCCTGGTCTCCGTCGCCTACGGCACGCTGCGGCACTACTACGCGGCCCGCAGCGGCGAGAACAACATCTACGTGTGGACCAACAAGGCCGACACCTCGGTCTCGGCGACCCGCTTCATCCTGCGCGTCAGGGCGGGCCTGTTCCTCAACGACGCGCCCGACTCCTACACGTACGCGCCCACCACCATCGAGGCCTCGGACGTGTTCAGGAAGTCCGACGGCCAGACCCGCTCGAAGCACTTCTCCAAGCTGCGGGTCATGGACTACGACTACGTCGGCTGGTCGGCGAACGGCGTCGGCCTGTGGATCGTGCGCTCCAACCACGAGAAGGCCTCCGGCGGCCCGTTCTACCGCTCGCTGCTGCGTCACCAGAGCGCGGACGGCGGCGGCCTGTACGAGATCCTCTACTACGGGCAGAACCAGACCGAGGAGCAGCGGTTCGGGCTCCAGGGCCCGTACGTCATCGCGTTCACCGACGGCGGGGCGCCCTCCTCGTCGCTGTTCCCGGGCACCCTGACCACCCCGTGGGCGGACGCGCTCGGCATCGCCGGGTACGTCGGCGCGGGCGGCCGGGGCCGGGTGGCGGGCGTCGGCATCACCGGGCGCGACGCGGCGTACCCGTACACCGTGGGGCTCGCCAACTCGGCGGCACAGTACTGGGGTTCGGCTCGGTCGTCGGACGGCTTCTTCTCCCTGTCCGGGGTGCTTCCGGGGATGTACACCCTGACGGTCTTCAAGGGCGAGCTGGCGGTGTACACCACCTCCGTGTCCGTCACGGCGGGCGGGACGACGACGCTCAACTCGATCGCGATCCCGTCGTCGAACGACCCGTCCAGGGCGACCGCGATCTGGCGGATCAACGACTGGAACGGCACGCCCGGCGGCTTCAAGAACGCCGACCTGATGACGTACGCGCATCCCTCGGACGTCCGGGCCGCCTCCTGGACGGGCAATGTCGTCATCGGCAGCGGCACCGAGACGTCGGCCTTCCCCTGCTATCTGTGGAAGGACGTCAACAGCGGCATCCTCGTGTACTTCAGACTGACCGCCGCGCAGGCCGCCGCCGCCCACACCCTGCGCATCGGGGTGACGACGGCCTACGCCAATGGCCGGCCGCAGGTCGTCGTCAACGACAGATGGACGTCGGCGATCCCCTCCCCGCCCACCCAGCCGAACACGCGGTCCCTGACCAACGGGTCCTACCGGGGCAACAACCACACGTTCACCTACAGCGTCCCGGCGTCCGCCTGGCTGACGGACACGAGTCAGTACAACGGCTTGAGGATCAACGTGGTGAGCGGGTCGGGGACGACCTCCTATCTGAGTGCCGGGACGGCGATCGACGCGATCGACCTGCTGAGCTGACGCCCGGTCATGTGCCGCGTGTCCACTGCTGGTTCGTGCCGCCGTTGCACGTGTACGTGATGATCGCGGCCGAGTCGGCGGTGGACCCGCCGTTCACGTCCAGGCACTCACCGGTCGCGCGGGACTTGACGTTGACGTAGGAGCCGGTGGTGGTCAGGGACCACTGCTGGTTGTTCGCCGAGGAGTTGCAGTTCTCCTGGGTGACGGTGTTCGCGTTCTCCTGCACGCACAGGGAGCTGTGGCGGGTCACCAGCTGGTAGTAGCCGCCGCCGACGGACTTGAACCAGTACTTCTGGTTGGTGCCGCCGTTGCAGGCGTACTGCTTGAGCTGGGCGCCCGCCCACAGCGACTGGCTCGTCACGTCGGCGCACTTGGCGGAGTGCCGCGCGACCAGCGTGTTGTAGGTGGCACTGGTGCCGCTGACCGTGCCGGCGGCCGTGTCGACGGTGATCTCCGGCGACCAGGACATGGACATCGTGGTCGAGGTCGGGAAGGTCAGCGGCAGCCACACATAGCGGGAGTCGTTGACCGTGCCGCCGAAGGAGTTGCCCCAGCGGTCGCCCATGTAGAGGTACGAGGTGGTCGACGTGCCCTGCACGGGCAGGACGTACGCGGTCTGCGAGCCGAACGTCGTCGAGTCGCCGATGTTCGCCATGGCCGTCCACGGTCCGGCGATGTTGGTGGCGGTGGCGTACTGCTGCTGGTTGGGGTTCCAGCCGGTGGCCCCCGAGGTCAGCATGAAGTACACGCCGCCCCGCTTGAACAGGGCCGGGGCCTCGCGGTGGCCGCCGTGCCAGGGGTCGGCGACGAGGGCGGCGATCTGTGTGTAGTCGGCGGTGAGCCGGTAGATCTGGAGGTCGTAGTTCTCGCGGGCCGCCGAGATCATGTAGCCGGTGCCGTCGGTGTCCACGAAGGTGGTGATGTCACGGGACATGTGCTGACCGAGCGGACGGAAGCTGCCCCGCCAGCTGTAGTTGCCGTCGACGGTGTCGGAGACGGCGACGGCGGCACGGGCCTCGCTGTAGTCGACGCCGTTCTCCTTGTGCATCCACATCACGAACTTGCCGGTGGACGCGTTGTAGATCACCTTCGGCCGCTCGATGTTGGCGGTCGCCAGCTCCGGGTCGGTGGCCTGGGTGAGGACGTTGTTGCGGAACTCCCAGTTCTTCAGGTCCGTCGAGCGGTACGCCGACACGTACTTGAAGGTGTTGTCGGGGTTCCGGTGCTCCCCGAACCAGTAGTAGTACGAGCCGACCTTGAGGACCCCGCCGCCGTGCGCGTGCACGGGGTTGCCGCCGCTGTCGGTGAACTGGACGCCGTTGGGGACGGTCTGGGGTGCCGCCTGGGCCGGGCCCGCGGTGACCAGGGCGCCGGCCAGCGCGAGACAGAGCGCGAGGAGGATCGCGTACGCACGTCTCATCTCAGCTCTCCTTCCAGGAACTCGGGGTGGGGGTGTCGGCGACGGGGACGCCGAAGTCGGGGGTGCCGTCGGGCTTCCAGCCGAGGCGCTGCACACGGGTGTGGCGGTTGGGGTCGTTCAGGGGGTCGCCGACGATGTCCTTGTACTGGCGGGCGTGGTAGACGAGGACGTCGGTGCGGCCGTCCTCGGCGACGGTGAAGCTGTTGTGGCCCGGCCCGTACTGCTGGGTGGTGTCGTTGCTGGTGAAGACCGGCGTCTGCGACTTCGACCAGTTCGCGGGGTTCATCAGGTCGGCGTCCTCGTCGACCGTCAGCAGGCCCATGCAGTAGTTGAAGTCGGTGGCGCTCGCCGAGTACGACATGAACAGGCGGCCGTTGCGCCGGATGACCGACGGGCCCTCGTTGACCTTGAAGCCGATGACCTCCCAGGGCAGCTCCGGGGTGGAGAGCCGGACCTGCGGCCCGGTCAGCGTCAGCGGGTCGGCCATCCTCGACAGCCAGAGCGCGGTGTTGTTGTCCATGCCGGGCTCGTGCTGCGCCCAGGCCAGATAGCGGGTGCCGCGGTGGGTGAAGGTGGTGGCGTCGAGGGAGAAGGTCTCCCAGGCGGTCTTCAGCTGGCCGCGCTCGACCCAGGTGCCCTTGAACGGATCACGGTGCGCGTTCTCGAGGACCCAGATCCGGATGGCCCAGATGTCCTCGGCGGGCGCGGAGGCGAAGTAGATGTACCACTTGCC
>NZ_LIRK01000444.1 GCF_001419765.1 Streptomyces torulosus
TCTCTACACCGTTGCGCAGGTCAATGTGGCCATGGGCCGCTCGGCCGCCGGTGCCTGGGGCGGTTGGACACTGGTGGTGGCGTACGAGGACGAGTCCGAGCCGCGGCGGCACCTGGCGTTGTGGGACGGCTTCGACACGCTCACGGCCGACCGGGACCAAGTGGTGCAGCTGCCGCACGTGGAGTTCCCCAAGGGCGCGGGCGGGCGGGTCGGGCTGGTCGCCTACAACGGTGACCGCGGGACGCCCGGTGACACGCTCACCGTTTCCACGGGCCACGGGCAGCCGGTCCCGCTGGGTGACGCGGCCAACCCCCGGGACGACATTCTCAACTCGACGATCAGCGAGCCCGGTCCGGCCGGGTCCCATCGTTCCCCCGCCCATGCGAACACGCTCGGCTACGACTCCGACGTCCTCGACATGAGCGAGCAGGTCCAAGGCGGCGGTGACCGGCTCGTGTTCCGGATGGCCTCGGAGCGGGACGCCGCCTGGGCGGGAGTTCTCTTCGTCGCCGTGGATGCCCGACCATGAGGCACACCGACCAGCGCCCTGCCCGTGCGCAGGAGATCCCCACGCACCTGGCCCCGACGGACCGACCGTCGCGCATCCTGCACATCACCCAGCCCGTGGAGGGCGGTGTGGCACGGGTCGTGACGGATCTGTCGCGGGCTCAACTCGCCGACGGGCTGCACGTCACCGTCGCCTGTCCCGGTGGTGGTCTCGCACCGGCCGTCCAGGAGCTCGGCGCCCACGTACGGCACTGGCACGCGACACGTGCGCCGGGCCCCACTCTTCTCCAGGAGGTACGACGCCTGCGGCGGGTCCTCAGCGAGGTGCGACCGGACCTCGTCCACGCGCACAGCGCGAAGGCCGGACTGGCCGCACGGCTCGCCGTACGGGGGCGGATCCCGACCGTGTTCCAGCCGCACGCCTGGTCGTTCGAGGCGGTCAGCGGGGTCGCGGCCTCACTCGCCCTGAAGTGGGAGCGGTGGGGCGCCCGCTGGGCCGACCAGGTGGTCTGCGTGAGCGAGGCCGAGCGGGTCACCGGCGAGCGGGCCGGGGTACGGGCCCGGTGGCGGGTGATCGCCAACGGAGTGGATCCGGAGCGCTTCCGCCCCGCGGCCATGGGCGCCGTACGGGCCGGGATTCCGCTGCTCGCCGGTCTCGGTGACCACGCGCCGCTGGTCGTGTGCGTGGGGCGGCTGTGCCGGCAGAAGGGGCAGGACATCCTGCTGGCGGCGTGGAGCGCGGTGGTCCGCCAGGTGCCCGGGGCCCGGCTCGTGCTGGTGGGTGACGGGCCGGACGCTCCGAGCCTGCGCGGACTGGCGCCCGAAGGGGTGTTGTTCGCCGGAGCCACCGACGATGCCGCGCCCTGGTACCAGGCCGCCGACCTCGTCGTCCTGCCGTCCCGCTGGGAGGGCATGGCGCTGGCACCGCTGGAAGCCATGGCCTGCGGGCGGCCGGTCGTCATCACGGATGTGGACGGCGCCCGCGAGAGCCTGCCACCGGGACAGGGACCCGTCCCTCCCGAGGACCCGGCAGCGCTCGCCCGCACGATCGCCGGGTTGCTCCGCGATCCGGCGCGGCGCGAGTCGCTCGGCCGACAGGGACGCCACCACGTCCTGACGGCCCACGACGTGCGGCACACGGCCGGAGCCGTGGCGGACGTGTACCGCGAACTGCTGGCCGACGGGAGCGGCGCGGAAGGCGAAAGCGCGTCCATCGGCGCTCACGCCACGGGCTCCGCGTCCGTCGGGCATGCCCCGTACGGGGAACTCACCGAGTACAGGAAGTCCATCCTCACGTGACTGCGGAAAGCACCGTCGCCTCCCCTGGGGGAGAGCCACCGGACTACGGTTTCTCGAGCGTCTCGGTCATCACTCCACGCGGAGCCGACAGCGGTTTCGGTCTCCCCGCACCCCGTCCCGCCATACGGCGGCACTTCCCGCGCCTCGCACTGCTCGCCGTGGACGCGGGCGCGGCACTCGTCGCCGCGCGGGTGCTGGTCGATTCCCGGACACCAGGACACCCGTTGCTGGTCGCCGGACTGCTGCTGGCCGTCGTGTGGCTCAACGAGCGGGCCCGACTCTACCGGCCACCCGCCGTACCCGCCGTGCTGGACGAGCTGCCGGCCGTCTGCGCACGGATCGGCGCCTGCTGGAGCCTGCTCGCGGCGACGGTGGCGGCCTACTCCCCTGACCACTCCCTGTCCGTCGGCTCCATGGTCCTCGGCTGTGTCCTGCAGTCGGCCCTGTGCTGCGCGGGCCGGGGCACGGTGCACTGGCAGCGGCGCCGGGCTCTTGTCCGCAGGCCCGGCGCGGCCCTGTTGGTCGGGCCCGCGGTGACCGCGCAGCGCGTGGCCGCCGCGTTCCTCCGGCGCCCGGGGTGCGGGCTGCGGCCCGTGGGAGTGATCGCCGACCAGGCGGCCGGTGGCGATGGCCTGCCGGTCCTCACCACCGACGAGGAGGTGCGTCGGGCCATCGTGCAGAACGGCGTGCAGACCGTCCTCGTCGTCGGCCCCCGCGGCGAACGTGAACCGCTGCTGCGGGCACTGGCCGAAGCGGGCTGCGCGCTGTGGCAGGTGGACGCGGAGTCGCCGTCGTACGACCGGAGCTGTGAGCGTCTCGCCGGGTTCCCGTGCCGCCGTCTGGACATGACGGAGCATCGTGAGTGTCTCGCCAAGCGAGCCTTGGACGTGGTCGTTTCCGGGACCCTGCTGCTGCTGGTCAGCCCGCTGCTGCTGGGCACCGCCTTGGTGCTGCGGCTGAGCGAGGGGCCCGGGGTGGTGTTCCGGCAGGAGCGGATCGGCAAGGGCGGGCGGCGGTTCACACTGCTCAAGTTCCGTACGCACCGGCCCGTCGACGCGCGTGAGTCCGCGACCCGGTGGAGCGTGGCGGACGAGCAGGAGATGCGCTGGTTCTGCCGCTTCCTGCGGCGCACCTCGCTGGACGAGCTGCTCCAGCTGTGGAACGTGCTGCGCGGCGACATGAGCCTCGTCGGTCCCCGTCCCGAACGGCCCTACTTCGTCGCCAAGTTCGGTCAGACCTACCCCGGCTACCCGGACCGGCACCGGATGCGGACCGGCATCACCGGTCTCGCCCAGATCCACGGGCTGCGCGGCGACACCTCGATCGAGGACCGCGCCCGCTTCGACAACGCGTACATCGACGACTGGTCGCTGTGGCAGGACATCTGCGTCCTGCTGCGCACGGCGGTCGCGCTCGTCCGACCCACGGGGAGCTGAGCCGTGATCCGGCTGCCTGCCCGTGGCGTCTCGTCCGTCCTGCCGGTGGCTGCGGTGATCGCCATACTGTCGCTGCCCGTCTCCCCCGGTGTCACGGGCGGGGTGACCGCGGCCGACGTCGTCTCCGGGCTGCTCGTCCTGGCGTGCGCGATCCGTCTCGTACGGGAGCGGCGGCGCCCGCTGTCCCGGACGGCCGTCGTGGTGCTGGGGCTGCCCGTCGTGGGGCTCGCCCTGGCGGCAGCCGGGTCGGCATCGCCGGCGACCGGCTCGGGACTCGTCCGGTATCTCCAGATCTTCGTGCTGGTGCCGGCGGCGGTGCTGCTGAGCGTCCGGGGCCGGGCCGACTTCCGGCTGGTGGCCTGGGCGTTCGTCGGGCTCGCGCTGTGGCAGGGGGCCGTGGGCGCGCACCAGTACCTCACCGGGACCGGGGCCTCGTACGGGGGTGAGGACATCCGGGCGGTGGGGACCTTCGGGCCCACGGACGTCATGGGAATGGCGATGGCGGTGTCCTTGGGTCTGGTGTGCGCGGTGGGTCTGGCGCTTCGGCCCCACACCGCCGGGCAGCGGGCGGCGGCGGTGCTCTGTGCGGTGGTGCTGCTGGTGCCGCTCGCCGTCTCGTTCAGCCGCGGCGCGTGGATCGCCACGGCGGCTGCCTGCGGCCTGCAGGTCCTCCTGGCGGGTCCTCGGCGGGCGGTCACCGTGTTCTCGGTGGTGGCCGCCGCGGGCGTGCTCGTCGTGGGCGGGCTCGGTATCGGTTCCACGGTGCTCAACGAACGGATGAACAGCATCACGCGGGTCACCGACGCACCCGACCAGTCGGTGACCGACCGGTACAC
>NZ_LIRK01000445.1 GCF_001419765.1 Streptomyces torulosus
GTCCCGCCCGCCGCCTCGGCCCCGTATCGGGACCCGGCCGTCCCCCTCGCCAGCCGGGTCGGTGACCTCCTCGCCCGGATGACCCTGCGGGAGAAGGTCGGCCAGCTCAACCAGCGGATGTACGGCTGGGACGCCTACCGCCGCACCCGTGACGGCGGCTTCGAACTCACCGAGGCCCTGTACGCCGAGACCGAGCGCTTCGAGGGGCTCGGCGCCCGGTCCTTCGCCGACGCCTGGTCCGGCGTCGACCACGGCGAAGGACCGGGCGCCGAGGACAGCGCCGCCCTGGCCGACCTCGTGCAGCGGCACGTCGTCGGACGCAGCCGGCTCGGCATACCGGCCCTGTTCGTCGAGGAGGTCCCGCACGGCCACATGGCCCTCGACGGCACCGTCCTCCCCGTCAACCTCGCCGTCGGCGCCACCTGGGACCCCGCCCTGTACGAGCGGGCCGCCGCCCACGCCGCCGCCGAACTGCGCGCCCGCGGCGGCCATGTCGCCCTCGTCTCCGCCCTGGACATCGCCCGGGACCCGCGCTGGGGCCGCACCGAGGAGTGCTTCGGGGAGGACCCCCACCTCGCCGCCCGGCTGACAGAGGCACTCGTCCGCGGCATGCAGGGCGAGGGCGACCTCTTCGCCGCCGACAAGGCCCCCGTCGTCCTCAAGCACTTCGCCGGCCAGGGCGCCACCGTCGGCGGCCGGAACTCCGCCGAGTCCGAACTCGGCCCCCGCGAACTCCACGAGATCCACCTCCCCGCCGCCCGCGCCGGGATCCGCGCCGGGGCCGCCGCCGTCATGGCCGCGTACAACGAGGTCGACGGGCTGCCCTGCTCCGGCAACCGCGCTCTCCTCACCGGGCTGCTCCGCGACCGCTGGGGCTTCGACGGGTTGGTCATGGCCGACGGGCTCGCCGTCGACCGGCTCGCCCGCATCACCGGCGACAAGGTCTGCGCCGGAGCACTCGCGCTCCACGCAGGGATCGACCTCAGCCTCTGGGACGAGGGCTTCACCCATCTCGCCGAGGCCGTCGAACGCGGCCTGGTCAGCGAGGCGACTCTGGACGCAGCCGTGGCCCGCGTACTGCGCCTGAAGTTCCGGCTCGGCCTCTTCGACCAGCCGTCCACACGGCCCGTGCCGGTCCCCGAGCACACCGGGCGCGCCCTCAGCACCGCGCTGGCCCGCGCCTGCGTCACCCTCCTCCACAACCCGGCCGGCGTCCTCCCGATCGGCCCCTCCGTGCGCCGTGTCGCCGTGCTGGGCCCGCACGCCGCGACCACCGCCCACCTCCTCGGCGACTACACCGCCCCGCAGCGCCCCGGCACCGGCACGACCGTCCTCGACGCGCTGCGCCACCTCGCCCCGCCCGGCACGGACGTCCGCCACGCCCGCGGCTGCGCCGTCACCGGCGACGACCGCACCGGCCTGCCCGAGGCGGTCGCGACGGCCGCCGCCTGCGACCTCGCCGTGCTGGTGCTGGGCGGCAGCAGCGCCCGCACCCCCGACACGGAGTTCGACGCCAACGGGGCGGCGCGCACCATCGCCCCCGAGATGACCTGCGGCGAGGGCGTCGACCTCGCCGGACTGCGGCTGGGGGAGGCCCAGCACGCGCTCCTCGACGCCGTCACCGCCACCAAAACCCCGACCGTCGTCGTCCTGACCCAAGGGCGCCCGCACGCCGTCCCCGAGGCCGTGGATCGCGCGGACGCGCTGCTCACCGCCTGGTACCCGGGCCCCTGGGGCGGCGAGGCCGTCGCCGAGGTGCTCCTCGGGCTCACCGAACCCGCCGGGCGCCTCCCGCTGTCGGTCCCGCGCTCGGCGGCCCAGCTGCCCGTGCACTACAACCACAAGGACACCGAGTACGGCTCCTACGCCGACGGCGACGCCGGGCCGCTGTTCTCCTTCGGGCACGGGCTGTCGTACACGACCTTCGCCTACGGGCCCACCCGGTTGACCGGGCACACCGTCGAGGTGGACGTCACCAACACCGGCACCCGGCCCGGCCGTACCGTCGTCCAGGTCTACGTCCGGCGGCTGCGCACCCCCGTCTGGCCGCGCACGCTCGAACTGCGGGCGTTCCAGGGCGTGGAGCTGGCGCCGGGGGAGTGCCGCACGGTCGCGCTGCGGCTCGGCGCCGACCAACTGTCGCTGGTCGGCGCCGATCTGGAGACCACGGTGGTGCCGGGCCCGGTGGAGATCCGGGTCGCGGGCTCGGCGCGGGAGGCGCTGGATGCCGTACCCGCCGTGCTGGACGTCAGAGTTTGACGGCCCCCGACGACACGCCCTTGTAGAACCACCGCTGGGTGATGACGAACAGCACCAGCACCGGGATCACGGAGATCACCGAGCCCGCCATCACCAGCCGCTGGTCGTAGCCGAACGACGACGACTGGAGCCGGGCGAGGCCCAGCGTCAGCGTGAAGTGGTCCTCGGTGCGCAGCACGATCAGCGGCCACAGGAAGTCGTCCCAGGCGCTGATGAACGTGTTGATGGTGACGACCAGGATCGCCCCCCACGCCGACGGCAGGTACAGATACCGGAACCGCTTCCACTCGCCGGCCCCGTCGAGCATCGCCGCGTCCTCGATCTCGCGTGGCACGGCGAGGAACGCGGCCCGCATGATGAGGACGTTGATGGCGGCGACGAAGCCGGGCAGCCAGACGCCCACCACGTTGTCGACCAGGCCGAGGTCCCGGATGCCGAGGAACAGCGACACCATGATCGACTCGAAGGGGAACATCATGGACGCCATCAGCAGCACCCAGACCAGTCCCCGCCCCTTCCAGCTCGGCTTGGAGAGCATGTAACCGGCGAGCGTGGAGAACACCAGCTGACTGGTGATCGACAGCAGGGCCACGGCCACGCTGTTGCGGATGTACGTCCACACCGGGACCTGGTCGAACACCTCGCGGTAGGCCCGCAGCGTCGGATCGCGGGGGAACAGCGAGGCGTTCGAGCCGAACACGTCCTCGCCGACGCCCTTCAGCGACGACAGCAGCTGCCACAGCAGCGGGCCGACGGTGATGCCGAGGACGAACAACAACAGCAGGTAGCGGACGACCAGTTCACGCGGCCGCCCGTAGTCCCGCCAGCGCGGCATCAGGCGCCGCTTCCCGGCCGGGGCCACGGCCGCCGCGGTCCGCTGCTCCTTCACGGCGGTGGTCATGCCGCGTCCTCCTTCGTCAGGCGCTGCGCGAGCAGCGTGAGACCCAGGGTCAGCACGAAGAGGGCGACGCTGACCGCCGAGCCGTAACCGGCGTTGCCGGTGAGGGGGTCGAGGGCGACGTCCCGGATGTAGAACGGGAGGGTGCGGTCGGCGCCGCCGGGGCCGCCGGTGGAGCCGCCGAGCATGTAGATCTCGGTGAACACCCGCAGTGAGCCGATCCCGGTGAGGGTGCCGACCAGCAGCATCGAGGTGCGCACACCGGGCACGGTGACGTGCCAGAAGCGGCGGACCGCGCCCGCGCCGTCCACGGCGGCGGCCTCGTGCAGTTCCCTGGGCACGTTCCCCAGCGCGGCCAGGTAGAAGATCATGTACCAGCCGAGGCCCTTCCACAGGGTGAGCCCCATCGCGCACAGCAGGATCAGCCACGAGTCGGACAGGAACGGGATCGCCGACCGGATGAGGTGGGCCTTCTGCAGCCAGGTGTTGACCAGGCCCTGATCGCTGAGCAGCCACTGCCAGCTGAGCCCGACGACCACGCTGGAGGCGAGGACGGGTGTGTAGAAGGCGGAGCGGAAGAAGCCGATGCCCGGCAGGTTCTTCTCCACCAGCACCGCCAGCATCAGCGGCAGCAGCACCATCAGCGGGACCACGATCACCGCGTACAGCACGCTGTTGCGGGTGGCGAGCCAGAAGTCGGCGTCACCGAGCATCCGCGCGTAGTTGTCCAGGCCCACGAACGAGGCGGCGCCGCCGAGCGGTTTGGCGTCGGTGAACGACAGCAGGAGCGTGTTCAGGAACGGGTACACGCCGAAGACGGTGACGCCGATGATCGCCGGGGCCATCCACAGCCACGGCAGCCACCAGCGCCGATACAGCGCGGCGCCGCCCGCGTCGGCGGTGGGGCCGGGCTTGAGGGCCCGCACCAGGCGGCGCGGGCCGCCCGGTTCCCCGGCCCGGGTGCCGCGGGAGGACACCGCGGCACCCGGATCCTTCGTGGGGGGAGAGAGGGTGGTCATGCTCAGCTGCCCTGCTCGACCAGCGCGTTGGCCTTCTTCTGGGCCTCGTCGAGCGCGTCCTGGGCGCTCTTCTTGCCCTGCATGGCCAGCTGGATCTGGGCCGAGATGGCGTTCAGCTCACCGGGGGTGAGGGCGATCTCGTCGGCGGTGGCGGTCCTGCGGTCGCTGGCCACGATCTTGCGGGCCTGGGCGAAGGGGTCGTCGCCCTTGACCGACTGGAAGAACGGGTCATTCAGCGACGCCGTGGTGGACGGGAAGATCACCACGTTGGGGTCCTTCGCCCACTCCAGCTGGTTCTTCGCGTTGGTCAGGAACCGGGCGAAGGCCAGCGCGGTCGCCGCGTTCTTGCTGGTGGTGGCGACACCGATGTACTGCGGCGCGCCGACGGTGTGTCCCAGGGCGTCCAGCATGAAGCGGGCGACCCCGGTCTTCTTGTAGACGCTCGGGTTGTTCTGCTGGATGAAGCGCAGGAAGTTGGGGTTCGTGGGTCCGTAGACGAGCTTGCCCTGGCCGTAGACGTTGGCGGGGTCCTGGGTGGAGGAGAGGGAGTCCCTCGGCATCCCGCCGCTCTTGTAGAGCTTCGTCATGGCCTCGACCCACTGCGCGGTCTTCGGGTCGTCGGCGAAGGTGAACTTCTTGCCGTCGGAGGAGAGGATCTTGATGTCCATCTGCTGCCAGTCGGCAGGGATGCGCAGTTGCGGATTGGCGAGGAAGGCGTAGTACTTGCCGTCCGACGCCTCGGCTATCTTCTCGGCGTCCTCGAACAGACCCAGCACGCTCGTCGGAGGTTTGGCCGGGTCCAGGCCCGCCTTCTTCATCAGGTCCGTGTTGAAGGTCTGCACGATGCCGCCGGAGTACCAGGGCAGGACGCTGTGCACCTCGGCGCCGGAGGCGTCCGCGTAGACGCTGGACTTCCACATCGCGGGGGTGAAGGGCTCGCCGGCGTCGGGCGCCTTCTTGTCCAGGTTCAGCAGATAGCCGGCCTTGGTGAGCGCGATCGCCGTGTTGACGTTGATGTTCACCACGTCCGGCAGCGTGCAGCCCTGCGCGTCCGCGACCAGGCGCTGGGTGAACGTGGCGTCGCCCGGGTCGTCGACCCACTTCACGGTGGTGCCCGGGTGGGCCTGCTCGAACGTCTTGATCACTCCGTTGAAGTAGTCGCCGAAGTCCTTCTTCAGGTTCGTCGTCTGGAAGGTGATCGTGCCCTTGACGTCCCCGGTGAGCTTCCCGGAGCCGACGTTGCCCTCGTCGACCTCGCAGCCGCCGGCCGTGGCTTTCCCGCCGTCGGAGCCGCCGCCCGACAGGCCGCAGCCGGCCGCGGTCAGGGTGAGGGCGATGACGCCCGCCACGGCTCCGGTCAGTCTTCTCGCGCGCATGGTGCCTCCTGCGATCCGTCAGCGGCTGGTTCAAATCACCAACTTGGACTCCGATTGATGAAAAGGTGGACCAGAATTCATCGGAGGTCAATGCCTTGCCATGTTGCTTTTCGGTTCCGTGGCGTTTCCGCGGGCCCGTGACGCGCCGGACGCGGGCCCGGGGCGGCCGTCAGTGCCGGTGCTCGTGGTCGGGGTGCGAGGGGTCGCCGGGATGCTCGTGCCCGGGGGCGTACGCGACGCCGGCGCGGGCCCGGTCCAGCCAGTCGAAGAAGGCCTGCCGGCCCCCGGCCCGCCGCAACTCCCCTGCCACCTGGTCCCGGACGGCCTCGTACGGCACGAAGTCCCCCGGTCCCGCCCCGTCGTACGGGTCGACACCGCGCCGCAGCGCCTCGCGGGTGAGGAAACGGTCCGGGTTGCGGTCGTAGTAGTCCCGCACGACCTCCTCGGGCACCGTCCACTCGGCCTCCAGCGCCGCCAGCAGGGCGCGCGCGGCGGGGGAGTGCGCGAGGGCCACGGCGATGATGCTGCCCAGATCGGCGACCTCCGTCCCGGACACCGCGAGCACCCGCGCCGGGGACGCCTCGGGCGGCGGGGCGAGCCCGCGCGCGGCGCAGGCCCGCCGGGCCAGTTCGTCGGCGACCACGACCTGCGTAGCCCACCGCCTCCGCTGCCGCTCCGCCCGCGCCCGCCCCTCCGGCAGCGCCTCCCGGTCCCGCGCGGGCACGGCCGCCAGCACGGCGTCCACCCGCTCCCGGGGCACGGGCTCACCACCGACGAGCACGGCGTACCCGGCGTGCGGCACGTGGTCGCTGGGCGCGATATGACCGGCGTGCGGCACGTGGTCGGCGTGTGGCGTGTGGTGGGCGGGCGCGTGGTCGGCGTGCGCCGCGTCCCCTGCGTGCCCCCTGCCCGGTGTCGTGTGCCCCGTGTCGGCCGCGAGCCCGCCGGGGGCCGGTCGCCCGGTCATGGCGTCACCTCCAGGACGACCGCCTCCGTATAGGCCACGCAGCCGTGCCAGCCCGCCTTCGCCATCAGCCAGTACGAGCCCGGCGGCACCGCCGACCCGTCCACCTCGATGACGCACTCGGCGCTCTCCCCGGCCTCCAGGGCGAACCCCTGGCAGCCCGGTCCGACACCGGCCCACGTCCCCCAGGACGACACCGCCCACAGGGCCCCGCCGACCGGCGCCCGGGTGGTGTTGTGCACGGTCACCGGCACCCGCACCCGTTCGCCCCGGCGCACCTCGACATGGTCGGTGCCCAGCTCCATCACGAGACTCGGCCCGGTCCGCCCGTCCGGCTCGCCCGGCGCCGCGTCCCCCGGCACGTCCAGGGCGATCACGTCCTCGAACGTCTGCCCGCCGTACGACAGCCGTGCCGCGAGCCCGTACCGGCCGGGCACCGGGTCCGGCGGCGGCGTCACGGTGACCTCGGTGAGGGTGAAGCCGCCCGGCCCCAGCGCGTACGGCAGTTCGGCGGGCTCGGCGGTCCAGCCGGGCGGTACCTCCAGCGCCACCGTCCCCGACACCGCCGTGTCGGTCAGCTCGGAGGAGACGCGGACCGTCGCGGTGACCGGCCCGTCGGCGGTCAGCGCGGCCGGTGACAGATACACGGCCACCGGCATGTTCCCCCGGGGCGCGGGGCCCGAGTTGTGCAGCCAGTAGCGCGTGTGCACGGGCTGCGCGGGCTCGTACGCGGCCACACCGGCCCTCTCCGCGGCCCCTCCATCGGCGGATTCGGTGTCCGTGTCTCCCGCCGGGCCTCCAGCGGCCGGTACCGCCAGTACCGTGGCCACCTCGAAGCCGCTCAGGTCCAGTTCGAGGGCGCCGTCCGCGCGGGGAGGAACCTCCTCGCCCGGCCGCTCCAGCACATCCGCCCGACGGCCCTCGCCCCACGCCGAGGGACCGGTCAGCCGCGCCCGCACCGGCCGCCCGTCCACCTCGTGCGCCCGTACGGCCACACCGCGCGCCGGGTCGGCGGGCGCCGTACCGCCCCGGGCCAGCGGAGACCCGGCCGGCTTCAGCGCGTCGAGGAGCACCCGGCCCTCGGGTTCCAGCGCCAGCAGGGCCGCGACCCTCGGCAGCCCCGGCCGCTCGGCCCGGTCCGTCTCTCCCCGCGCCCGGTCCCCGACCGGTTTGCGCAACCGTGCCCTGAGGGGGTGGTTGAACGCGTGCCCCGCCCGCGGCCAGCCCAGGTCGCGCCAGTCTCCCTCGCCCGCGACGACGGCGTGCTCGAAGGTGTGGGACCAGCGCTGCAACTGGAAGCCGGAACCGTCGGGGGCGGTACGGCGGGGCGGGTCGACCCAGATGCCGGAGGGCCAGCCGGTGCAGGACCGCATGAGGGACATGTAGAGGTCGCCGGAGGAGGTGACCACGCAGCCGGGTGTGCCCCGGTTGAGGATCGCGAAGCCCCGGCCGTCCCAGGCGTCGCCCGGTGGCAGCGCCTCGCCGCCACCGGCCGAGGTGGCCCGTACGGTCGCGTCGTCCAGGTCGGCGATCAGCGCGTCGACCGCCTTCGCGTCGTCCTCGGGGCGGGCGCCCGCCACCACGAGCAGCGGCAGCCGCTCCAGGTCCCGCAGGTCCGCGCCGGGCACCCACTCCTCGCGCAGCGAGGCCCGCGGTGCCACCCACACCGACGCCAGACCGTCCCGCGCCAGCTGGCGGCGCAGTTCTCGGGCCGCTGCCGGATCCCAGCCGAGGGCCTCGGCGACCAGGCTGTTGCGGTCCGGTCCGCCGACGGCGACCCGGATGTCGGGCAGATTGGAGTCGACCTCCAGATCGCCGTAGCGGGGACCGCCCGCGATCGTCGACGTGGCCGTGACGCCCGTGCGGACCAGCGCGGCGGCGAGCGGGGTACCCAGCTCACCGGCGGCACCCCAGTCGGCGAAGACCAGCTCGGCCACACCGATCGACCGGTGGCCGAGCAGCGCCCCGGTGTCGTCGTGGACGGCGACCCGGGCCGTGGAGCCGAGCCCGAACCAGGTGTGGGCCGGGTTGTCGAGTGTCCACGGGAACTCCTCGCTGTCCACCTCCACGAACCCGAAGCCGCGCCCGATCACCGCGTCCGCGACCTCGTGCACCGGCAGACCGCCGCGTACGCCGGCCGGCCAGCGCACCCGGATCAGCCGGTCGGCGCCGTCGTACCCGTCGAGGGTGGTCGTCACGTCCAGCCGGTCCACGCCCGTCCACAGCGTGAGCCGCTGCGTGCAGCGGAAGAGTCCCAGGTCGGCGCGGACGGTGATCCGGGAGCCCGCCGGTGAGTGCTCGACATCGATGTCAGCCACCACGTCCCGACTCCGGGCGACGGTCGTGCCGGTCGGGGTGAGATGCCAGGGCCCCTCGCCGAAGCGCGGATGCCTCGGGTACTCCTCCTGCACCACCAGCTCGTTGCCGATGTCCCCGGGCCGCAGCAGCTCCCGGCCGCCCTCGGTGAGCGCCCGCAGGCTGCTCACTCCGCCGCCGCGCGCGGGGTCGACCGTCACCTCGTAGAACTCGTTGCGGATCGTCGTCCCCTCCCCGGCGGTCCAGCCCGGGACCGAACCCTCGGCGAGGGACAGCGCCTTGAGGCCCATGCCGGGCACATCCGGTACGACGACCTTCAGTTCGCCGTCCTCGCGGACCGCCGGCAGCGGCAGGCCGGTGTGGTCCAGGGGGACCAGGCCCGGGTCGGCGACGGTCAGGACGTCCCGGCGCCGCCAGGTCGCGGAGTTGAGGACGACCAGATCGGTGCCGCCCGCCGGCAGGGGGACGACCCGGTCGGCGAGTGCCTGCGTCGCGTCGGCGTGCACGGTCTCCGCCAGGTCGTACAACTCCCGCCAGCCGGTGAGCAGGTCGATGTACACCTGGTCCGACTCCGAGCCGGTGATCGCGTCGTGGTGCGCGCCGTAGACCAGCTGCCGCCACGCCTTGTCGAGGGCCGCGTCGGGGTGGGGCCGGCCGGTGACGAGGGAGGCGAGGGTCGCCCAGGCCTCGGCGTCGGCGAGCAGTGTCTCCCCGTACCGCTGGGCTTGCTTGGTGTCGATGTAGGAGACGTCCTTGCCGGTGTAGACGGGGTTCATGTCACGGGTCTGCGGGGGCGCGGTACGCCCCTCCCGCTCCAGCTCGGCCCGTACGGCGGCGAAGAAGTCGCGGGGGACGCCGCTGATGAAGCGGGGCCAGACGTAACGGGCGTTCCAGTCGCGGTGGATGCCCATCACCCAGCGGCACGGAGGGGCGTAGTCGCCGCCGACCGGCAGCAGGACGTTGCGGGTGAGGGCGACCCGCTTCAGCCCCCGGAACAGTTTCAGCGCGGCGGCTTCCGCCTCGGGCAGGGTGGGCGCGTTGTCGATGGCCCAGCCGGCGCCGTAGTGGTTCACCATGTACGCGGTCAGCAGTCCGCGTCCCGAGGGGGCGATCCAGCTGAACTCCGCCGGGAACTGCATCCGCCCGGGATCGCGGGGCTCCTCGCCGAACACCGACAGGGTCGGCCCCCACTGGTGGAAAGGGCCGCGCGCCCATGAACTCGACGTGACCCCCGCGTCCGCCATCAGCCCCGGGAACTGCGGGTCGTGCCCGAACGCGTCCAGCTGCCAGGCGGTCTCCGGGGACGCCCCCATGACGCCCCGCTGGAAGCCGTCGCCGTACAGCGCGTTGCGGACGGTCGCCTCGGCGCCCGTGAGGTTGGTGTTGGGCTCGTTGTAGGTGCCGCCCATGATCTCGACGCGGCCGGTGCGGATCAGCTGCCGCAGGAAGGCCCGCTCCTCGGGGAAGGCGTCCCAGTAGGGCTTGAGGTAGTCGACCTCGGCGAGCACGAACGTGTACGCCGGGTCGCGCCGGGCCAGGTCGCAGTGGGCCCGTACCAGGCTCATGCCGCTCTGGCCGCGCGAGTCGAAGGTGCGGGCGGGCAGGCCCGTGACCGCCGGGTCGTCGGCGACGTCCCAGGTCTCGGTGTAGGCGGCCTGGGTGTTCCACCAGACGGGGTCGTAGTGGAAGTGGCTGACCATGAACATGGTCCAGCCGGGCTCGGCGGCCGTGAACTCCGCCGCGTGCCGTACCAGCCGGTCGGCGCCCGCGTCCTCGGCGACCACGGTGATCGGCCGGCGGTCACCGGGGGAGACACCGGCGGCGGCCACGGACAGCTCCGCGCGTACGGTGCCGTCCTCGCCGACGGTGACGAGGGTCTCGCCGACGCTGCGGATCCCCGGCCCCTCCACGCTCAGCCGGACCGGCCGGCCCGGATCGTGCCGGAGCTCCACGGCGACCACTTGGAGCGGCTGGTCCTCCGTGCCGGTGAAGAGCTCGGTCGACTCGACAGAGATGACGCGCATGGGGCTCCTACGAGTGCTCGGCGGAGCCCCATCCTGGCAGCGTGGGGTGGTTCAATCAACCATGTCTCGTCACCTTGGTTGATTCATCCATGCATTCCCGGTCGGTGTCGTCGGTGTCCCCGCTCGCGATCAGCGGCCCCGCCGCGACTTCACGGCGTGCGCCCCCGCGATGTGGTCCGTCAGTGCGAGGGAGGCGCTCGCCCGCTGGTAGGAAAGCTGGCCCACCCGGACGTAGAGGCAGTCGATGAGCATCAGCACCGAGTGGCGGGCGCCGATGCTGCCCGTGCGGAAGCTGGTCTCCGAGGAGGATGAGATCAGCCGTACGTCGGCCGCGCGGGCCAGCGGCGAGCGCGGGTCGGCGGTCAGTGCGACCGTGGTGGCGCCGCGCTCCTTCGCCAGCTCGAACGGCTCGATCGTCTCGCGGGTGGCGCCGGAGTGGGAGATGCCGATCGCCACGTCCGCGGGGGTGAGCAGCGCGGCCGACGTGGTGGCCGCGTGCACCTCGGTCCAGCCGCGCACCGCGCAGCCGATGCGGAACAGCCGGGTCTCCGTCTCCTGGGCGACCGCTCCGCTGCCGCCGACGCCGTAGACGTCGACGCGCCGGGCCCGGGCGACGGCCTGCGCGGCCCGCTCGACGGCGTCCAGGTCGATGCGGTCGATGGTCTGCTGGATGGCGCGCAGATCGGCGCTGCCGACGACCTGGACGACGCGCTCCAGGCTGTCGTCGGGGGAGATGTCCGGCCCGATCTCGGCGCTGCCCCACTCGGAGGACTCACCGCGGCCGCGCTCATGGGCCAGCTCGATCAGCAGGTGCTGGTAGGAGTCCAGGCCGATGGCCCGGCAGAACCGGGTGACGGTGGCCTGGGAGGTGCCGGTGCGGCGGCCCAGCTCCGCGGCCGAGCAGTGGGTGACGGCGGCCGGATCCTCCAGGATCAGCTCGCCGACCTTCCGCAGGGAGCCGGCCAGCCGGGGCAGCTCGGTGCGGATCAGGGTGGTGACATCGGTCGAGGGCATGCCACAGAAGGTATCAGCCACCCATTGCGCGAGTGACTGAATACCAGGACCGGCCCGGCTGTGCGTGGCCGGGGCCCAGCTGCGCCATTGCCCGCGATGCGGGGCGTGTGATTCAGTGATTCACTGAGACAAGGTTATGGGGTGGTTCAATCCACCAGTGGGGAGTGTCAGGTGTCCGTCGAGTCCGCCGATGAGTCCGTGACCGAGCCCGTGAGCGCCGACAGCTTCGCGCAGCAGGGACTGGCCGTCCTGCACCGGCTCACCGGGTCCGCGAGCGCCGAGATCGGCGCCGCCGCCGCGCTGATCGCCGAGTGCGTCCGCGAGGACGGTGTCGTCCAGGCCTTCGGCACCGGCCACTCCCAGGCCCTCGTCCTCGAACTGGCGGGCCGCGCCGGAGGGTTCGTCCCCACCAACCGCCTCCAGATGGCCGACCTCGTCCTCTACGGCGGTGACCATCCGAGCGGCCTCGACGACCCCCTCCTGGAACGGGAGCCCGGCATCGCCGTCCGGCTCTACGAACTCGCCGCCCCCCGCCCCCAGGACCTCTTCGTCGTCGTCTCCAACTCCGGCGTCAACAACGTGATCGTGGAGATGGCCCTGCACGCCAAGGAACGTGGCCACCGCCTCATCGCCCTCACCTCGCTCGCCCACACCGGTTCCGTGCCGGCCGTCCACCCCAGCGGCAGGAAGCTCGCCGACCTCGCCGACGTCGTCCTCGACAACGCGGCCCCCCGCGGTGACGCGCTCCTCGAACTGCCGGGTGGCGGCGCCGTGTGCGCGCTGTCGACCCTGACCGGGGTGATGCTGGTCCAGATGATGGTGGCCGAGGCGACGTCCCTGCTCCTCGCGTCGGGCGAGCGCCCCCCGGTCTATGTCTCCGCCAATGTCCCCGGCGGTTTCGAGGGCAACCTGGAGCTGGAGAAGCGGTACGCCGGACGGATCCGGCGCACCGCGAGCTGAGCGGGCCTACGGCACGGGGACGGGCGTCAGCGCCACCGCCAGCGGATAGGCGCCGGTCCGCAGTGGGGCCCCGGCGGTGCCCGACGCCGTGTCGACCGGCACGAGTCCGTTGCCGTCGGCGGTCGTGACGTACGCCGTTGCGCCGTCCCAGTCGAGGCCGACGTCGAAGGCGGACCTGCCCACGGTGGTCCTCGTCCCCGGGGCGCCGGTCACCGTGTCGACGGGGGTGAGGTGGTCACCGGTGCTGGGGCTCACCCACAGGGTCCGCCCGTCCGGGGACAGGCCGAGCCCGTACGCCTGCCCGGAGACCAGGAGTGTCGGCTCGGTGTCGTTCGTCGCCGTGTCGATCGGAGTCACCGTCGAACCACCGGAGTTGGACACGTACACGCGCTTCCCGTCCGGTGCGGCCACCACGTTGAAGGGGCGCGGCCCGACGGGGATGCCCGCGCCCGCCTTCCTCGTGCCGAGGTCGACCGGTGTGACGGTGTTGTCGTGGATGTTCGCCACGTACAGCGTCCGGCCGTCCGGAGTGATCGCCATGTTCTCGGGCCCGGACCCCACGGTGAGGGCCGTGCCCGCGCGCAGCGTGCCGGTGTCCACCGGCTGGACCGTGCCGTCCGTGTAGTTGGCGACCCACAGCGTGCCGCCGTCCGGTGTGAGCGTGAGCCCGGCCGGAACCCGGCCCACGGCGACCGTGGCGGTGACCTCGCCGCGCGCCACGTCGATCACACTGACGGAGTTCGACCCCTGGTCGGCCGCGTACGCGGTACGGCCGTCGGCGCTCACCACCACCTCGCCCGGGTTGGCCCCGACCCCGATCTCGGTGCTCGTGCCGGACGAAAGGTCGATCGAACTGACCGACGCCCCACTGAAGTTGGCGGTCAACGCCCGAGGAGCCCCCTTGCCGTCGCTCACCTGGACGGGTATCGCCCTGGTCAGCACGCCCGGCCCTCCCGACACCACCACCGAACGAACCCCTTCCGTGGCGTCCGCCGCGCTCGTGAAGGTGACGGTCACCGAGGCGCTGCCGCCCGCCGGGACGGCGACCGTGCCGCTGTCGGGGGAGGCGGTGACCCCGGTGGGCACGGTGAGCCTCCAGTCGACGGACCGCGCCTCGGGGGCGGCCTCGTCGGAGAACCTGAGGGTCACCGTCGCGCTCGCGCCGGGCCGCAGGGACAGCGAGTCGGGTGCGAAGGACGGGTCCACACCGGGGTCGGGGGCGTGCTCCAGCATCGCCGTGTACAGGAACTGGTCCATCACTCCCGGCGAGACCTGCTGCGGGACCGCGTCCAGCGCCTTGCGCTCGCCGCGCAGCTTCCTCCAGTACGTCGCCACGGCCTCGGCGTCGCCCCGCTTGCCGGCCAGCAGCAGGTCCACCGCGGTCAGCCCGGCGGTCCCGTAGGAGCCCAGCTTGTCCAGCCAGGGCGACGTCTCCCTCAGGAAACCCGGACGCGGGAGGCGGGCACGCAACTGGGCCGGGGTGGCCGCCATGTCGGCGAAGTAGGCCCGCAGCGCCGCCGTGGCCCGGTCGAGGCCGCTGCCCTCCTCGTACGCCGTGCGGAAGGCCGCGACGAGCGCGGTCAGCGTCGGCGCCTCGGTGGGGTCCAGGTCGGAGGAGTGGTTGTTCTCGGCGAAGATCCGCAGCCACCTCGCGGCCCCGGTCCCCGGCCCCGCCAGATCCCGTACGGACGCGAGGAAAGCGGTGCGCGGATCATAGGCGTCCGGGTTCCACAGATAGGCCGCCGAGGTGAACAGGGCGAGCCTGCTGGCCTCCGCCTGCACCATCGGGTTCGCGGTGACGCCGACGGCCTCCCGGGCCACGCCGGCCTCCCGGCCCGTGGCGGGGCCGAGCAGAAGGCGGCTGGTCACGTAGTCGTTGACCGGGTAGTTGTCCCAGATCAGGATCGGGTGCCCGTACACCTCGCGGGCCTGCCGCAGCTGCGCGGTGGTGATCTTCGGCGCGATCACGCCGACGCCGGTCCACTCGACCACGACGTCCGGGTCCAGCCGCTCGCGGAGCGCCTTCTTGTACGGGGTGTCGGCGAGGTCGGAGTACTCGGTGGGCACCATTTCGAGCGGTCGCAGACCGGCCCGGCCGGCCGAGAACCTCGCCCACACCTCGTTCAGCAGACGGGACTGCGCGGCCCCGGCGGCTCCGCCCCCGCTGCCGAACTTCTCCTCGTCCGCGGGGCAGTTCCATCGGGTGTAGCTGATGTCGTCGAGCGGGATCGCGAACGAGCGCACACCGATGTCGTACAGCGAGGCGAACTTGCGGACCAGCGCCGCGATGTCGCCGTCGGAGGAGTAGCAGACCGACAGGCCGGGGGAGAGGGCGTAGGTGAACCGGACATGGTTGGCGGCGGCCCGCTCGACGAGTTCCCGCAGTCGGCCCAGGTCGGCCGCCGGGTACGCGTCGCGCCAGCGCTCCCGCAGATACGGGTCGTCCTTGGGGGAGTAGACGTACACGTTCTGCTTGGTGCGGCCCAGGAAGTCGAGGTGGTCCAGCCGCTCGGCGTGCGTCCACGGGGTGCCGTAGAAGCCCTCGATGACACCGCGCAGCCGGGCCGTGGGCCAGTCGCGGACCGTGACCTCGGGCAGCCGCCGGCCCCGCAGGAGCCGGCGCAGGGTCTGGGCGGCGTAGAAGGTGCCGCTGGTGTCCGTGCCGGAGAGAGCGAGCAGCGCGCGGCCGGAGCGCCGTCCGGAGGCGAGGACGTACCCCTCCGGGGGAAGCCCCGCCGGCGACTTGACGCCCAGCCGTCGCAGCGCGCCCCTGGTCGCGGGGTTCTCCCGGGGGCCGCCGACGTAGACGGTGAGGGCGGCGGCGGGCGGGTGCTCGCCGGACGGCACGGTGACGATCCGGTCCGCCCCGGCGGCCCGCAGCGCGGCCTCGACGACCCGCCGGGCGGAGCGGTCGGTGCCCGGGCCGACCACCTCCACGACGCGGCGGGGGACGGTGAGTTGGCGCCCACTTGTGTCGATGTGCCGGGGCGCGGGCCACACCCGCGAGGTCGTGGAAGCGGCGGGTGAGGCGGGTGAGGCGGCGGCCGACGGGGGTGTGGGGAGAGTGGGGAGCGTCAGACCGAGGGCCAGGAGCAGGGCCCAGCGCAGACGGCGGGGTCCTGGTTCTTATACACATGT